>CAIMXF010000460.1 GCA_903845345.1 uncultured beta proteobacterium
GGCTTCTTCGAACGCGCCCATGGCGGCACGCTGTTCCTCGACGAGATCACCGAGATGCCGCTCGAGCTGCAGGTCAAGCTGCTGCGCGTGCTGGAGACGGGCATGTTCATGCGCGTCGGCTCCACCGTGGCGCAGGAGACCGACGTCCGCGTCATCGCGGCGACCAACCGCCCGCCGGAGCTGGCGGTGTCGTCCGGCAAGCTGCGCGAAGACCTGCTCTATCGGCTCAACGTGTTCCCGATCGAGCTGCCGCCGCTGCGCGACCGCTCGGAGGACGTGCCGCTGCTGGCGCAGCATTTCCTGACGGCCATCTGCGAGCGCGAAGGCAAGTCCAAGAACTTCACGCAAGGGGCGCTGACGCGCCTGACGGCCTACCGCTGGCCCGGCAACGTGCGCGAGCTGCGCAACGTCGTGCAGCGCGCCTACGTGATGGCCGCGGGCAACTCGATCAACGAGGAATGGCTGCCCGACGACCCGCACGGCGCCAACAGCGCCTACTCGACGTCGCTGACTTCCCGCAGCGGCGCGGCGCCCACCGCTCCCGTCGCGGCGCCGATGGCGGCGGCATCCCACGCCCCCTCGATCACGATCCCGATCGGCACGTCGATGGCGGACGCCGAGCGCCAGCTGATCGTCGCGACGCTGGAGCATTTCAACCAGCAGAAGGAGCGCACCGCCGCGGCGCTCGGCGTGAGCCTGAAGACGCTCTACAACCGGCTGAAGGAATACGCCGCCGACAAGGTCGACCTCACGCCGGAATGAGCGGCTGATCCGGCCAGAAGAAGCGGCACCGGCGGGTGCCGTTTTCATGCGAGGTCTGGGCGGGATCGCCCGATGCCTCGACCGCGCAAGCGACGTACCGCGGCGGCGTCGCCAGCAAGACTTGCCGACGACGCTGCCCTTGCGTGCGCTCCGCCAGCGTGAAATGCAACGCCACTCCAGGCGCGCTGATTGCTCGATCGGGTCGGGTCGAGGCGAACGAGTCCGGCGCAGCCGGCAAACATCAGGGGAACGACATGCGAGAAGTGGTGCTGTACGTCGAGGATCACCCGGTCAACGTGCTGCTGATGCAGACGGTGTTCGAGTTGAGGCCCGAGTTGGACCTGGTCGTCGCGATCGACGGCTCGTCCGCCATGGCCACCACCGCGCACCTGAAGCCGTCGCTGCTTCTGCTGGACCTGCGCCTTCCCGATTGCCACGGCACCGAGTTGCTGGAGCGCATGCGCCGCGTGCCGGGCTGGGCGGAGATCCCCGCCGTCGCCGTCACCGCCGAGGCCGAGTTCATGCCGGCCGGCACCAGCTTCTGCGACGTGTGGCACAAGCCGCTGCGCGTGCCGACCCTGCTGGCGCGCCTGGACCGCATGATCGCGCCGCGCGCCGCGCATCGCGATTCGTCGGCCAGTTCCATCGCCCGACCGTCGCCGGGCTTCACGCGCACGACCTTCGCGACCTGACGACGGCCTCGGCCCTCAGCGGTCGATCAGCTTGGCGAGCGCGTGCGGATCGACCGGCTTGAGCATGTGGCCGTCGAAGCCAGCGTCGCGACCGCGCTGGCGGTCGCCCTGCCGGCCGGAGCCGGTCAGCGCGATCAGCAGCGCGCCGGCGGTCTGGGGCGTCTGGCGCAGGCGGCGCGCCACCTCGTAGCCGTCCATCAGCGGCAGCCCGATGTCCAGCAGCACGACGTCGGGCCGGAACTCGGCGGCCATGTGCAGCGCCTGCAGGCCGTCCTTGGCGCTGCGGACCTGATGGCCCGACAGCGACAGCAGCATCGTGGTGGTCTCGACGACGTCCACGTTGTCGTCGACGACCAGGATGCGCCGCGCCACCGCGGCCGGGGGCAATTTCCCCGCGCGTTCGTCCGGCATGACGGACTTGTCGGCCGCGCCCAGGCACGGCAGCAGCACGCGGAACTGCGCGCCGAGGCCGGCGCCGGCGCTGCTGGCCACCACCTCGCCGCCGTGCAGCTGCACCAGGCGCTGCACCAGCGTCAACCCGACGCCCAGGCCGCCCTGCGTGCGATCGAGCGCGCGCTTGCCCTGCTCGAACAGCTCGAACACGTGCGGCAGCAGGTCGCCGTCGATGCCGATGCCGTTGTCGCCGACCTCCAGCAACGCGAACTCGCCCGAGCCGCCTTCGGAACGCGCGACGCTCACCGAGATCGCGCCGCCCTCGGGCGTGTACTTGATCGCGTTGGACAGCAGGTTGTTGACCACCTGCGCGAGCCGCGTGGCGTCGCCGTCGATGTGGACCGGCAGCTCGGGCAGGGACAGCGTGAGCGAGTGGCGGCGCTGCTCGAGCATGTCGCGCTGCGCGTCGACGCTCTGCGTCACCACGGTCACGAGGTCGAGGCACTGCGTCTGCAGCACCACCTTGCCCTGGCTGATGCGGGCGACGTCCAGCAGTTCGTCGACCAGGCGCGTCAGCTGGCGCACCTGGCGATCGGTGACGTCGGCGGCCCAGCGCACCTGGGGGTCGGCCGGCGCGGCCAGGCGGATCAGTTCGACGGCGTTGCGGATCGGGGCCAGCGGATTGCGCAACTCGTGGGCCAGCATCGCGAGGAATTCGTCCTGGCGCCGGCTGGCTTCCTCGAGGCGCGCCTCGGCCTGGCGGCGCTCCGCGATCTCGACCTGCAGTGCGCCGTACAGGCTGGCTGTCGCGAACGCGATCGACGCGCGCGCGGCCACTTCGTCGAGCAACGCGGCGCACGGCGGCGCGATCTCGCCGTCGATCCACAGGCCGCCCAGGGAGCGGTCGCCGTGGATCAGGGGCAGCATCTGCAGCGCGCCGTCCACGAACGCCGACTCGCGCGTCCGCGCCCCGGCAGGCGCCTCGAGCGCCGCGCGCAGCAGCGCGAAATGCGCGCTCGGCAAGCCGGCGGGCGACAGCTCGACGCTCACGGCGTCTTCGTCGAACAGGCAGGAGCGCGTGGCCGCGTGCGTGACGACGCCGCGCTCGTCGACCAGCGCCACCGTGGCGTTGGCGGCCAGCGCCGGCACCACGTGGGACAGCAGCGCGTGCATGCCCTGGCGGAGATCGAGCACGCCGCTCAGCGAATGGCTCAGGCCGGCGAGCAGGCTGGAGCGCCGCGTCGACTCCTCGGCCAGGCGCAGCGCGACCTCGGACGCCGCGAGCGCGACGCGCTCCTCGGCCATGTTGGCGTTCTGCTCGACGACCTCGTTGAACGCGTCCGCCACGCGGCCCGCGACACCCGACCAGTGCATCGGCAGGCGCACGTGCGGATCGCCCTTTCGAAGCTGGACGAGCGCCCCCAGCAACTGCTGCATCTCGGTGGCGGCATCCGCCATGGGCCGGCTTTCCATGATCGTCATGAGCGTCGTTCTCCAGGTCGCTGTCGAGTTGCACTTCGGTTCGCGAAGCGCCCTCGCGTCGACGGCTCTGCAGTTTCCATGCCAGACGAGTCCTACAACGGATGCCGTCGCACGGGCAGCGCCTTGCCGGGCGTCGGGTGACAAACCAGGGCGTTGCGACGTCCTGGAGAACGGCCGAGCATGACGCCGAATCGGTAGCTTTTACCGTATGTACTGCCGCGCTGGACAGGACTTCCTGTCGCGCTGGACGGACACTCAGCCCGCGTGGATCACGAGGTCGGCCGGCGGCGGCTTCGGCGCGTGGGCGAGCAGGCGCTCGTACTCGGAAATCACCTGCGCCCCCAGCAACACCAGCGTCGCCCCGAGCTCCAGGCTCAGCAGCACGACGATGGTCGTCGTCATCGAGCCGTAGACCACGCCCACCTGCGACAGCGTGGCGAAGTACCACACCAGCACGTGGCGTGTCAGCTCCCACAGGAACACGGCGGCGGCGGCGCCCAGCACCGCGTGGCGCACGTCGAGCCGGCCCGCGGGCATCACCACGTAGATCGACGTCAGCAGCACCGTCTCGCCCACCAGCCCCAGCACGTAGAGCAGCAGGTGCGAGAACCGGCCCAGCGAGAACGCGTGGCCGAGCAGGTCGACCTGGTACTCGCCGAGGTTGACCAGCGCTTCGGCCACCAGCGTGACCAGCAGCAGCCCGACCGCCAGGCAGGCGACGTAGATGTAGGGCAGCAGCAGCTTCATCACCCACGAGCGCTGGCGGGCGACGATGCGGTGCACGAAGATGACCGACAGCGCGTTCTCCAGCACCGCGAACGCCAGCGAGCTGAAGAACAGCATCGAGCCGAGCAGCAGCCAGCTGACGACGTCCCGGTGGTCGAGGAAGCCGCGCAGCTCGGTGATGATCGCGTTCGACTGGCTCGGCACCAGCCATGCGAGGTAGCGGCCGATGGTGTCGAGCAGTTCGTGCTCGGGGATGACGTGCGACAGCGCGATCACGCTGAGGATCAGCAGCGGGACGATCGACAGCAGCGCGTAGTACGCGATCGCGCCCGCCAGCAGTAGTCCCTGGTTGGCGCGGAAGCCGCACAGCACGCGCCATGCGAACGCGCGCGGGTGCGCGAGGCACTGCTGCGCCGGCGTCATGTCGGGGCGCGGTGCGAAGACGGAAGGACGATCGGCCTTGGCCACGGTCGGGCGGGGCGCGGGTCAGCGCTGCCCCACGTCCTTCGGCGCCAGCGTGTCGGCGGGTGTCGTCGACGCCAGCGTGGCCGGGGCCGCGCCGTCGTTGTTCTCGAACACCTGCGCGAAGGTCTTGCGCTCCGGGATCACGTAGGTCACGCCGCGCGTCTTGCCGAACACCGGCGAGATGTAGGCGTCGAAGAACGGGATCGGGATGTTGATGCAACCCCACGAGATGCGGCGCGCCTTCGGGTTCGGGTTGGCCAGGTGGTCGAGCCGGTGCTCGGACTTCACCTTGTTGATCACGCGGTGCATCGCGAGCGCGGCGTCGTAATCGAGCCAGACGACGTCGGTGTGGTCGGCATCGAGGCCGGGACGCGTGACGAAGCGGCCGGCGGCC
Organism: uncultured beta proteobacterium; assembly: GCA_903845345.1. Classification (GTDB taxonomy): domain Bacteria; phylum Pseudomonadota; class Gammaproteobacteria; order Burkholderiales; family Burkholderiaceae_C; genus Scleromatobacter. Next base: position 4,915 of record CAIMXF010000460.1, read on the forward strand.
GTCGTGCGCTGGTAAGGCTTGACCTGGTTGATCGGCACGTCGCCGATACCGGGGAACGTATCGTCGCCGTGCGACGACCCCAGCAGCACGGGCGTGTCGCCCACCAGTTCGCCGTTGGGCTTGAAGACGTACAGGCGCGCATCCTTCTTGTCGAGCACGGCGAAGGACATGCGGCCGTTGTCGTGGCGCGCGACGACCCAGTCGGCCATGTGGCGGGCGTCGGGCGTGGGCCGGGTGTCGCGGAAGTCGGCGGCGACCAGCGTCGGCAGTTGCGCCGCGGCGGCAGGCGCGACCGCGGTCGCTTGCGGAAGGGTCGCGAGCGGCCGATCCTCGAGGATCGCCATGACGCGCTCGGCCTCGCGCTGGCGCCCGACGTCGGCCGCTGTCATTGCAGGCCCGGGCTGGTTCGCCCCGATCGCGAAGTGCAGCGCGACGATGGCCGCCGCGCCGGCAGCCGGGCCGACCAGCGCCATGATCGCGAGGTCGCGCAGGCGCCGCACCAGGCGCTGGAACAGCCCGTCGTCGCCGTACTCGCGGGTGTCGACGGGGCGATGGGGCAGCGGATCGCGGCGCGAAGCCGGGTCTGCAAAAGTGTTGGCAGGCATGGTCGCCCTGCACAGCAAGCGGCGAGCCCGACGCGACGGCACGCGGCCTGCCGATGGGACGCCACCGCCTGCCGATGTGACGCCGCCATGACACGCCCCGCCGCCCGTCTCGATCGTTCGCCATTGCCGCAGCCCGCCCGCGCCGACACCGCGTCCGACGCAGTGCCGCCGGGGCTCGTGTGGGTCAGCGATTCCGAGCCCGGCTACCGGCGCGTGAAGCGCGGCGACCAGGTGCACTATCTCGATGTCCGCGGCAAGCGCCTGCGCGACGAGGCCACGCTGGCGCGCATCCGCAAGCTCGCCATCCCGCCGGCGTACGAGCAGGTATGGATCTGCGCCCAGGCGAACGGCCATCTGCAGGCGACGGGTCGCGACGCCCGCGGCCGCAAGCAGTACCGCTACCACCCGCAATGGCAGCAGCAGCGCGGCGACGACAAGTTCGAGGCGATGCGCGCGTTCGGCGCCGCGCTGCCGCGCATCCGCCGCTGCGTGCAGCGCGACCTCGACGGCCAGGACGGCCCCCGCCCCACGCGCACGCTGGTGCTGGCGACGCTGGTGCGCCTGCTCGACACCACCTACATCCGCATCGGCAACGAGGAGTACGCACGCGGCAACGGTTCGTACGGCCTGACGACGCTGCGCACGCGGCACGCGGGCGTGCGCGACGACGAACTGCGCCTGTCCTTCAAGGGCAAGAGCGGCGTGCGCCACGAGGTGACGCTGTCGGATCGCCGCGTCGCGGCCGTCGTGCGCCGCTGCAAGGCCTTGCCCGGACAGGAGCTGTTCCAGTACCTGGACGCGGACGGCGGCGTGCACAAGGTGACCTCGGCCGACGTGAACGACTATCTCAGCGAGATCGCCGGCACGCGCGTCACCGCGAAGGACTTTCGCACCTGGCACGGCAGCGTGCTGGCGCTCGAGTTCACGCGCCTCGCCTGCTCGGGCGAGCGCCTGGCCGGCGCCGCCAGGCACGTGGTCGCGCAGGTCGCCGCGCGGCTGCGCAACACGGTGGCGGTGTGCCGCAAGTCGTATATCCATCCGAAGGTGCTGGAGCTCGGCGCGCTGCTGGGAGACGACGAGGCACGCGCGATGCTGCTGCAGCAACGCTGGGCGCGGGCGGCGCAGAAGACGCGCGGCCGCGCGTTGGCCGCGGCCGAGCGCCGCTTGCTCGCGCTGCTCGGCCCGCTGGCGCCCAGGCGCGCCGGGCGCAACAAGCGACTGCCGCCGACGCCGCTGGACGGGAGCGGCGTTTGCTCTGCGGCTGCCGACCGATCCACCGCCCCGCATCGCAAGGCCACCCATGCAGAAGATCATCGATTTCACGACGCGCACCCTGCGGGTCGTCCGCCCCGACGCGCGCCCGCGGCGCGCCGCGCAGCGGATGAATGAGCGCGACGTGGGCGCGCTGCTCGTGTGCGACGACGCCGCCCGGGTGGGCCTGCGCCGGGGCGCGGGCAGCGTGTGGCCGGGCGACCTCGCGATGCGCCACCCGGGCCACGTCGCCGCGGCGCTGCGCCGCATCCCTGATCCGTCGACGCCCGACCGGCCGGCGAATTGAACACGATGGAAAGCGCGCGTCGTCCCTCCGATAGACATGGCTGGCGCAACGCGGGCTACGGCATGCTGGGCGTGGTCGTCCTGCTGGTCGTGGCGATCGGCGTCTGCGAAGCCATCGAGTGGCCGTTCCTGCGTCATCCGCTCGAAGCCAGGCTGTCGAAGATCCTCGACCGCCCCGTGGCCTTCGGCGACCAGTTCGGCGTGCGCCTGTTCGGCTCCGTGCGCGCGCACACCGACTCGATGACCATCGGCCCGGCGCCAGCGAACGGCCCGACGCTGCTCGACGACGCCGGCAAGCCGCGCGACTTCATGCATGCCGACAGCGTCAAGCTGGCGCTGAGCTACCGCGCGCTGTTCGACCAGTGGAGAGGCACCGGCCAGCCGCTGGAAGTGAAGCTGCTGGACGTCGACGGCCTGGAGCTGAACCTCAAGCGCAATGCCGACGGCCATGCGAACTGGCAGTTCGGCGCGGCCGAGCCGGCGACCTCGGCCAGCTTGCCGCAACTGCCCAGGTTCGAGCGGCTGAACGTACGCAACGGCGAGGTGCGCATCGTCGACGAGCCGCTGCAGATCACCGCCGACGCCCAAGTCGCCACGCGCGAAGGCACGGCCGAGGCCGCGGCGATCGCCGCGTCGGGCGCATCGACGCCGCAGGTGCGCGTCGCGACCGTCGGATCCGCCCCGCTCGCCGGCTCGGCGCCGATCGCGGCATCGGGCGGCACCGCCACGCCCGCGCGCCAGCCGCTGGCGATCGACGACAGCACGCCCGGCCTGCAGGTCGACGGCAAGGGCACGTACCGCAAGGCACCGCTGGTGATCCAGCTGCGTTCGAGCGGCGTGCTCCCGCTGGCCGCTTCCGATGCCGCCGCCCTCTCGGTGCCGCTGTGGCTGGACGTCAACGCCGGCAAGACCCACATCCGCGTCGACGGCACCGCCACCGACCTGCTGCACTTCGGCGGCATGGACGCCACCTTCGTCGCCTCGGGATCGTCGCTCGCGGCGGTCGGCGACGCGCTGGGCGTGACGCTGCCCACCACCGCGAAGTTCGCGACGCACGGCCGGCTGCGGAAGAACGGCGCGGTGTGGGAGGCCGGCATCGCGGCGCTGGCGATCGGCTCGAGCCGTCTCAACGGCGACTTCATGTTCGACACCGCACCCGACGTTCCCGTGCTCACCGGCAAGCTCGGCGGAGCGCGCCTCGCGCTGGCCGACCTCGGCCCGGCCTTCGGCGCGGCACCGCCCGATGCGGCGGCGTCGGCGTCCAACGCCAAGCCGGGCAAGGTGATCCCCGACCGCACGTTCGACATCCCGTCGCTGAAGGCGATGAACGCCGATGTCGGCGTGAAACTGGCCGTGCTCGATCTCGGCACCAAGGACCTCGAGCCGTTCGAGCCGCTGGAGGGCCGCATCACGCTGCAGGACGGCGTGCTGAACCTGAAGGAGCTGCTGGCGCGCACGTCGGCCGGCGAAGTCCAGGGCGGCATCGGCCTCGACAGCCGCCCCGCGGTTCCGAAGTGGAACGCCGACCTGCGCTGGAGCGGCATCCAGCTCGATCGCTTCCTGAAGGCGCGCGACATCGCCGTGCGCAAGGACGCGCGCGGCGACAAGCCCAGCATCGGCTACATCAGCGGCGCCCTCGGCGGCAACGCGCAGCTCAAGGGCGAAGGCAATTCCAGCGCGAAGCTGCTGGCGTCGCTGGACGGGACCGCGCGCGCGTGGGTGCGCGACGGCACCGTGTCGCACCTCCTGGTCGAGGCCGCCGGCGTCGACGTGGCGCAGGCGCTGGGCGTGTTCGTCAAGGGCGACGACAAGCTGCCGATGCAATGCGCGCTGGCCCAGTTCGATCTCGTCAACGGCAAGGTGATGCCCGAAGTGTTCGTGATCGACACGACCGACACCACGATGCTGATCGATGGCGACCTGTCGCTGGCCACCGAGACGCTGGACCTGCGCATGACCGCGCATCCGCACGACACCAGCCCGCTGGCGTTGCGCACGCCGGTGAAGGTGACGGGCACCTTCGACGACCCGCACATCCGGCCCGAGGCGGGGCCACTGGTCAAGCGCGGCGTGGCGGCGGCGGCGCTGTCGCTGATCAACCCGCTGGCCTCGCTGCTGGCGCTGGTCGACTTCAAGCAGAAGGAGCGCGACGTCTGCACGGCCGCCGTCTCGCACGTGGACGGCGCGGCCGCGGCCGGCGTGAAGACCGGCCCCGCGACGGCCCCGCCGCTGCCTGCCTCGTCGCCCAGGGCCAAGCTCGCGCCCCCGCGCAAGGGCGCGTGACCCGCGTGCGCCGGAGCGCGCGATGCTGACCGCCACCCTGCTGCTTCTGGGCGTCGTGCTGCTGGCGATGTGCCTGCTGGAGCTGCACGTCACGCGGCTGCCGATGTCGCCGGCCATCGTCTACCTGGGCGTCGGCTGGGTCGCCGGCTGGATGGTGCAGGCCAAGGTGGCGACGCCGCCGACCGCGCCCGAGCGCGCCGACATGCTCGTCGTCATCACCGAGATCGCCGTGCTGATCTCGCTGTTCACGGTGGGCCTGCAACTGCGCGTGCCATGGACGTTCAAGGGCTGGCGCGTGGCCGCGATGCTGGCCAGTGCCACGATGGTCGCCACCATCGCGCTCGCCACGCTCGCCGGCGTCTGGCTGATGCCCGGCCTGGGCTGGGCCGGCGCGCTGCTGCTGGCCGGCATCCTCGCGCCCACCGATCCGGTGCTGGCCTCGGAGGTGCAGATCCGCTCGCGCATCGATCGCGACGCCGGGCGCGTGGCGCTGACCGCCGAGGGCGGCCTCAACGACGGCACCGCGCTGCCCGTGGTGATGCTCGCGCTGGGCCTGCTGGGCATCGGCCAGCTCGGCGACCACGGCCTGCACTGGCTGTGGTACGACCTGTTGTGGCCGATCGCCGGCGGCGCGCTGCTGGGCTGGGCCTTCGGCCGCGGGCTGGGCAAGCTGATCCATCGGCTGCTGCGCCAGGGGCACGGCCTCGGCTGGGACGAGCTGCTGTATCTGGGCATCATCACCGTGGCCTACGGGCTGTCGCGGCTGACCGAGACCTCGTCGTTCCTGTTCGTGTTCGCCGCGGCGCTGGGCCTGTTCAAACGCACGCCGCAGGCCGCCGCGTCGCTGGCACGCGCGGGCGTCGGGCCGGACGAGCTGTCCGACCGCCTGCTCGCCTTCGGTCATCGCTGCGGCCGGCTCGTGGAGGTGGTGATGGTGCTGCTGCTCGGCTTCGCGATGCCGTGGGTGCACTGGCGCGGCGAGCCGCTGGTCTACGCGGGCCTGCTGCTGGTCGTCATCCGGCCGCTGAGCGTCCTGCTGACGCTGCCCACGCTGCCGAAGACGCAGCGCCGCATCGTCGCGTGGTTCGGCATCCGTGGCGTGGGCTCGCTGTTCTACCTGGCCCTGGTGCTGGACTCGGGCCTGCCGGCGGACATGGCGACCACGCTCGTCAACGCGACGTTGCCGGCCATCGCGCTGTCGGTGCTGTTGCACGGCGTGTCGGCGACGCCTCTGATGGCGATGTACCGCAGGCGGCGCGTCCTGCAGGAGCGCGAGAGGCGCCGGCTCGAACGCCGGGCGCGCGCGACCTCCTGAAACGCGCGAGGGATCAGGTGCCGCCGTGCGCCAGGTCGGGATCGTTGATCGCCGCCGGTGCCACCTTCACGCCCGGGCCGGGGCCGCCGGTGGGCAGGCCGCCGCCCTCGCCTTCCCAGGTCTGCACGTCCTCGGGCTTGGCCGCCGGCTTCGCATCGAAGCGCGCGGTGTGCACCTTGTTGACACGCGCGAGCGCCGCGTAGGCGATGGTGATCAGGGCCAGGCTGGTGAGCAGTCTCATGGTTGGTCTCCCGCGCCGGTGTCAGCGCTTGTTCAGTGGACGTAGTAGCGGCGGTTGTCGGCGAGCCAGTGGTCGTCGCCGAGGTTCGGCCAGGTCTTCGAGGTGAAGCCGGGCGCAGCCTGCAGGTGGGCCTTGTCGATGTCGAGGATGTGGTCGTCCTTCGGGCCCAGCGTCAGCACGTCCCACGGCACCGCGTGCAGCCGGTCGCCGACGCCCAGGAAGCCGCCGGTGGACACGATGGCCAGCCTGATCGTGCCGTGGTCGTCCGTGACCAGGTCGCGGATGTCGCCGATCTTCTCGCCCGACCTGGTGCGCACCTCCGACCCGATGAGCCGGCTGATGCGATGCGAGCGTTCCCAGTCGTGGCGATCCGCGGGTGTCATCGACGGCGCGCTGGCCTGGGCGAAGGCGGACACGGCGGGGAGCAACAGGGCTGCGGCGAACATGGCGGCCGTCAGGACGCGGGCGTGGGTCATGGTTCCTCTCGTGACACTGGGCAGGGACTGCGACCAGGCCCTGCGGGTTGATGGCAAGCGCCATGCCCGACAGTAGACCAGTTTTGCGCCGCCGCGCAAGCGCCGCTCAGGACGCCTGCGACTGCCGCGCCTTGCGCCGGAACAGCTTGCCCAGCAAGGGCGCGAGGAACGTCAGCACCGTGCTGGCGGTGCCCGGCGACACGACGCGCCGCCACGCGCGCGGCAGCATCGGCCAGAACACCGGCAACAGTCCGGTCAGCGTGATGGCCACGTCGCGGAACAGGTGCTCGAACGTGGACGGCGGCTCTTCCTGCGGTGCCGCGGCGGGCGCCGCCGGCGGCGCATTGCGCCGATTCAGGCGGTTGAGCCACCAGGTGAGCGCCACGGCGCCGAGGCCCAGCAGCGCGCCGCCGCCGGCGTGCTTGATCGTCTCGTGCTTCACGCGCTGGAACAGCAGGTCGGTGCGCTGCCGGATGCGCGCATCGCGGACGATGACCTGGCGTTCGGCCAGGGCGATCTGCTCGTCGAGGCTCAGTTCGACGACGGGTGCCGGCAGGCGCGGCAACGGGTCAGCCATGATCGCCCTCCTGCCCGGTTTGGCGTTGCAGCGCGTCGGAGTCGCTCAGGCGGCGCAACGTGGCCGGCAAGGCCAGCAACGGCGCCAGCGCCTTGA
>CAIMXF010000461.1 GCA_903845345.1 uncultured beta proteobacterium
CCGATCTCGGCGTCACGCCCGGCGCGGCCGGCGCGGGAACGGGCACCGGCGCCGCGGCGGCGCTGGCGGCCAATCGCGCGGCCAACGCGGCGGCGAGCGTGCCGCCGGCCCCGGTCGACGAGCGCATCCCGGGCAAGTTCGAATCGGCCACCTGGGTCACGCGCTCGGCGTTGTGCATCGAGGTGCGCGACCCACGCCGCGCCAACGGCCCGAAGGCCGAGCGCGTGGGCTCGCCCAGCGGCGTGATGTACGTGTTCATGCCGCCGCTGGAACGCCTGGAGGACTACCTCGAGCTGCTCGCGGCGATCGAGGCCACCTGCAAGGAGCTGGGCACGACGATCGTGCTGGAAGGCTACCCGCCGCCGCGCGATCCGCGCCTGAAGCTGCTGCAGGTCACGCCCGATCCGGGCGTCATCGAGGTCAACATCCATCCGGCCTTCAACTGGACGGAGCTGGTCGAGCACACCGAGTTCCTGTACCACGCGGCGTGGGAGTCGCGCCTGTCCACCGAGAAGTTCCTGATCGACGGCAAGCACACCGGCACCGGCGGCGGCAACCACTTCGTGCTGGGCGGCGCCACGCCGTCCGACTCGCCGTTCCTGCGCCGCCCGGACGTCCTCGGCAGCCTGCTGGCCTACTGGCACAACCATCCGTCGCTGAGCTACCTGTTCTCCGGCCTGTTCATCGGCCCGACCAGCCAGGCGCCGCGCATCGACGAGGCGCGCAACGACCAGCTCTACGAACTCGAGATCGCGCTGGCCGAGATCGCGCGCGCCACGCGCGAGCGCGGCGACACGGTGCCGCCGTGGCTGGTCGACCGCAGCCTGCGCAACATCCTGGTCGACGCCACCGGCAACACGCACCGCAGCGAGTTCTGCATCGACAAGCTGTACTCGCCCGATTCGGCCACCGGACGCCTGGGCCTGCTGGAGCTGCGCGCCTTCGAGATGCCGCCGCATTCGCGCATGAGCATCGTGCAGCAGCTGCTGCTGCGCGCGCTGGTGGCGCGATTCTGGACGAAGCCGTACGACCAGCCGCTGGTGCGCTGGGGCACCGAGCTGCACGACCGCTTCCTGTTGCCGCACTTCATCGCGAGCGACTTCGACGATGTCATCGCCGAGATGAACGAGGCCGGCATGGCCTTCGACGTCGAGTGGTTCTCGCCGCACATGGAGTTCCGCTTCCCCAAGGTGGGCGAGTTCGCGGCGGGCGGCGTGCACGTCACGCTGCGCAACGCGCTGGAACCGTGGCACGTGATGGGCGAGGAGGGCAGCGCCGGCGGCACGGTGCGCTACGTCGACTCGTCGCTGGAGCGCATCGAGCTCAAGGCCACCGGCCTGATCGACTCGCGCCACGTGCTGACCGTCAACGGCCAGCCGGTGCCGCTGCAGCCCACGGGCCGCGTCGGCGAGTTCGTCGGCGGCGTGCGTTACCGCGCATGGCAGCCGCCGTCGGGGCTGCATCCCACCATCCACGTGCAGGCGCCGCTCACGATCGACCTGGTCGACCTGTGGTCGCAGCGGTCGCTGGGGGGCTGCCAGTACCACGTGGCGCATCCGGGCGGTCGCAACTACGCAACGCTTCCGGTCAATGCTTACGAGGCCGAGAGCCGCCGATTGGCGCGTTTCTTCGCGCTGGGCCATACACCTGGGAAAATGGACGTCTCGCGACCGCAGCGAAGCCAGGAATTCCCGTTCACGCTCGATCTGCGGAGAAACCGCTAGTGCCCAAGGCGGCTGCGGCCGCCTTTGTCTTGTCCTCGATGCCAACCTCCGTCCAGACCAGCTTCCTGCCCGACGACGCCCCCGAAGCGGCGGCGCTCGCGCGCGCGGCGGCGCAGCGCGGCACGCCGGGCAGCTTCGACGAGCTGCATGGCGTGATCGCGCAGGAAGCCGCCGCCGGCGCCGAGCTGGCGCCGACGTGGCAGCAGTTCTTCGATGCCGCCGGCTCCGACGGCTGGCTCGACCTGGCGCAGACCAAGGCGCGCATCGGCCACCGCGTGCAGGACGACGGCGTCACCTACAACGTCTACGCCGAAGGCGCCGCCGCGGCCAACGCCTGGCCGCTCGAGCCGCTGCCGTTCCTGATCGACGCCGCGGCCTGGGCGACGATCGAGAAGGGCGTGACGCAGCGCGCGCGCCTGCTCGACGCGGTGCTGGCCGACGTCTACGGCGGCCGCAGCCTGCTCGACGAAGGCCTGCTGCCCGCGGCGCTGGTGCTCGCGCATCCGCAGTACCTGCGCTCGCTGCACGGCTGCCGTCCGGCCGGCGGCGTGCATCTGCACGTGGCCGCGTTCGACCTCGCGCGCGGGCCCGATGGCGGGTGGCGCGTCGTCAGCCAGCGCACGCAGGCGCCGTCGGGCATGGGCTACCTGCTGCAGAACCGCCTGATCATCTCGCAGCAGTTTCCCGCCGCCTTCCGCGACCTGCGCGTGCAGCGCGTGGCCGCCGGCTTCCTCGGCCTGCTGCAGGGCCTGCAGCGGCTGAGCCCCGAGGGCGACAACGCGCGCGTCGTGCTGCTGACGCCGGGCCCGCACAACGAAACCTATTTCGAGCACGCGTTCCTCTCGCGCTACCTCGGCGTGACCCTGGTCGAGGGCGGCGACCTCACCGTGCGCGGCGAGCGGCTGTTCCTGAAGACGCTGCACGGCCTCGAGCCGGTGCACGTGCTGCTGCGCCGCGTCGACGACGAATACCTCGACCCGCTCGAGCTGCGCGGCGATTCGGCGCTGGGCGTGCCGGGGCTGCTGGGCGTCATTCGCGCGGGGCAGGTCGTCGTGGCCAACGCGCCGGGCGCCGGCTTCCTCGAAAGCCCCGGCCTCGCCGCGTTCTGGCCGGCGGTGTCGCGCCGCCTGCTCGGCGAAGAGTTGCTCCTGCCGTCGACGACGAGCTGGTGGTGCGGCGAGGACAGCGTCTGGGAAGCGCAGCGCGCGCGCCTGGCCGACTTCGTCGTCGCGCCCACGTTCCCCACCAGCGACACCACCGCCAGCTTCGCGCCGCACGGGGTGGCCGAGATGTCGGCCGGGGCACGCGAGCAATTGCTGGCCGAGATCGATGCCCGTCCGGCCGCCTACACGCTGCAGGCGCGGGTGCGGCCGTCCGAGATCCCTGTCTGGAACGACGGCGCGCTGGAGCCGCGCGCGGCGCTCGTGCGCGTGTTCGCGATGACCGACGGCCGCGGCGGCTGGCACGTGATGCCGGGCGCGCTCACCCGTGTGGCCACGCGCCGCGACGCCGCGCAGGACGCGTGGCTGTCGATGCAGCACGGCAGCGTGTCGGTCGACACCTGGGTGCTGACCGAAGGCCAGGTCGACGCGACGACGCTGCTGCCCAAGCCGCTGAGCGCGACGGACCTCGCGCGCACGCGCCGCACCGTCACGAGCCGCGCCGCCGAGAACCTGTACTGGCTGGGCCGCTACACCGAACGCGCCGACAACAGCCTGCGCCTCGCGCGCCTCACGCTCGAATCGCTGAACAACGCCAACCCGGTGATGCTCGACGCGCTCGGGCGGCTGGCGCTGCGCAACGGGCTGATCGGCGGCGGCGTGCCGTCGCCGGTGCAGTCGGTGCGCGTGTTCGAGCGCTCGCTGGTCCACACGCTGGCCGACACCTCGGCGACGAGCGTCGCGTTCAACCTGCGCGCGCTGCGCGGCTGCGCGCAGGCGTTGCGCGAGCGGCTGTCGGTGGAGCACTGGAAGCTGATCGACGCCGTCAGCCGCAACTTCGAGGAGCGCCTCGCCGCCGTGCTGACGCCACGCACCGCGGGGTCGTCGGGCGGCACGGGCCACGCCGTGGAGTCGGTCGGGGACGTGATGGTGGTGCTGCAGCGCGCCGCCACGCACCTGGCCGCGATCACGGGCGCGCAGTCCGACCGCATGACGCGCGACGACGGCTGGCGCCTGCTGAGCGTCGGCCGCCAGACCGAGCGACTCGACTTCCTCACGCAGGCGCTGATGCTGGGCCTGCAACTCGACCTGCCCGCGCGCGACGACGGCTTCGCGCTGTTGCTGGGCCTGTTCGATTCGACGATCACCTACCGCGCGCAGTTCCAGGCGCGCCGCGAGCTGCCGCCGCTGCTGCACCTGCTCGTGCTGGAGCTCGACAACCCGCGCTCGCTCGCGGGCGTCGCGCGCACGCTGCGCGACCGCGTCACGCGCCTCGCGCGCCACGAGGCGCGCTGGGTGCAGCGCATGCTCGACAACCTGCCCGCGCCTGACGAGTGGTCGCTGGAAGAGCTTTGCGCGCAGGACGAGGACGGCCGCCACGCGGCCTTGATGGCGTCGCTGAAGAACCTCAGCGAACGCACGCAGGCCTTGTCGGCCGAGGTCGGACGGCGCCTGTTCTCGCACGTCGGGCCGGGCGATCACACGGTGTGGCAATGAACGATGATTTCGAAGCTCCGATGACGTGGCAACTGCAGTGGCTGCCGCAGCAGATCGGCCAGTCGCAGGACGGCCAGATCCAGGAGCAGGCGCAGTCGCCGGAGCCGCCGTCCCAATCGCAGGCGCAATCCCAGTCGCAATCGCAAGGCTCCGACAACGACGACCTTGAACCGCTGACTGCAGCGCACGATTCGTACGAATACGACGATGAACTCGACCACGCCGCCGAGACGATGGCCGCGCCCGCCGTGCGCTGGCTGCGCGTGCGCCACGAGACCAGCTACCGCTACGATTCCGAAGTGGAGGGTGCGCACCATCTCGCGCACCTGCGCCCGCGCGACACCGCCACGCAGCAGATCCGCGCCTGGTCGCTGGTGGTGACGCCGCACCCCGACGCCGGCGTCGAGCTGGCCAGCGGCATCCGCGAGACCTTCGACCCGTGGGGCAACGCGCGCCAGGTCTTCGCGCACTCGCAGGTGCACGACGAGCTCGACGTCACGTCCGCATTCGAAGCCGGCATCAGCGCGCAGGCGCTGCCGCCGGCCGGCACCAGCCAGCCCTGGCGCGAGGTCGCGCGCGACCTGCGCCTGCACGCGGGCGCGATCGCGCACAGCGTCAGCGAGGTCTCGGACGAACGGCGCGCCGAACGCGCCGCGTTCGAGGCCGCGGAGTTCGCGCTCGACTCCTCGCTTGCGCCGCGCGCGCGGGCGCTGGCTGACTGGGCGCGTCCCGCCGCCGAGGCGAACGCGGGCATCCTCGAACTGGCGCTGGCGCTGATGCACCGGATCCACGACGAGTTCGAGTACCTGCCGCAGAGCACGTCGGTCACCACCGGCGCGCTGGAGGCGCTCGACCTGCGTCACGGCGTCTGCCAGGACTTCGCCCACGTGCTGATCGGCGCCTGCCGCTCGCTGGGCCTGGCCGCACGATACATCAGCGGGTATCTGCTGACGCAACCGCCGCCCGGCAAGCCGCGCCTGGTCGGCGCCGACGCCTCGCACGCCTGGGCCGCCGTCTGGTGCCCGCCGCACGGCTGGATCGCCCTCGACCCGACCAACGACGTGCCGGCCGGGCAGGACCATGTGACGCTGGCGTGGGGGCGCGACTATGCGGACGTGGCGCCGCTGCGCGGGGTCATCCGCGGCGGATCCGGCAATGCGCCGCGGGTGGGTGTGACGGTGGAGCCGCTTTGAGGACGGCTCCTTCGAAGCGATGCAACTGCTTCAGCGACGCCAATTCCAGCGTCGCGCGATCTCGCCCCGCGCGGGTTGCAGCCTGCCAGACAGGTCTGGCATGTTGAACGTGTCGGTGCCCGACCTGTCGGCGCGCCGCAAATCGGGCTTTCAATGAGCGGGCTGTCCTGCTAACCCCGCTCCACCCGATTCCGCCCCAACGTCTTCGCCTGATAGCAAAGCTTGTCTGCCCGCTCCAGCGTCTGCGCGATGGTCTCGCCGCGCTGGTGTTCGGTGAGGCCGGCGGAGAACGACACCGGCAGCTCGATGCCTCGCACCACCAGCGGGTTCGCGTGGAAGTGCTCGCGCAGGCGTTCGAGCGAGGTCACG
>CAIMXF010000462.1 GCA_903845345.1 uncultured beta proteobacterium
CAAGATGAGCAGCCATGGATCGCCATGCCCACCCCCTCGTCCCGCCGCCCGAAGACCGACGGCCGCGCGACGGCGCGTCGGTGCGTGTGCGCACGGTCTGGATCTCGGACCTCCACCTGGGCACGCCCGGGTGCCAGGCCGTCGCGCTGCTCGACTTCCTGAAGCAGGTCGACTGCGACGAGCTGTTCCTGGTCGGCGACATCATCGACGGCTGGCAGCTGCGCCGCTCGTGGTACTGGCCGCAGGCGCACAACGACGTCATCCAGAAGCTGCTGCGCAAGGCGCGCAAGGGCACGCGGGTCATCTTCGTGCCGGGCAACCACGACGAGTTCGCGCGCAGGTACGTCGAGCACGAGTTCGGCGGCGTCGAAGTGGCCAGCGAGTGGATGCACGTGACCGCCGACGGGCGCAAGCTGTGGATCACGCACGGCGACCTGTTCGACGGCGTGATCCAGAGCGCCAAGTGGCTGGCCTACCTGGGCGACTCGCTCTACACGTTCATCCTCAAGCTCAACAAGCACTTCAACTCGATCCGCGCGCGCATGGGGCTGCCGTACTGGAGCCTGTCGAAGTACCTGAAGCACAAGGTCAAGCGCGCGGTCAGCTACATCGGCGAGTTCGAGGAAGCGGTGGCCAAGGAGGCGCGCAAGCGCGGCGCCGACGGCGTCGTCTGCGGCCACATCCACCATGCCGAGATGCGCGACATCGACGGCATCCTCTACTGCAACGACGGCGACTGGGTGGAGAGCCTGACGGCGCTGGTCGAGCATCCGGACGGCAGGCTAGAGATCCTCGACTGGTCGACGCGCCACGAGCACGGCAAGCCGGTGCTGCCCGACGTCGAGGAGGCCCTCAGGCCCGGGGTGCGCGAGCCGGAGCTGGCGGTGCTGTCGCAGGTGATGTCGGGCCGCTGACTCTGCGGAGCGCAGCCTCTCAGGGTGCCGCGTGCCGAAGCTGGCCCGAGGTCGACGCGTGTTCGATCAACGGCAGCGCATCGACGAACTGGCGCGTCGCGGCGGCCCAGCTGAACGTCAGCGCATGCGCGCGCGCACCCTCGCGAGGCAGCGCGAGCGCGGCGAGGCAGGCGCGGCGCAGGTCGGCGTCGAGCACGCCGCCCGCGGACGTCCCGACGACGTCGATCGGCCCCGCGACCGGAAACGCCGCCACCGGCGTGCCGCTGGCCATCGCCTCGACGAGCACCAGGCCGAAGGTATCCGTGATGCTGGTGAACACCTTCACGTCGGCGCTGCGGAACACGCGCGCCAGCGCCTCGCCCTGCAGCGCGCCGAACCAGCGCGCCTGCGGATAGGCAGCCTGCAGCCGCGCGCGTTCCGGGCCGTCGCCCACCACCCATTTCTCGCCCGGGAGGTCCAGCTCGAGGAATTTCCCGACCTGCTTCTCGACCGCGATGCGGCCCACGTGCAGGAACACCGGCGAGTCGCCGCGCGGCTCGCGCGGGCCGTCCGGATTGAACAAGGTGGTGTCGACGCCGCGCGACCACACGCGCGGCGCCGCGAAGCCGTGCGCCAGCAGGTCGTCGACGATCGCCGGCGTCGCGGCCAGCGTGGCGCAGCCCGAATCGTGGAAGCGGCGCAGGAATGCGTAGGTGACCGCCAACGGGATCGGCAGCCGTGCGCGCACGTATTCGGGGAAGCGCGTGTGATAAGCCGTCGTGAACGGCCAGCCGTGCTCGAGGGCGATCGAGCGCGCATGCAGCCCGAGCGGTCCTTCGGTGGCCAGATGCAGCGCATCGGGGGCGATCTCGCGCATGCGGCGCCGGATCGTGCGGCGGCTCACCAGCGCGAGCCGGATCTCGGCGTAGCCGGGACAGGCGATCGAGCGGAACAGGTCGGGCGAGAGGATCTCGACCTCGTGTCCGAGGGCGACCAGTTCGCGCACCGTCATCTGGATCGTGCGAACGACACCGTTGATCTGCGGCGTCCAGGCGTCCGTGACGATGAGGATCTTCATGCCGGCAGTCTCCCGAAGTGACGCAGCCAGCGTAAGACAGTTGCGTGAATCGCCGGTGACAAGCCCGCGTCGCGGCGTGGCGCGCGCGACGCATGCAGAATCGCTCGCGCCGCCGTCGCGACTTCCGGGAACAGTCCATGAGCCGGTGCGCTGACCAAGGTGGCGAATGCGTTTTCGGAGCTTTCGGCTTCGTAGCCTGCCGCCGGGCTGCACGGTGAAGACGCTAAGCTGGACGCCGATGAATCCCGTCCCGATCTCCGATGTACCGCAACGGCGAGCCCGGGTGGCTGAGTGATCTGCCGGCCGCGCTTGCCGAAAGTGATGACCCATGTCGGCTTCTGGCTGGCAATGTCGGTATGGAGTGTCCTTGGCTGGCAACTGGGCGAGCATTTCTTCTTTGGAGGCGACTTCACCGTCTTGGCAACCTACCAGGAATGCGAACAACCTCTGAACAACCGATGCAGCCCGGTCTATCGCCTTCGGGAAAAGGATGGCGATGAGCATGTGGAGACGCTGAGAAGCTTTCTCGGGGAGGTGGCCGTCGGCAGTCAGACTCTCGCGGCCGCGGGCTACGCCGTTCTGCAGCCAGAGTTCCGCGGCTCGGCCGGCTTCGGCCGCAAGTTCGAGCAGGCCGGGTATCGCCAGTGGGGCCTTGCCATGCAGGACGACATCACGGCGGGCGTCAAGGCGATGATCGCCCGCGGCGTCGCCGATCCGGATCGCATCTGCATCTATGGCGCGAGCTACGGCGGCTACGCCGCGCTCTGGGGCCTCGTCAAGACGCCGGAGCCCTACCGATGCGGTGTCAGCCTGGCAGGCGTCACCGACATCGGAGAGCTCTTCTCCGATTGGTCGGACACCAATTCGAGCCCGGTCGGCAGGGAGTGGATGCGATTCGCGGTGGGCGATCTGAACACCATGCGTGCGCAGTTCGATGCAGTCTCGCCCGAGAAACATGCGGGACAGATCCACGTCCCGGTACTGCTTGCGCATGGCGTCGACGACGAGCGCGTTCCGATAGGCCATTCGAAGCGCATGGCGTCGGCACTGAAGGCCGCGCACGGCAGTGTCGAGACGCACTGGTATGACGGTGAAAAGCACGGGCTGACGACCATCTCCGATATCCGCGACTTCGAGGCAACGCTGCTCGACTTCCTCGATCGCAACATCGGGCCGTCTTCGGGTAACGCAGCGAAGGAGGCAGCGACGGCGCCTGCCTCGTCGACTGCATCGGCAACGACGCCTTGACGCGAGGCCGGTCCGTGGAAAATGCCGCTGGCTCCGATCTTTACCGCCAGGTATGTCGCACCGACGAGGGCAGCGGTCGGCCAGAAGCGGTCGGTCGCGAACGACGGCTGGCGGATAGGCGCCTGACTCGACCGCCGCCGCCAATTTCCAGAACCCGGGCGCATCGTCAAGGGATTTGCCAGTGAGCACGGAGGGCTGAGATCCGGTAGCCTTGCAGGCGTTCGACCAACAACAGGGAGAGACATGACTGGGAGCAAGACCTCCAAGGCGCTTTTGGCCGCGCTCGCCGCGTTGGCGCTCGGCGGATGCGCCACGCCGCTGTCGTCTCAGGACGACGCCGCCATCCGCAAGGTGACGATCCTGACTGTGCTCGACGAATCGGGCCGTGTCGACAAGCGGGGCCTGACGGTCTTCGCGAATGACTCGATGACGATCCCGCAGGGCGGCGCGCTGAGCCGCACTGCGGTCGAGACGATCACGCAGCGGCTGCATCAATCGCGTCCATCGTGGCAAGTCGTGCCGTCCGGGATAGACCTGGTGGCACTCGGCGCGAAGTACAAGGACGACATCGCCACCTTTAACGACAGCGAAGGCAAGCTGCGGCCCGAGCTCGACGACATCCTCAAGCGCCTGGACACCGATGCCGTTTTCCTGGTCACCGAGACGAACCCGAGCAACGGCGCCGCGCCTGGCCCCGGAGTCGGCATCGCGCTGCGCAAGTTGCCCGGCATCGACCCGCACGTCGTGGTGCGCGCCCACGTGTACGTGGAGTTGCTGGACAAATCCGGCAAGAGTCGCACGGGCTGGGGCGGCGGCGAGACCGGCCTGCTCAAGGCCAGCGACTTCGGACTGACGGACGAACTCACATCCGCCGACACGCCGGCGGCACGCGCCAAGCTGTCGGACGCCATGCGAGCCGAGTTGCGTCGCGACCTGGACACAGCCATGCAGCACATCGGCTACTGATCGGATCGGCGCTCCAGGTTGCGATCTTCCCGGAGGGCTTGGTTGCGCCCTGACACCGCTGGTCGGCAACCGGCCGAGGCTGTGTGAAAACGCATCGACAAGCTAACTACTCGCTTAGTCGCAGCGTCAGAACGCGGATAGCGCGGCGATCGCAGCCTTGGGAAGGGTAAAGCGACCCCCGAATTTTTGCGCGGGACGCGTTTTCACACAGCCGTCTCGACGCCGCAGAACGGGCCGATTCCGAAGTTCTATTGACGACAGGGTGCCCCGTCCGCTGAATCCGTCGGACAGCCCCCGAGGGGCCGCGGGCTTGCTCGCCGGCGGACGCGGTCGCGCTGTTGTCCGGGGTCCGCGACAACGGCCCGTTGCTCGGTTCCCCCGCTGATCGGCTGGCTCGCGCAGGCCGTCACGCTCACGTGGGCGCGCGGACTGCCAGTGTTGCTGGCGTCGGCCATCGTGGCGCGGGTGCCCGTGCTGGGCGAGTGCACGCGCGTCGACGTCAGTGCGCGCAGCGCTCCGGCGCGTCGCCGCTCGCGGGCGCCAGCGCGACCTTGACGTCGTGCCACGAGCCCTGGGCATGGATGGACTTGTCGAGGGCCAGCAGCGCAAGCTTCTTGTGCGCGGGCGTCAGCGTCACGTCGACCGTTTCGTCGACGAGGTCGGCCGAGCCGCGCGCCGCCAGCGCGCTGTCAGGCGTCTCGAAGACGACATGGCGCGTCGTCGCGACGCCGTGATCGAGCGTCAGTGTCATCGAGGCGCACTGCACCGGCACGCGGGCCGACTTGTCGAACAGCGTGCGCAACCACTCTCCGCCGTTGAGCCCGAGCTTGGCGTCGAGCCGCTTCGACACGCTCGCGCCGTCGGCCAACGACAGCGAGATGCTGCCGCTCGCATCGGCCAACAGCGCACGCGCCGAGTCCCCGCGCGTCTTCACCAAGGCACGACCGTCGACCGCGCCGTCCAGCACGCCGTTCGCCGCGAGCTTGGTCGACAACTCGTCGACGCGCAGTCCGCGCGCTCTCAGGTCGATCGCCACGTCGGCTGGCGAGCGCGACGCATCGACCTGCAGCGCGCCGGTGACGTGCCCATCGGCGAGCGCGACGTCCAGCGCCTGCAGTCGCAGCACGCCGGCCGCGAGCGTCGCGTGCCCGCGCACACCCTGCACGCCGCCGCGCTCGGTGCCGACGAAGCGCATGCGTCGCAGGTCGACGTCGGCGTCGAGCGCGCGCAGGCGATCGAGCGGCAGCGGTTGCGTCGACGGCGCGTGGCCTGAAGCGGCGTGTGCGTCGGCCGCCGTGCCGCGTGTCGGCAGGACGTCGTCGAGGTCGATCACGGCGTCGCGCAGCGTGGCCTTCAACGTGCGGCGCGGCGTCGCGCTCTTGATGCTGCCGGTGAAGGTGACGTCGACGACGGCCGTGCTCTGCCGGCCCGCGCGCACGCGCACGGCGGTGCCCGTCCAGCGATCGCCGGCCTTGGCGACGTGGCCTTGGGCCTCCAGCGGACGCAGGCGCGCGAGCGCCGCAGGCAGGGGCTTGTAGTCGCCGGTGCGGGCGGCGGACACCTTCACGTCGCAGTCGAAATCTCCCAACGCATGGGCGTCGCTGGTCAATCCGGATGCCACCAGTTGCAGTGCGCCGGACCGGGCCTGCGCCGTGAACGAGAACATGCGCGGCGTGTCTCCGAACCTCAGCACATCGCTCGCCCGGGCGAAGCCGTCGAACGAGTCATCCCGAAAGCGGCCCTTGAACAGCAGCTTCTGGGTCAACGGTAGTTCCGGATGTCCCTCGAACGGCTCGGGCGCGGCGAGCGGCGTGGTGCTCGCATCGAGCTCGAGGCCGAGCCCCCCATGGATCAGGTGCACGCGGCTGTTGCGTGCCTCGAGCGCGAGCACGCGCACGCGCGCCGGCCCGGTGTCGTCGGGCCGCGTGATGCGCCAGTTGCGGATGCCGTCGGCGCGGCGTTCCATGTCGACCTGGGCGTCGTCCAGCTCGATCAGGCTGATGACGATCATGTCGGAACCGAGCGTGCGCCAGGACACCGTCAGCGCGATGCGCCCCGCGTGCATGAACGGCGCCTTGGTGGCGGCCCATGGCGCGTTCTGGATCGTGAGCCCGCGCAACTCGATCGTGGGGTCGAGGCCGTCGCGGAAGTGCACCTGCATGTCGTCGAAGTCGACGCTGCGTTGCGAGCGCGACATCACGTAGTGGCGGATCAGCGGCCGGCACCAGTTCCAGTCGAACGCCCAGCAAAGCGCGGACAGCGCCAGCACGACGACCAGCGCGACGCGCCACGTGCGGAAGCGGCGCCTTGCGGCAGGCGAGGTCGGGCCGGAACTGGACAGGAAGCGCATCCAGCCGCGGAGCACGCAGCGTGCCTTGGGCGACAATC
>CAIMXF010000463.1 GCA_903845345.1 uncultured beta proteobacterium
CGCTCGGGCTCACCCCCGTGCTGCGCCTGAACTGCCGTGCGAACGCGCTGTGGTCGGCGTAGCCGCAGGCGTGGGCGATGGCGGCGACGGAGGTGTCGCCGGCCAGCAGCGACAGCGCGGCGTCGAGGCGGATGCGGCCCAGCAACTGGCGCGGCGTCACGCGGTACAGCTGCGTCACGTGGCGCTCCAGCTGCGCGATCGACAGCCCCGCCTCGCGCGCCAGCGCGCCGATCTGCAGCGGCTCGGCGTAGCCGTGCTGCAGGCGCTCGACCACACGGGCCACGCGCGCGTAGGTCGCGGGCGGCGTCGCGTGGCTCAGTCCGGGCGTGGCGAGGTCGCGCGACAGGCACACCAGGCCGACGATCTGGTCGCGTCTCCGGCCGCCAACAGGCGAGGGCTCGCGCCACGCCAGCTTGTGCGTGAGGCACCAGCCCGGCGCGCGGTTCGGGTACAGGTGCAGCTCCAGCTGGCCGACGATCTCGGCGCCACCGCGCAGCACGGCCTCGTCCTGCTCGCGGTAGCGGTCGCCGAGTCCGCCGGGGAACAGCTCGTCGGTGCGGCGGCCGACCAGCTGTGCGCGCTTCGTCAGCCGCAGACGATCGAGCAGCGTCTGGTTGGCGTGGGTGTAGCGGCCGTCGGTGTCCTTGGCGAAGAAGACGACGTCGGGCAGCGAGTCGAACAGCCGTTCCAGCAGCGCCAGCGGCAGGCGGGGCAGGTGGGAAGGCGCGGCGGGCGTCGTGTCGGGCATGGCGCCATTGTGCTGAAATCGTCATCGCGAGGCGAACAATCGATCAAGCCGGCGCGCTGCGGCGGTTCCAGAATCCCCGCATGCACAAGATCGCCGTCATCGATTCCCACACCGCCGGCGAGCCGACGCGCGTCGTGCTGGGTGGCGCGCCGTCGCTGCGCGGCGCCACTCTCGCCGAACAGCGCGCCGACTTCGCGCGCCACCACGACGCCTTCCGCGCCGCCGTCGCCTGCGAGCCGCGCGGCAGCGACACCATGGTCGGCGCGCTGCTGGTCGAGCCGCGCACGCCGGGCTGCGTCGCCGGCATGATCTTCTTCAACAACGTGGGCATGCTGGGCATGTGCGGCCACGGCACGATCGGCGTGGTCGCGACGCTGGCGCACCTGGGCCGCATCGGGCCGGGCCGGCATCGCCTGGACACGCCGGTCGGCGCGGTCGAGACCGAACTGCACGCCGACGGCCACGTCACCGTCTTCAACGTGCCCGCGTACCGCCATCGCGCGCACGTGAAGCTCGACGTTCCCGGCGTCGGCCCGGTCACCGGCGACGTCGCCTGGGGCGGCAACTGGTTCTTCCTGGTCGACGCGACGCAATTCGATCCGCCGCCGGCGCTGGCGCTGGCGCATGTCGAGGCGCTGACCGACCTTGCCTGGCGCATCCGCGGCGCGCTGGGCGCGCACGGCATCACCGGCGCCGACGGCGCCGAGATCGACCACGTCGAGCTGTTCGCGCCCAGCCCGACGGCCGACGCGCGCAACTTCGTGCTGTGCCCCGGCAAGGCCTACGATCGCTCGCCGTGCGGCACCGGCACCAGCGCCAAGCTGGCCTGCCTGGCGGCCGACGGCCACCTGGCGGCCGGCACCGCCTGGGTGCAGGAGAGCGTGATCGGCAGCCGCTTCGAGGGGCGCTGGGTGCCGGTCGACGGACGGCCCGGCCACATCCTGCCCGCGATCAGCGGGCGGGCCTGGATCACGGCCGAGTCGACGCTGCTGCGGGCGAGCGACGATCCGTTTCGCGACGGCATCCGCGCATGAGCTCCCCGGTCGACGTCGCGATCGTCGGCGGTGGCATCGTCGGCTGCGCCTGCGCTCGGGCCGCTTCACGCGCTGGCATGCGCGTGGCCGTGTTCGAGGCGCAGCGCATCGGCGCCGGCGCCACGGCCGCGGCGATGGGGCACCTCGTCACCATCGACGACGACCCGGCCGAATTCGCGCTGGCGCGCTTGTCGATGCGGCTGTGGCGCGAGTGGAGCGGCTGGCAGGCGATCGAGCGCCGCAGCACCGGCACGCTGTGGCTGGCCGAGACCGCCGCCCAGCGCGACGCCGCGCAGGCGAAGCTCGCGCGCCTGCAGGCCGCCGGCGAGTGCGCCGAGTGGCTGGCTCCCGAGGCGCTGGCCG
>CAIMXF010000464.1 GCA_903845345.1 uncultured beta proteobacterium
CGTGTCGATCACGGTCAAGCTGATCGCCCCGATCGCGATGGAAGAAGGCCTGCGCTTCGCCATCCGTGAAGGCGGCCGCACCGTCGGCGCGGGCGTCGTCGCCAAGATCATCGAGTAAGACGGCCTGAACTCTTAAAGAAAGCTGCAGGGGTATAGCTCAATTGGCAGAGCGTCGGTCTCCAAAACCGAAGGTTGGGGGTTCGATTCCCTCTGCCCCTGCCACCGGAATGCGCTGAACCGGATCGTCCGGACAGTGCCGCGACAAGGCCAAAAGGACAGGCCCGCGGGTGAGAAATCACCCCGCGGGCTTTTTCGCCAAGTTCGGCGAGAGTCCTCGAGACCCGTTTTCGTCGGTTCGGTGGCGCCAAGAATGCAGGTTCCGCAGCGAAAGATTCCCAGCAAGTGAAGGCAATGGCTACCAATTCCCAGATCGAAACCGTCAACACCAGCGCCGACAAGGCCAAGCTCGGCGTTGCCGCGCTGCTGCTGCTGGGCGGCATCGTCGCGTTCTACATGCTCGGCCGCATGGACCTCTGGGTTCGCGTCGTGGCGCTGATCGCGCTGGTGGCCCTGGCCATTGCGCTGTTCTTCACGTCGGAGTCGGGCAAGCAGCTCATCGGCTTCGGCAAGGAATCGGTCAAGGAAGTCAAGAAGGTCGTCTGGCCCACCCGCAAGGAAGCCCTGCAGAACACGGCGATGGTGTTCGCGTTCGTGTTCCTGATGGCCCTGTTCCTGTGGATCACGGACAAGACGCTCGAGTTCGTGCTGTACGACCTGATCCTGGGCTGGAAGCGGTAACAAGGAATTCATCGAATGACTGAAGGCACCGCCATCGAAGAAGGCGCAGGCGCGGCGGCGAACCCGCTGCGCTGGTACGTCGTCCACGCCTACTCGGGCATGGAGAAGGCTGTCGAGCGCAACCTGCGCGAGCGCATCGAGCGCGCCGGCATGCACGCTAAGTTCGGCCGCATCCTGGTTCCCACCGAAGAGGTGGTCGAGCTGAAGAACGGCAAGAAGTCGGTCACCGAGCGTCGCTTCTTCCCCGGCTACGTGCTGGTCGAGATGCTGCTGGACGACGAGTCCTGGCACCTGGTCAAGCACACCAGCAAGGTCACCGGCTTCGTCGGCGGCGCGCGCAATCGCCCGGCCCCGATCTCCGAGGCCGAGGTGATGAAGATCGTCAACCAGATGCAGGAAGGCGTCGACAAGCCGCGTCCGAAGGTCGAATGGGTCGTCGGCGAACTGGTGCGCGTCAAGGAAGGTCCGTTCACGGACTTCAACGGCGCCATCGAGGACGTCAACTACGAGAAGTCCAAGGTCAAGGTCTCGGTCACGATCTTCGGTCGCGCGACCGGTGTCGAGCTGGACTTCGGCCAAGTCGAGAAGGTTTGACCAACCCGGTCTGATACCGCCTGGCGAGGGCGGGCGGAAGGCGAAAGCCGGACGTGAACCGCGCCCGTTGCTGCCGGTGACGAGACATCGGCTGAGAGGAGCCCCGGTAACCAATCCTGGGCGTTGGAACTCAACGACTCATCCTTGAGTCGATTTGGAGAAAAGTAATGGCAAAGAAGATTGTCGGCTTCATCAAGCTGCAAATTCCGGCCGGCAAGGCGAATCCGTCGCCGCCGGTGGGCCCGGCGCTGGGTCAGCGTGGTCTGAACATCATGGAATTCTGCAAGGCGTTCAACGCCCAGACGTCCTCGATGGAACCCGGCCTGAAGCTGCCGGTCGTGATCACGGCCTTCGCTGA
>CAIMXF010000465.1 GCA_903845345.1 uncultured beta proteobacterium
GCCTGGCCAGTGGCATCGGCATCCGCCCGATGAGTTGACTTGGCCGCCTCAAGACGCGCAACAAACTGCGCATAATGTGCGTTATGTCAACTTAATTATCCACCCGTCATTGTTCCATCCTCATCCTGTAGACCGGCACCGGAGCTTCCCCCTTCTCGGCCAACGCCAGCAACTTGGCCAGTTCCTCCTTGTCGTCCGCATCGGTCGTCCTGGCGAGTTGCTCGCGCAGGATCGTCGCGTAGGCCGTCTTCTGGGCGTCCGCGGCGGGCACCGCGACGTCCGGCTTCACGCCGACGTGTTCCCAGTTGGTGTGCGTGATCGGGTTGATGGCGCGGGCCGTCGGGATGTTGACGACCATGCCGTGGCCCAGGGAGAAGCGGTCGCCGGCGTTGGCGCCGCCTCCGGTGGTCTCCCCGACGAGCGTGGCGCGCTTCTGGGTCTGGAAGTCGTAGGCGCACTCCTCGCCGCCCGAGAACGTGCGCGGCGACACCAGCACGTAGACCGGCCTGGTGTAGCGCTCGCCGACGCCGGTGCTGGTCCAGAACTGCTGCGTCGCGTTGGTGTTGCGCGTGTAGATGTCGTTGAGATGGCGCTCGTCGCCTTCGAAGAAGTAGCTGAGCCACAGCGAGACGCTTGTCGGCGAGCCGCCGCCGTTGCGGCGCAGGTCGAGGATCAGCGCCTCGCTGCCGGCCACCAGGTTCATGGTCGACGCGTAGGCCGCGGCGACCTGGTCGGTCGGGCCGAAGCCGCGCAGTTCCACGTAGGCCACGTTGCCCGGGAGGCGTTGCACCTTCTCGACGCCATAGGCGCGTTGCGCCGTCTCGGCGCGCTCCCGCTCACTGTCCTGCGCGCTCGGAACCGCATCAGGCGTCGCCCGTTCATGAAAGTCGGGATCGTAGAACACGCGCAAGTGCTTGTCGTCGCCCAGTTCGCGGAGGTCGTTCGACAGCTTGTTGCCGAAGTCGACCGCGTCGGTCGTCTTGTCGTAGGCACCGGTCTTCCCGGGCAGTGCCCGGGTGATGCGGGCTGCCGTGTCCGGGAATATGTAGTTGGCCGTCAGCTTCGCTTCCAGGGCCTGCAGGATTTCCTGGCGGTCGGCAATCGTCAACTTCGGCGCGGGCGGCTGCGCCCACGCGTGCGTGGAGAGCAAGGTGGCCAGCGTCAAGGCCAGGCAGGAGATCAGGGGCTTGTTCATGGTGGATCCTCGTGGTTGTCTACTAAGTCGTTAGTAGTTCGGTGCAAAAAAAGGGTGGCTCGTCATTGCGCCAACGGCGACACCGTCATCGAATCGGCCCTCCAGGCGCCCGCCTCGGTCTTCCCCGACCAGGCGACGGCGACGCTGCCGACCGGGCCCTTGAAGGTGGCGGAGAACGCCGCCTTGCCGCCGACCGGGTCGTCGATGCCCCACAGGTGGAAGTCGCGCGATCCCCAGACGTGGACGCTGCCGCGGAAGCTGGCGCGGTTCAAGGCCGCGGGCTGGCCGGTCAACGCGGTGACGCGAGGGTCGAGCGCGATGTCCGCCATCAGCGTCCTGAACTCCGCCGATTCGGTTGGAGCCCGGGGGGGCTCGGGCGCCGGCAGCGGAGGCAAGATGGGCAAGGCGGCCGGGCTGGCGCGCGGAACGCTGGCGTCCATGGTCGTCACCGACTTCAGCCACAGGCGTGCCGCGGCATCCATGGGCTTGCGCTGGCCGCCTTCGCTGTAGGCCTCGTCGACGTGGCCCGCGGCGTCCATGCTGATGCGGTACTTGCGTTGCTTGTCGCCGAGGTAGCTGGCCGTGTATTCGCGGAAGTTGCCGGGCGTCAGCGCGCCCTGCGACGACACCTCCGAGCGCAGGTTGACGAGCAGGCTCGCGGGCGGCGCGACCTGCATGGCCAGCAGGGTGCCGGAGCACAGCAGGAGCAGCAACGCGCCCGGCCAGACGAGACTGGGTCGCGCCGGGGCGACGTCCAGCAGATGGGAAACGCGCTTCATCAGGGAACCTCCTTCGGCCGCCAGGGCCAGTGTGGGAATGCGGGTGAACCGACGATGCCTCTGCAGCTCCGCCAGCGCCTCGGCCAGCACGACGGGATCGCCGCAGACCGACACTGCCAGGTCGTCGCAGGCGTGCTCGCGCTCATCGCGGATGCGGCCGCTCAGCCACCACATGCCCGGGTGGTGGAACAGGACGGATTCGATGGCGCACTGCAAGGCGTTCCAGCACCAGTCAAGCCGCCGGATGTGCGCCAGCTCGTGGGCGAGCAGCGCCTCGACCTGCTCGCGCGGCAACTGCGTCAACAGCGACAGCGGCAGCCAGATCAGCGGTTGCAACGCGTGCGCCGTGAACGGCGCGGCGACGCGCCCGGCCAGCCGCACGGCGACGCGACGCGAGATGCCCAGTGCCGCGCGCAGCGCGTCCAAACGCCCTGCCCATTCGGGGGGCAACGGCACGAACGCGCCGCGCTCGAACCGCCGCACCGCGCGCCAGCCGCCGACGTGGCGCATGAGCATCAGGGCGACGCCCAGCAGCCACAGCTGCGCGACGCAGACGAGCTGCCAGCTGTTGCGTGCATCCAGCAGCAGCACGGGCGTGTAGCGCTCGCCCTCCTCGAACCGCAGCGGCGCCGCGTCCTGCCCCCCGCCGTCGGCCAGCGTCGGCGCGTGCCAGTACAGCGCGAAAGTGATGATGGGCGCAACGGCCATCGTCACCAGCCAGGCCATGCCGACCGCGTGTCGCGTGCTCGCGCTGGCACCGCGCAGCAGCGCGAGGCTCAGCCAGGCCAGCAACGCGAGCAGCGCCACCTCCCACAGCGAGTGCAGCAGCGCACACGCCGCGGCCGATGCCAAGCTCATCGTGAGGTTCATCGCAGCCCCGCCCTACTTCTTGCGCCGGCTCTTGGCCTGCGCGATCAGCTTGCCGATGGCCTCCAGATCCTCGGCGCTCGCCCGGTCGTCGGCCAGCGCGCTCTGCACCAGCTTGACGGCCGAGCCGGAGAACGTGTTCTGCAGGAAAGTCTTGAGCATCGACGACTGCACCGCGGGCTCGGAGTGCAGCGGCACGTAGCGATGGCTGCGTTCGGACTCGTCGCGCCGCACCAGCTTCTTGTCGCTCATGATGGTCAGCATCTTGAGCACCGTGGTGTAGGCGGTGTCCTTGCTGCGCAGCAGTTCGTCGTGCACCTCGCGGACGGTGGCGGGCGCGCCGAGCTTCCACAGCACGTGCAGGATCGCCAGTTCGCCTTCGGTCGGATGGGGATCGGTCATGACGGCTTTCGCGCTTCCTGATGAATACTATTTGGTTAGTACTATCTTATTAGTAGGCGATCGTGTCAACCCCCCTGGCGCCTGCGGTGACGCAGATCCGGCGACCGACGCCCCATCCCCGGGCCCGGACCGTGGCGGACTGCGCACGCGGCCGTCCGATCTGACCGCCACCGTTGCCGGGTGCCGCCTGTCCCTGGGTTACATTGAGAAAATGCAGAACGCATCCCGGCCGACGTGAGTGCCGTGCCCCTTCCCTTCGTCGTCGACGAGCAGGAGCTGGAGCAACAGGAGCGCGCCCTGGCCGCCTCGGGCGAAGCCCGCCTGACCGGTCTGGTGCACCTGGCCTGGCACCTGCGCCAACGCGACGGCAGGCGTGCCTCCGAGCTCGCTCTGGAAGCCCGCGAGCTGATGCCGCAGCTCGCGCTGGGCGAGACGCGCGCGCGCGCCGTGACGATGCGGCTCGCGCTCGTCGATGCCGAGCTGGCCTGGGGCCGTGCGGACTACGACACGGCCCGACGCCTGGTCGGGGAAGCCACGGACGCCGCACAGACCCTGGGCGACCTGGCCGGCGCCGCGGACGCCCTGTGGCTCGACGCGCAGATCGCGGTCGATCTCGGCGACCCGGCGATGCGCGATGGATCGCTCCAGTCTTGCGAGGAATTCGCGCGCCGGCTCGACGACCCCCAGCGCACGCTGATCGCCCAGGGCGCCATTGCGCGCTGGTCGGTGTTCACCGATCCGCGCCTGGCGCGCGAACGCTGGGGAGACGCCTTCGGCGACGGCAGCGGGCCCTGGCCGATCGGCGTCGCGACCTGGGTCGCCGACTTCCTGGGCAACCTCGCGTACGCCGCGGACGAGAGCGGCCCGGCCATCCTGCACCGCCTGCGCGTCCACGAGGACGCCCTGGCCAGCGGCCAGTTGCAGCGCGCCGTGATCGCCCTGACGAACGTCGGCGCCGCCTTTGCCACCCTCAACGACCACGACAGCAGCCTGATCTGGATGGAGCGCGGGCTCGACGAGGCACGCCGGCTCGGCTGGCCGATGTCGGTGGCGGGCGCGTTGATACAGGTCGCCGGAATCCTGCCGCCGCTGGGCCGCTACGAGGCCGCCTTCGAGATGCTGCAGGAGGCCCGCGGCATGCTGGCCAAGGTGCCGCGCTCGCGCAACCTGGTCATCACGCTGCACTACCTCGGCGACCTGTTGAACCTGCAGGGAAAGCACGTCGAGGCGCTCGAGGTGCTGGCCGAACTCGAGGAGCGCTCGACCGAACTCGACGCCGTCGACATGCTGATGGAGGTGCGACTGGCGCGCGCCGTGGCGATGGCGGGCCTGGGGCGGCGCGACGACGCGCTGGAACTGGTGCGCGCCTCGCGCGCCGACAGTGGCCACTACAACCGCCGCACCATCGAGATCCGGCTGCTGATGCAGATCGCGCGGCTGCACGTGGCCGTCGTCGACGGCGCGCCGCCGCCCGGCCCGGCCGACCACGCCGCCGCGCTCGACGCACTGCGCGAGGCGGTCGAGATCTCCAAGTCCGTGGAGGGCTACCAGGTCTCGGGCGACCTGTACGAGGCCCTCGCGAGCGAATACGCGCACGTCGGCGACTACGCGCTCGCCTACGAGGTGTCGCGCCAGGCCGCCCAGGCGCGCGAAGCCAGCGTCAGCACCGCCGCGCTCAATCGCTCGATCGCGATGCAGATCGGCTTCCAGACCGAGCGCACGCGTGCCGACGCCGAACTGCAGCGCTCGCTGGCGACCACGCTGCAGCAGACCACCGCCACGCTCGAGACGCTGGGTGCGATCGGCCAGGAGATCACGCGCCATCTCGACGAGAAGGCCGTGTTCGACATCCTGCAGGCGCACGTGCACGGCCTGCTGGACGCCACCCACTTCTCGATCTGGGCGCTCGACGCCGGCGGCGACACCATCGAGCTGGCGTACGGCATCGACGAAGGCCAGCCCATGGTGCCGGGACGTCTCATTCCAATCGACAGCAAGACCTCGAACGTCGCGCGCTGCGTGCGCACGCGCAAGGAGATCCTGCGCAACGAGGCGACTGCAGGGCCCAATCCGAATCACATCCCCGGCACCCTTCCTTCGGCCAGCGCCCTGTACGCTCCTCTGGTCGTGGGCGATCGCCTGCTGGGAGTGATGTCGATCCAGTCGCCGCAGGCCCACGCCTACGGCGAGCGCGAGCGCCTGATCTTCCGCACGCTTTGCGCCTACGGTGCGATCGGCCTGCACAATTCGCGCGCCTACAAGCTGCTGGGCGCGACGCTGGGCGAGCTGCAGCTCGCGCAGGACGAACTGGCGCGCAAGAACGGGCTGCTCGAGGAGGCCTACCTGCAGCAGCAGGAGGCCAGCTTCACCGATCCGCTGACGCAGTTGCGCAATCGGCGCTTCCTGATGGCCCACATCGAGGACGAGATCGCGCTGACGCTGCGCCGCTTCGAGCGCCAGCAGCGACAGCCCTCGAGCGACCCGACCCTGGATCACGACCTCGTCTTCTACATGCTGGACATCGACTTCTTCAAGTCGGTCAACGACCAGCACGGCCACGCTGCCGGCGACGCGGTGCTCGTGGAGATGGCGCGCCGCCTGCGCAGCGTGATCCGCGAGACCGACTTCCTGATCCGCTGGGGCGGCGAGGAGTTCCTGCTGGTGGCACGCGCCACGCACGCCGGCGAAGGCGCCGTGCTGGCCGAGCGGCTGCGCGCCGTCGTCGCGGAGCGGCCGTTCGAGATCGGCGATGGGCGCTCGCTCCCCGTCACCTGCTCGATCGGCTTCGCGAGCTTCCCGTTCCATGCGGACGAGCCACGCCTGGCGAACTGGTCGGAGGTGACGCGGCTGGCCGACCAGGCGCTGTACCTCGCCAAGGAAGGCGGACGCAACCGCTGGGCCGGCATCGAGGCCGCCGGCAAGGCGCGCGACCGCGCGCATTTCGAGCAGGTCTGCCGCGACCCGAAGTCGGCCGAAGCCGCCGGCGACGTGAACGTGCTGCGCGCGCGCTCCGGCTGAATCCGCTTCAGCGGTAGTTCCTGACGACGTCCAGCAGCGGCCCGAGGTGCCGCTCGTACGGCTTCCAGCGCGCCACCGAGGTCTTGTAGATCGGCTTGCGCACCTGCGCGACGCTGGCCGTCTTGACGATGCGGCGATTCTGGTGGAATCCCAGGCAACGGTCGTCCCACGGGAGCCCGAGATACTTGACGAGCCGACGCGCCTGGTTCTCGAAGTCGCCGACCATGGATTCGTAGGAAACGTCCAGGATGCGGCCTGCCGGCATCACCTCGTTCCAGTGCTGCATCAACTCGTGGTAGCTGACCCAATACCGCGCGACCGCCCCCAGCTCATACGTGTAGCCGAGATTGTCGGCGATGAACAGGCGCGAGAAACACGAGAAACAGGAATCCATCGGGTCGCGCATCGAATGCACGATGCGCGCGTTCGGAAACATCAGGTGGATCAGACCGACATGCTGGAAATTGTCCGGCAGCTTGTCGACCACGTGGGTGGCGTGCGGGGCGAGTTCGCGGATGCGTTCGATATAGCGGCGGCCCAGCGCGAGATACTCGTCCGTGGAATAGTGGGCGAGCGTCTGCGGGAATGCGCCGCCGTCGGCACCAGGATCGCCATTCTCGACATGCAGGGTTTCCGGCAGCCACGTGATCTCGCCAGCGCCGTGCACGCTGGGCAAGGTTGCCAGCACCTGTTCCAGCAGCGACGTGCCCGAGCGCGGCATGCCCACGATGAACACCGGCGCCGGGCCTTCCGCCGACGACGGCACGGCGTGGCGGGCGAGTTTCTCGCGCGTGAATGTCGCGATGATGCGGCGTTGCAGGGCCAGGTGCGCGGCCTCGTCCCAGGGGGTGATCGCGTGCTTGGCGCGATTGCCTTGCGCGTAGGCCGCGAAGGATTCCTCGTGGCGACCGACATCCTCCAGCATCTTGCCCACCGTAAACCAGTATCGGATCTGGCCTTCGTCGGGCAGCGACGGCAACCGATGCTGTTGCGCCAGCATCTGCTCGACATGCGGATCGCCCGGCCGGTAGGTCTTGAACTGGGCCAGATTGCAATGCGCCTCGATCTGCAGCGGCCGCAATTCGAGGATTCTCTCGAACGTGGCGCGCGCCTCGTCGACATGGCCTTGCGTGCGCAGGCTGCTGCCGAGATTGTTCAGAGCCTCGACATAATCCGGCCGACAGGCCAGCGCCTGGCGATATTCGGCGATCGCGCGCTCGTGTTCCTCGCGGTCCTGCAACAGGACGCCGAGATTGAAATGCGCCACGGCGAAACCGGGCTTGAGTTCGATGGCGCGCGCGAGATGCGCCTCGGCCTCGAACAGGCGATTCAGGCGGCGCAGGCAGTTGCCGAGATTGGCGTGCGCCTCGGCCAGGCCCGGATGCAGCTCGAGCGCCGTGCGGTAGGTCTGCTCGGCGTCGGAAAAGCGTTGCAGCGCCTCCTGCGCGACGCCCAGCGCGTTGCACAGCGCGGCGTCGCGCGGCATCAGCGTCGTGGCGATGCGCAGGTGCGGCTCGGCTTGCGCGTGGCGCCGCAGCGCGACCAGCAGCAGGCCGAGATTGGCCTGGGCAATGGCGAAGTCGGGCCGCAGCGCGATGGCCTTGAGGAACCACGTGACGGCCTCCTCGGCGGCGCCGCGTCCCGCGGCGGCGATGCCTTGCTGCAGCAGTTGCTCGGCGTGGGCGATCTGGGTGGCGTCGTCGGCTTGCGTCGTCATGGAGCCCAGTTTGCCATCGCCGCGAACGCTTCCCGTGGAGTCGCCTCCTTCCGGCGTACCGCGATTCCGGTAGCAAGCTGAGCGCAGGCTGAGCCGACGCCGTCCGGCGGCGAAGTCGGCCGTGAACACGGTGCTATTGGAGCGATCGACACCCTCCAGTCTTCGAACAATAGGCCAATGGCCGCATTCGACTTCGAAGACACCGGCGTCCCGTCGCCGGGCGCCTCGCTCGACCCCACCGACTGGGTCGGGTTCCGGGCACAGGCGCATCGGATGCTCGACGACATCCTCGATTTCACGCGCGACACCCGCCAGCGCCCGGTCTGGACGCCCGCGCCGCAGCACGTGCGCGACGGCTTCCGCACGGCCCTGCCCCAGTCGCCGGCCGATCTCGGCAGCGTGCACGACGCGTTCATGCGCGACATCCTGCCCTACACCGCCGGCAACACGCACCCGGGCTTCATGGGCTGGGTGCAAGGAGGCGGCACGCCGGTGGGCACCCTGGCCGAGATGCTGGCCGCCGGCCTCAACGCCAACCTCGGCGGACGCGACCAGATCCCGCTCGAGGTCGAGAAGCAGGTGCTGCACTGGATGCGCGAGCTGTTCGCATTCCCGGCCACGGCCAGCGGCCTGTTCGTGACCGGCACGTCGATGGCCAACCTGATGGCAATGCTGATCGCCCGCACCCGGGCGCTCGGCGCCGACGTGCGCCGCGACGGCCTGGCGGCGTCCGGGACGCGGCTGGTCGCCTACACCTCCGCCGGCGCGCACAACTGCATCGCGCAGGCGATGGATCTGTCGGGCCTCGGCAAGTCCGCGCTTCGCCTGGTGCCGATGAACGAGCGTTTCCAGATCGATCTTGGCGCTCTCGAAGCCTTGATCGCGCAGGATCGCGCGGCCGGCCTGAGCCCGTTCTTCATCGCCGGCACGGCCGGCACGGTAGACGTCGGCGCGATCGACGACCTTGCCGCGCTGGCCGCCATCGCGCAGCGCGAAGGGGTCTGGTTCCACGTCGACGGCGCATTCGGCGCCCTGGGCATGCTCGCGCCCGCGCTGCGCCCGCTGCTGGCCGGCCTCGAGCAGGCCGACTCGATCGCGTTCGACTTCCACAAGTGGGGCCAGGTGCCTTACGACGCCGGCTTCCTGATCGTGCGCGACGGCCAGGCGCACCTCGACACTTTCGCCGCTCCCGCCGCCTACCTGCGCCGCGAGAGCCGCGGCCTGCAGGCCGGCTCGCCGTGGCCCTGCGACTTCGGGCCCGACCTGTCGCGCGGCTTCCGCGCGTTGAAGACCTGGTTCACGTTGAAGGTGCACGGCGCCGAGAAGATCGGCCGCGCGATCGAGCACAGCTGCGAGCTGGCCCGCCATCTCGAACGGCGCATCGCGGCGGAGCCGCGGCTCGAACTGCTGGCGCCGGTGGCGCTGAACATCGTCTGCTTCCGTTATCGCTGCGTCGATGCCGATGCCGTCAACGCGGACATCCTGATCGCGCTGCAGGAGTCCGGCCTGTGCGCGCCGTCGTCGACCACGCTGGGCGGCCGCTTCGCGATCCGCGCGGCCATCGTCAACCAT
This sequence comes from uncultured beta proteobacterium, assembly GCA_903845345.1. Taxonomy (GTDB): domain Bacteria; phylum Pseudomonadota; class Gammaproteobacteria; order Burkholderiales; family Burkholderiaceae_C; genus Scleromatobacter. The sequence goes on from CAIMXF010000465.1 coordinate 9,551, forward strand.
CGCACGCGGCGCGAGGATGTCGATACGCTCGTGCGCGCGACGCTGCAGGTCGGCGACCGCCTCACCGGTGCGACGAAGGCCCTGCTGCCCGCGCACGCCGCCGAACGCGCGGCGCCCGTCCCGTTCGTGCTGTTGCCGACCGAGCAACTGCTGACGCAAGGCGGCGACGAGCGCCTGTCGCCGGTCGGGCCGGGACGCCTGAACAAGTACGGCTGCGCGCCGGTGCCCGACGTCGGGCTCGCGGCGTTCGGGTCGTCGACCGCCACCTCGATCTCCTCGACCGGCTTCGCCGCCGCCGACAGCCTGCGCAACGCGCTGCTCGCCGAGGCCGGCAGCGTCGACGCCGAGGTGCTGTATCGACGCGAATGCGATCGCATCCGCCACACCTTGAAGCGGCTGTGCGGCGTCGACGACCTGCCAGGCCTCGACGTGGCGCTGGCCGCGTCGGGCACGGACCTGCACCTGATCGCGGCCGAGTGGGCCAGCGGCTGCAGCGCCAGGGCGCCGTTGGTCATCATGATGGAGGCCAGCGAGACCGGCAGCGGCGTCGCCGCGGCGCTCGGCGGCCGCCACTTCGGCGCAGCCTCGCCGCAAGGCGCGGTGCTGGTCGCCGGCGCGCGGGTCGACCAGCGCAACGCGCCCGAGGTCGTGCAGGTCGCCATCCGCCACGCCGACGGCACGCCGCGCGCGCTGGCCGAGGTGCACGCCGCGATCGAAGCGCAGGTCGTGCGCGCCGTCGCCGCCGACCGCCGCGTCATGCTGATCGCGCTGGACGTCTCCAAGACCGGCCTGCTGGTGCCGGGTCCGGCGTGGGTCGCGGGCCTGCGCAGGCGCTGGCCGCGCTTCCTCGACGTGCTGGTCGACGCCTGCCAGTTCCGCCTGTCGCCGGCGTCGCTGCGCCGCTATCTCGATGCCGGCTGCCTCGTCGCGATGACCGGCTCCAAGTTCCTCACCGGCCCGACGTTCTGCGGTGCGCTGTTCATCCCGTCGAACTTGACCGCGCGCCTGCGCGATCGCCCGCTGCCGCCCGCGCTGAGCGCGTACTGCGCGCGCGCCGAGTGGCCGCACGGCTGGGCCGCCGCGACGCACCTGGACGACGCCACCAACTTCGGCCTGCTGCTGCGCTGGGAGGCCGCGCTGGCCGAGCTTCAGGCGTTCAGCCAGGTGCCGGCCGCGAAGGCGCGCGCGTTCGTCGAATCCTTCGCCGCGGCCGTGCGCCGCCATGTCGACGCCCACCCCGCGCTGCAGGCGCTGGCAGTCCATCCGCTGTCGCGCGGCGACGGCGGCGACGCGTCGTGGGACGCCGTCCCGACCATCTTCCCGTTCGTGCTGCATCGCCAGGCCAACGGCGCGCACGTGCCGCTGACCCGCGCCGAGACGCTGGACATCTATCGCCAGCTGGCCGACGACGCCAGCGGCCCGCGCTGCCAGCTGGGCCAGCCCGTGGCCTGCGGCAGCCGCGAAGGCGTACCGGTCAGCGCGCTGCGCCTGTGCCTCAGCGCGCGCCTGGTCGTCGAGGCCACGGCCGGCGACGGCGCCGCCGCGCCGCAGGTCATTGCCCGCGCCCTCGCCGCGCTGGACAAGCTCGCGCGCCTGATCGAACTCCGCCACCCCTCCTCCTCGAAGCTCCAACATGCCTAAGACCGCCGCTCCTCCGGCCGCGCGCAAGCCGGCGTCGCCCCTGCTGGCCGCCGACGAGATCATGACGCTCGCCAACGAGGGCCGCTGGGACGTGCTCGAGTCGCGCTCGCGCGCCCTCGCGATGCGCCAGCCCGGTCACGCGCTCGGCTGGAAGGCGCTCGGCACGGCGCTGATGCAGCAAGGCAAGTTCGCCGACGCGGCCGCGGCCCTGACGCGTCTGGTCAGGATCGTTCCGAGCGACATCGGCGGCCACAACAACCTGGCGCTCGCGCTGGCCGCGACCGGCAAGCCGGCGGAGGCCGAGGCGAGCTACCGGCGTGCGATCAGGATCAATCCGCAGTACGCCGGCGCGCACCAGAACCTTGGCGGGCTGCTGTCGCGCCTGGGTCGCTTCGACGAGGCGCTCGCGCACCAGCGCCAGGCGCTGGCGATCGAGCCGCAGCGCGCCGAGGCGCACCTGCTGGTCGCGCAGGCCCTGCGCGAGCTGGGTCAGCTGCGCGAGGCCGAGGCCGCCTATCGCCGCGCCATCGAGCTGCAGCCGGACCATGTCGACGCGCACATCCACCTGGGGCTGGCGCTGGCCGACCTGGCCGACTTCGAGCCCGCGCTCGTCCACCTGCGCCGCGCGGTCGCGCTGCGTCCCGACAGCCACGCCGCGCAGCTGCGCCTGGGCTCGCTGCTCAGCAAGCTGGGCCGCGACGAGTTCGAGATGCGCCAGTGCCTGCAGCGCTGCATCGACCTCGAGCCGGACAACGCCGACGGCTGGATCGCCCTCGGCAACGAATTCCTGCGCACCAAGGAGCACGAACGCGCGCGGCAGATGTTCGCGGCCGCGCAGGACCTGCGCCCGCTCCTGCACAAGCCGGCCGCCAAGGAGACGCCCGACTTCACCGTGCTGATGCTCGATACCGCCGGCGCCGGCTGCACGCCGGTCGACTACCTCGGCGGCAAGGCCGTCTACGACCGCAACTTCTACTGCGTGATGGCCCACGCGAGCCCGCACGTCGAGCTGCTGAAGACCAGCGGCGCGGTGGTGTTCAACATGATCGGCGACGCCGACAACGGCGCGGCCGTGCTGCCGTTCGCCGTCGACCTGGCCGACCGCCTGGGCCTGCCCGTCGTCAACCACCCGCGCAACGTGCTGGGCACGAGCCGCGAGGCGATGGCCGCGCGCCTGGCCGGCACGCCCGGCGCGCGCATCCCGAAGACGCTGCGGCTGTCCGCCCAGGCGCTCGCGCAGGCCGCCACCAGCGGCGTGCTGGACGGTCTCGCACTGCCGCTGCTGGTGCGCACGGCCGGCACGCACGGCGGCGACGCGTTCGAGAAGGTCGACACCCTCGAGCCGATCGCCGCGTTCGTCGCGCAGCATCCCGGCTCGGACTTCTACGTCACCGAATACGTCGACTACCGATCGGCCGACGGCTGGTTCCGCAAGTACCGCTTCATCTGCATCGACGGGCAACTGCTGCCCTACCACCTCGCGATCCACGGCGGGTGGATGGTGCACCACTTCCGCACCGACATGGCCAACCAGCTGTGGATGCAGCAGGAGGAAGAGGCCTTCCTCGCGCGTCCGCACGAAGCCTTCGACGAGGCGCAGCAGCGCGCCGTGCTGGCGATGGCCGCGGCGACCGGGCTGGACTACTGCGGCGTCGACATCGGCGTGTGCCCCGACGGCGACGTCGTCTTCTTCGAGAGCAACGCCACGATGCTCGTGCACGACGAGAAGGACGGCCCCTTCGTGTTCAAGAACCCGTACGTCGCCCGCATCAAGGTGGCCTTCGACGCGATGATCGCGCGCAAGGCCGGCCGGGCCGCCTGACGCTCAGCGCACGACCAGCGTCTGGATCGCGTGCGCGGGGATCGCGACGCGCGCCTCGTCGTTCCCGACGAAGAAGCGGTAGTCGATGGGCTTGTCGGTCGCGTTCATCACCATGGTGGCCAGCGAGCCGTCCGCGTTTGCGAACGACGTCGTCGCGAGGCTGCTGCGGCTGCTCGTGGCCTCCACGCGATGCGCGCCCGGGCGGATGAACTTCGAGAAGTGGCCCAGGTACCAGAAGCTGGGCGTGAACGTGAGCGCGCCGGTGCGCGTGTCCGCGTGCACGGGCGCGAAGCAGAAGTTGCCGACGTGGTTCGGGCCGCCCGTCTCGTCGAGCAGGATGTTCCAGTCGGTCCAGCCTTCGGCGCCGTTGTTGAAGTCGTTGATCAGCGCGGTGCCGTAGCGCTCGGCGTTGGCCACCGAATGCAGACGCGCGGGATCGAAGCCTTCGACGGTGGCCTCGGTCAGCAGCAGGTGCTTGTCGGGCCAGGCGCGATGCACGGCGGCGACGTTGGCGAACATCGGCGCGCCGCCGGCCCAGGTCTCGTACCAGTGGAAGCCCATGCCCCAGGCGTACCTCGATGCCTCGGGATCCCCGAAGATCACGCGCGCCCGCTGCGTCATCAGGTCGCGGTTGTGGTCCCACACGATGATCCTGCGGTCGCCCAGCCCGGCCTGAGCCATCGCCGGGCCGAGGTGGTCCCTGAGGAAGTCGCGCTCGTCCTCGGCGCTGAAGATCATCGACTCCCAGCGCTGCGTGGCCATCGGCTCGTTCTGGATGGTGATGCCCCAGACCGGGATGCCTTCCTGCTCGTAGGCGCGGATGAAGCGCGTGAAGTAGCGCGCCCAGGCGTCGGCGAATTCGGGCCTGAGCCGGCCGCCCTGCAGCATGCTGGCGTTGGTCTTCATGAACGCCGGCGCGCTCCATGGACTCGCGAACAGCGTCAGGTGGCCGCCGGCCGCAGCGATGGCGCGCTTGATCAGCGGGATGCGGAATTGGCGATCGTGCGCGACGGAGAAGGTGGTTAGATCCGCGTCGCCCTCGGCGATGTAGGTGTAGCTGGCGCTGCTGAAGTCGGAGCTGTGGATCGTGGTGCGCGCCAGCGAGTAGCCGATGCCGTCGCGGCTGTCGTAGTACGCGCGCAGCAGCCGCTCCTGTTCATGCGGTGCCAGCTTGGCGAAGACTTCGGCGCTGGCGTCGGTGATGGCGCCGCCGATGCCCAGGAATGGCTGATAGGTCTTGCCCGGGTCGACGAACACCGAGACCTCGCTCTCGGGCGGCTGCTTGCCGGGCGCGAGCGTCGCGGTGCCGGTGAGGGCGAGGCGCTCCGGGCCGCCGGGCACCGTGGTGTGGATCTCCAGCGCCGCGCCGGTGGCGGACGCCTGCGCGAGGCCGATCGCGGCGGCGACAGCGGCGGGAATGACGGGGTGCATGGCGTCTCCGAGGCGGCAAGGACGTCCCGGATCGCGCCGGCCTGGGGGGCTCGCCGTCGTCGGGATGCGGGATGTTACCGCTCATTTGAAAGCGGTTTCAAGGCACCTGTGCGGCCATGGCGCCCGCACCTCCCCGCGAGCCGGACTCAGCGTGTCCCCCGCAACTCCGCGAACGCCTGGGCCGATGGCCAGGGCGACGTCGACGCCTTCGGAGACCAGATCCTGCCGCCGGTCGTCGATCAGCCGTTCGATCTGCAGCATCGGATGCCGATGTGCGAACCGGGGCAGCGCCCGAATGTCGGCGCGCAGCGCCAACGACGACGCGAGCCCGACACGCAGAACGCCGGTGCCGCGTGCCTCGTGTCACATGCCGCATGCATCGCCGTTCGAGTGGTACGAGGACCTCGCCGACCCGAAGGGCCGGCGGGTGCCGACGACCTCGGCGCACGTCGCAGCATCGTGCTGATCGACGCCCCGGCCCGGGTGATGTCCTTGGTCAGGAACCGGCTCGCGCACTGAATGAAAAGTTTTTCGGCGTGGCGTAAGGATTCGCGAAGCCGGGCGACTGACGGAAGTGCCGCACATCGGCGCGCTTCATCAACCGTCAAGGAGTCTCCAAATGGACAAGCAACTCTTCATCCGTACCGCCCTCGCCTCCGTCCTCGCCATCGGCGCGATCGCGGCCCACGCCGGTCCGGTCGCCGCCGACGCATCCAAAGAAAAGTGCTTCGGCATCGCCAAGGCCGGCGCCAACGACTGCGCCAGCGCCACCGGCTCGCACTCGTGCGCCGGCACCGCCACCAAGGACAACGACAAGGGCGACTGGAAGTACGTCGACAAGGGCACCTGCGACAAGATGGGCGGCTCGACGATGGCTCCGAAGAAGTAATCTTCCACCCTTTGCAGCGAAGGCCCGGTCATGAATGACGCGAACCAGACCGTCTCCGGCACCGGGATCGGCCTTCGCCAGCCGCACTATCGCGAAGTCTTCGAGCGACTGCCGGAGCTGGCATTCCTCGAAGTGCACAGCGAGAACTTCTTCCTCGAAGGCGGTGCGGCGATGCATGCCCTCGAGCGCGCGCGCGCCGCGTACCCGGTCAGCCTGCACGGCGTCGGGCTGTCGCTGGGCTCGGCCGATGCAGTGGCCGGCGCGCATCTGGCCAAGCTGAAGCGGCTGGTCGATCGCGTCGAGCCGGCGCTGGTGTCCGAGCACCTGTGCTGGGGCGGCGTCGGCGGCGTGCACTTCAACGACCTGCTGCCGCTGCCTCGAACCGACGCGACGCTGGCCTTGCTGGCCGATCGGATCGACCACGTGCAGTCCACGCTGAAGCGGCGCATCCTGGTCGAGAACCTGTCGGCCTACGTCGATTGCCGCGACAGCCAGATGACCGAGACGGCCTTCCTCGCGGCGCTCGCGCGCCGCACGGGTTGCGGCCTGCTGCTGGACGTCAACAACCTCTACGTCAACGCGATCAACTTCGCCTTCGACCCGCTCGCCTGCCTGGCCGAACTCGATGCGGCCAGCATCGGCCAGATCCATCTCGCCGGCCACTCCGTGGTCGACGACTGCCTGATCGACACCCACGGCTCGCTCGTGTGCGACCCGGTGTGGTCGCTGTACGAAGCGGCCTGCCGCCGCTTCGGGCCCAAGCCGACGCTGATCGAGTGGGACACCGACCTGCCCGCGCTCGACGTGCTCCTGCAGCAGGCCGCGCAGGCGACCGGCATCGCGCATCGCGAGGCCGCTCATGCCTGAGCTGTTCGACTTCCAGTCCGATTTCGCCGCCGTGCTGCGCGACCGCCAGCGTACGCCGGCGATGCAGCGCTGGCTCGCCGGCGACGCCGACCTGGTCGACCGCCGCATGGCGATCTACCGCGCCAACATGGTGGCGGCGGCCGACAAGGCGTTGGCGTCGGCCTATCCGGTGACACGCCAGGTGGTCGGCGAGGCGTTCTTCCACGGGCTGGCACGCGAGTACCAGCGGGGCACACCGTCCGCCAGCGGCGACCTGACCGACTTCGGCGCGACGTTCGACGGCTTCCTGGCCGCGTTCGAGCACACACTGTCCCTGCCCTACCTGCCCGACCTGGCGCGCCTCGAATGGGCCGTGCATCGCGCCAGTGGCGCGGCTGATGCGCCCGACTGGGATGCGTCCGCGCTCGGCAGCGTCGAGGCCGAGCAGCAGTCCGCGATCCGCTTCCTGTGGTCGCCCGGCCTGGCGGTGGTCGAGTCGCCGTACCCGATCGTTCGCATCTGGACGATCCACCAGCCCGCCTACGACGGCGAATTCAGCGTCGACTGGAACAGCGCCGACACCGCGCTCGTCGCGCGCGACGGCTTCGCGGTGGTCGTCACCGGCTGCGGCGCGGCCGACGCCACCTTCATCCGGGCCTCGCTGGCCGGCGCGCCGCTGGGCGATGCCGCCGCCGCGACGCTCGCCGCGTCTCCCGACTTCGACCTCGGCGCCCTTCTGGCCCGTGCCTTCGCGGCGCGGCTGGTCTGCGGCTTCACACTTCGAGCACCCCCATGCGAAACCTGATTCGTCGCGGCCTCGCCCTCATCGGCCTGGTCGATCGCCTGCAACCCGCCGCGCTGCTGGCGCTGCGGCTGTATGTTTCCTCGGTCTTCTTCCGCTCGGGGCTCGTCAAGGTCTCCGACTGGGGCGCGACGCTCGCGCTGTTCCACGACGAGTACAAGGTGCCCGTGCTGCCGCCCGACGCGGCGGCCTGCATCGGCGCCTTCGGCGAGCTCGCGTTCCCGGTGCTGATCGTGCTGGGGCTGGCCGGACGCTTCGGCGCGGCCGGGCTGTTCGTGGTCAACGCGATGGCGGTGATCTCGTATCCGCAGCTGTGGGGCTTCGACTGCCCGGCGGGCATCCAGATGCACTTCGTCTGGGGAACGATCCTGCTGCTGCTGGCGTTGTTCGGCCCGGGCAGGCTGTCGCTCGACGACCTGATCCTGAGGCGCCTGGGCCTGCACCCCGCGGCAGCGGCCTGAGGTCCCACGCCTGCGGCGGACGACGCCCGCGGGCCTCGCGTCCGTTCAGCGTCCGATGAACTGCTCGACCAGCTCGAGAAGCGTCTCGACCTTGAACGGCTTGCGCAGGAACGCGTCGTAGCCGTCGAACTGGTTGCGGATCGAGGCCTCGGGCAGGCCGCTGTTGAGGACGATCTTCGTGTTCGCGAACTGCGGGTCGGCGCGCAGCGCGCGCGAGAACTCCGCGCCGTTCATCAGCGGCATCATGTAGTCGACGATGACGAGATCGGGCACGACGTCGCGCGCCTGGATCAGCGCGAGCTGTCCGTTGACGGCGCAGAACGCCCGATACCCCTCCTCCTCGAGGATCAGGCTCAGCACTTCCGCACTGCCCAGTTCGTCGTCAACGACAAGAATGGTCTTCACGCGACGCCTTTTTTCCCCGCGCCGTCAGTTCGACGGTGAAGGCACGGGGCCTTCGGGGCTGGCAACGGGTTGCGCCGAGGGAATCACATCACCGTCCGCCCGATAGGTTCCGGCAATGTGCATACCTTGCGAGTCGATGCGGATGCGGCGCAGGCCCGCCTGGTAGTCGGTGTCGCGCATCTTGATGATGGTCATGAGGCGCTCGACGTGTCCCTCGTCGTGCACGAAGCGCAGGAAGAACAGGTTGTCGACCAGGCCGGAGACACCCCAGGGCATCGAGATGACGCTCGAGACGACGTCGCGCGTCTCGAGCGTCATGAGCACAGTCACGCGGCGGCTGCGCAGCTCGTTGACGAGACACGAGAAGAAGCGGTTGATGCGCTCCTGGTAGACCGCCGAGTCGAGGAAGCCCGACAGCCCGTCGATGACGAGGCGGCGAACGTTGCGGCGCGCGATCGCGGCCAACAGGCGTTCGGCGATCTCGTCGAGCAAGGCCTCGCCGGGCGACTGCCACATCAGCTCCACCGCGCCCGAGGCTTCGAGCGACTCGAGGCCCAGCCCCAGCGAGCGCGCCTTGCTGCGGATGCGGGCGGGACCTTCGAAGAAGCTCAGGTGCAGGCCCGGCTCCTCGACGGTGCTGGCATGCAGGAACTGCACGCCCATGGTCGTCTTGCCCGTGCCCGTCGAGCCGATCACCACCGAGGAGCTCGCCACCGGCAGGCCCCTGATGGCCAGTTGCGCGTCGAGCGACGCGATGCCGCTGGTGGTGACCTGGTCGTGCATCACCTCGGTCGAAGCGCCGCGGTACAGTGACTCGATGCGCGGGAACACGGTGATGCCGTCGTTGTCGATGCGCAGCGAATGCTTGCCGCGCAACGGGCCGGCGCCGCGGAACTTGCGCACCTGGATGGACCGTTCGGAGCGGGCGTCGAACAGCTTGTCCTCGAGTTCGATGAGCCCGTCCACCATCGTGTGCTCGGCGGCCATGCGGTGCAGGTTGCCGCTGGTCAGCAGCAGCACGGTGCAGTCCTGCAGGACGGCGATGCTCTGGAGCTCGTGAACGAACTTCTTCAGGTCGAGGTCGCTGGCGCCTTCGGAGGCGGCCACCAGCCCGTCGAGCACCAGCACCCCGACCTTGCGGGTGCGCATCTCGCGCCGGAGCACGGCCATCAGGCCCTTCAGGCCGGAACTCTCGAGGTCGTGGAAGGCGCTGATGTAGGCGAGCTTGTCGGGGAACGCCTTGACATCGAAGAACGACAGCGTCGACAGGTGCTGGATCATGCGCGAGTGCGACTCGGCCAGCAGCGTCACGTACACCGCCACGCCGCCGTCGGCCACGTGGCCATAGCAGATCTGGTTGGCCAGGATCGTCTTGCCGCAGCCCGGCAGGCCCTGGATGATGTAGACGCCGGTGCGGAACAGGCCGCCGCCCAGGATCTGGTCGAGGCCGGGCACCGAACTGTGCAGGCGCTCGATCGCGCTGACGCTGTCGTTGGTGGAGGAAGTCATCGGTTTGTGCTCATGTCATCCGCCTCGGGAATTCGCACCGTGAAGACGCTGCCGGTGCCGGGCGCGCTCTGCAGGGTGATCTCGGCATCCATCGCCCGCACGAGGCGAGTGACGATCCACAGGCCCAGGCCCGTCCCCGCGCCGCGGGACGAGTGGGCCGCCACCGCGAACTTCTCGAAGATCGTCTGCTGATCCGCGAGCGCGATGCCGCCGCCATTGTCTTCGACTTGGACGCTCCACGCGGGCCCACTGGCCACCAGCCGGATCGTGATGAGGCTGGCGCGCGAATGCTTGAACGCGTTGAGCAGCAGGTTGTCGATGACCTGCTCCAGCACGACCGGGTCGACCGCGCGCATCGGCCCGAACGTCTGCTCGTCGAACGCCACGTCCACCGCGATGCCGCGCGTGCGTGCCTCCTCGGCCAGGCTGTCGACCAGGTTGGTCACCAGGGCCGGCACGTCGATGCGGCGGCGCGCCAGCGGATAGGTCGCGGCCGGCGACGCCAGCAGCTCCATCAGCACGGTGACGCGCTCGGAATAGCGCTTGAGGGTGAGCTCGGCGCGGCGGATGCGCTCGGCTGCCTCGACCGCGTTGCCCCCCTGCGCGGTCGCGCGCGCCAGCGCGAGGTGCAGCGACAGCGCATGCAGCGGATTGCGCAACTCGTGCGCGGCCACCGACATGACGTCGTCGCGCAGCACGATCTCGCGCTTCAGGCGCTCCAGCTCCGACGCGTCGGTGCGTCTGCGCTCGAACTGCGGCGGCGCCGATGGGAGCAAGGGATCGTCGGGCACGGTGACTTGCGGTCGCGGGAACAGGCGGACGGCTCGGTGGTGGAATGTACCGAGCCGACTTTATCTCGGCGAGGGCTGTTTCGATGTCGCCCGACGGGAAATATCAGGCCGACCGTGGCAGGGCAGTTGCTCGTTACCCACGAGGCTGAACGTGCCGTGCCGGGCACGCGCATTGCCCGATCGGAGCCCCGCGCGAAGGCGCGGAGCGGACGTTCAGGTGGCCGCGATGGGCGTGCCCTCGGGGGACGCCGCGGCGCGCGTCGGCGCGCGGCGGCCACGCGGCTTCTTCAGGAAGTTCGCGAGGAAAATGCGCTGCGACCGGTCCGGAAACTTCACGGCGATCTCGTCGCCCTTGATGCCCGCGACGACGCCCTCGCCGTAGCGCGGCGCCTTCACGGCGTCGCCGACTTCGAACGGCGACGGCGACGCGGGCGGCCCGACCTCGATCAGCCGCGGCACCGGCTCGGGCTCGGGCAGCAGCTCGATCGCCTGCGCGGCGAGCCGCACGCAGTTGTCGCAGTGGCCGCAGCGCTCGACGCCGCCGGGCAGCGCCTCGCCGAACCCTTCGAGCAACACCTTCCACCGGCAGAAGCCGGTCTGCGCGAAGAACACCATGCGTTCGAGCGCGGCGTGGTCGCGCTCGCTCTTTTTCGCGTAGTCGCTCGCGAGCGCGCCGAGATTGCCGGCCGTCGCCTCGCGGCGCGTGCGGCGCCAGCCGTGCGTGGCATCGCAGGCGGCCAGGCCGCCGTCGCGCAGCAGGCTCAGCGTGACCGACAGCCGGTTCCTCGGCATGCCCGGGAGCCGCGCGTCGAGCTCGGCCAGCGTCGAGCCCCGCGGCGCGATCTCCAGCGCCTCGATCGCCTGCACCAGGTCGGCCACGAGCGGATAGCGGCGCGCGAGGAAGAACTGCTGCACCTGGCGATCCTTGCGGTGGAAGATCAGCACGCAGCGCGCGCCATGGGCATCGCGCCCGGCGCGTCCGGCCTCCTGGTAATAGGCCTGCACGCTGCCCGGCATCTGGAAGTGGATCACGTAGCGGATGTCGGCCTTGTCGATGCCCATGCCGAACGCGTTGGTGGCCACCATCACGCGCCTGTCGCCGCTCATGAACGCGTCCTGGTTCGCGTTGCGCTCGGCCGCGGGCAGCTTGCCGTGGTAGAGGGTCACCGACTCGCCGGCGTCGCGCAGGCGCTCGAAGACCTCGGTGCAGCACTTGACCGTCGACGTGTAGACGATGCCGTCGCCGGGCGTGTTGCGCAGCGTCTCGAGCAGACGGTCGACCTTCTCGGCGTCGCTGGTCACCGGCAGCACCTCGAGCTCGAGATTGGGCCGGTACATGCCGGTGTTGACGACCTCGAGATCAGGCACGCCGAGCTGGTGGCGGATGTCGTCGACCACCTCGGCGGTGGCCGTTGCGGTCAGGGCGAGCACCGTCGGCCGGCCCAGCGCCTCGATCGCGGCGCCGATCTCGAGATAGGCGGGACGGAAGTCGTGGCCCCATTGCGAGATGCAGTGCGCCTCGTCGACCACCAGCAGCGCGACGCCCTGCGCGGCGAGCGCGGCGCGGAACTCCGGATCGGCCAGGCGCTCGGGCGTGGCGAACACGATGTCCGAGCGCGATTCGGCGATGCGCTCCATCGAGGCGTCCTGCGCGCTGGCCTTCTGCGCGCTGTTGAGCTGCTCGGCGACCACGCCAGCCTCCTGCAGCTTGCCGGCCTGGTCCTTCATCAGCGAGATCAGCGGCGACACGACGACGGTCGTGCCGTCCAGGTGCAGCGCCGGCAACTGGTAGCACAGCGACTTGCCCGCGCCGGTAGGCATGATGGCCAGCGTCGGGCGGCCCGCGAGCACGCGCGTGATGACGTCGTGCTGGCCCGAGCGCAGCTCGTCGAAGCCGAAGGTGTCGCGCAGCGATCGGCGCAGTGCGGCCGGAATGGGTGGTGTCATGTCAGGCAGTGCGGCAAGCGCCATGCCGCGTCGTGCGTCAGCGCCAGCGCGCGGCCGGCTGCGCGGCGACGGCGTCGACGTCGGGCGTCGCGAGCGCCGCTTCGTCCCGGCGCGACCCGAACGCGTGTGCATAGGCCCAGGTGAACTCGGCGCCGAACAGGAATATCTGCGCCGAGTAGTACACCCAGGCCAGCAGCACCGCCAGCGAGCCCGCCGCGCCGAAGCCCGAAGCCAGCGCGCTCTTGCCGATGTACAGGACGATGAGGGTCTTGCCGGCGGTGAACAGCAGCGCCGTCACCAGCGCGCCGATGCCCACGTCGCGCCACTCGATCGTGGCCTGCGGCATGAAGCGGTAGATCATCGCGAACAGCGCCGTGGTCAGCACGAAGCTCACGATGAAGTTGACGCCGTGGGCCAGGCCTTCCCAGCCGGCGAGCGCTGACGTCGACCAGCCCGCGAACGCGTCGAACGCGGCGCTGGCCGCCAGCGACACCAGCAGCATGAAGCCCATCGCGAAGATCATGCCGACGGACAGCAGCCGCGTGCGCAGGAAGGCCCACCAGCCCGACACCTTCTCGCGCGTCGGCACCTGCCAGATGCGGTTCAGGTCGTCCTGCAGCTCGGCGAACACGGAGGTCGCCCCGATCACCAGCACGACCACGCCGACGGCGGTCGCGAAGATGCCCGAGGACGGCCGCGACACGTTCTTCAGCAGGTCCTGGATCGCCTGCGCGCCGTTCTGCCCGATCAGGCCCTGCAGCTGGTCGACCACCGCGCCCTGCGCGGCGTCCTGCCCGAACACGAGGCCGGCCACGGAGATGGCGATCAGCAGCAGCGGCGCGATCGAGAACACCGTGTAGTACGACAGCGCCGCGCCCATGCTCTGGGCGTGATCGTCGATCCAGGCATTGGCGGCCTTGCTCAGGACGCTGCCGAGGCGGCGCAGGTACATTGGACTCCTCGCGGTGGTTGCCCTGCCCGAAGGCAACGACCATGCCCGGTTCCCGCACCCGCCCTCACGCCATGTTCATCGTCACCCTCACCTACCTCAAGCCCGTCGAGGACATCGACGCCCTGATGCACGACCACGTGGCGTGGCTCAGGAAGGGCTACGACGACGGCCTGTTCATCGCGTCCGGCCGGCGCGTGCCGCGCACCGGCGGCGTGATCCTCGCGCGCTCGGGCGACGAACAGGCGCTGCGCGAGAACCTCGCGCGCGACCCGTTCGTGGTCCACGGCGCCGCGCGTTGCGACGTCGTGGAGTTCGCGCCCAGCATGACCGCGCCGGGCGCGGAAGTCCTGAAGTCGCTCTAGCCGACCAGCTTCGCGGCGACCTCGGCGACGCGCTTGCCGTGCAGCTTGGCCGTCTCGAGATCGCCCGAGCGCGGCGCTTCGTCGGGCGAGGCGTCCGCCGGGGAGATCGCGAGCGTGCCGCCCGAGCCTGCCGTCCAGTTGATGTCGGCGTGGGTGTGTTCCTTCTTGTTGGACGGCAGCAGGCCGGTGCCGACCCAGTATTGGCCGTGCTGCTGGGACAGCGTCCAGAAGTACTCGATGGTCGCGAACTTGTCGCCATTGGTCGAGGCCGAGTTCGTGAAGCCGGCGGCGACCTTGTCCTTCCAGGCCTGCGTGAACCAGGCCTTGGACGAGGCGTCCGCGAACTTCTTGAACTGCCAGGCCGGGCCGCCCATGTACGTCGGGCTGCCGTAGATCACGGCGTCGGCGCGCGCGATCTCTTCCCAGCTCGACTCCGGGATGTTGCCCTCGGCGTCGATGCGGTACAGCGTGGCGGTGGTGCCGGCGGCCGAGGCCGCGCCGGCCTGGATGGCCTCGGCCAGCTTGGCCGTGTGGCCGTAGCCGCTGTAGTAGATGATGGCGACGTTCGTCATGGGGCGCTTCCGGTGTGTGGAGGGAGGCCGCATTCTGTTGCTCAACCGGAATCCCCGTCGCGGGCGGGGATGTCGAGCGCAGGCTTGCCCAGGTCAGCTTGTCCAGCGTGATCGGCAGCTCCCGGATGCGCTTGCCGGTCGCGTGGTGGATCGCGTTGGCCACCGCGCCGCTCACGCCGATGACCGACCGCTCGCCCAACCCTTGGCGCCCAGCGGGTTCACGTGCGGATGCACCTCGTCGACGAAGGCGATGTCGGCGATTGCGCTAGATCAGTCGGTGCGCCCTCCGCGACGCGCCGTTGACCTTGTCGGCCGGGCAGGCGCCAGCCGGTTCGCCCGCGAAGGCGACCTTCGCCGGTGTCAGGCGGTCTCGCCGCCGTCGCCGCTGGCAGCCGCGGCCGTCTTGCGGCGTGCGCGCGCGCCGAAGCGGTTGTCCGGCGCGGTGAGGGCCTGTTCGAGCAGCGTGCCCCAGGGCGCCTGGGCCTCGCGCGAGGCGACCAGGTTCTCGAACTCGGGGCCGGAGCGCGCCGGGAAGCGGTCGAGCGCGCGCTGGTCCTTCTGCGCGAAGTGCACGGTGATGCGCTTGACGGTGGCCTGGTAGATCTGCGAGACGCGCGAGGTGCTGACGCCCAGCGACTCGGCCACCTCCTCGGTGCTCATGCCGATGCCCATGTAGGCGTCGATGACCTGGCGCTCGCGCTCGGGCAGCGTCGCGAAGAATTTCTCCAGGCGTCGCAACAGGATGGCCGTGTCGACCCGCGCCTCGACCTCGTCGTTGGGCGTGGCGGCATGGCTGCCGTGCGGCGTGTAGTGGTCGCCGTCGTCGTCGTCGTCGCTGAGGCTCTGGGTCTGGGCGGTGGACGCGGCCTGCTCCAGCTCGGCGATCTCGTTGACGTCGATGCCGCAGACCTCGCTCAGCTCGGTGAGGTTGGGCGCCTGGTCGTGGCCCTGCATCCAGCGCTCGCGGGCGATCTGGATCACCTTGAACTTGCGGCGTTGCGAGCGGCTCAACTGGTCCATCTGGCGCAGCTCGTCGAGCATCGCGCCCTTGACACGCAATTGGGCGTAGCGCAGGAAGGCCTCGCGGCCCTCTTCGCTGTCGGGATCGCCTTCCCACTGGAAGTTCATCGCCGCCTGCGCGACGCCGATCAGGCCGGCCTGGATCAGGTCCGCCTTCTCGACGTTGGCCGGCAGCCGCCTCGACAGGGCGCTGGCCTGCTTGCGCACCCACGATTCATGGCGTGCAATCAGTGACGACGAAACACCCTGCATGGAAATCATGCACTGATCATATGCAGACAATCGCCTGTCCATGGCGATCTTTTCTGCAAACCCGGGGTCAAAACCCGTGAAGCATTGGGGGTGTGTGCGTTTTTTGCAGTGCCGGACAGGCCGGCGGTTCGCATCCGGGCCCTGTCCCGACGTCAACGGCCCCGCGGCCGCTCCGCCGATGGGCACAAACCCGCGGATGCGTCAGGGCCGTGTCAGGGCCAGTCGGTGCCGGCGGCCAGCACGGCCACCGCTTCGGCGAAGCCGCGGGCGTCCTCGGCGTCGAAGCGCGCGGTGAGCGGGCTGTCCAGGTCGAACACGGCGACCAGGCGGTCGCCGACCAGCACCGGCAGCACCAGTTCCGAGTTCGACGCCGAATCGCAGGCGATGTGGCCCGGGAAGGCGTGCACGTCCTCGACCAGCTGCACCTGGCGCGTGCGCGCACACGCGCCGCACACGCCGCGCGCGAACGGGATGCGCACGCAGGCGACCTTGCCCTGGAACGGCCCGACGACCAGCTCCTCGCCGCGCGCCATGTAGAAGCCGGCCCAGTTGAGATCGGGCACCGATTGGTGGACCAGCGCCGAGAACTGTGCCAGGTTGGCCAGCCAGTCGCGCTCGCCCTCGAGGACGGAGCGGACCTGGGCGACCAGCAGGTCGTACGACGCGCGCTTGGCGTCGGGGGTGGACATGTCGAGGGTGTCGGCGACTTCGAAGCTCATGGCGGCTGGCGGGGAATGCGGTGGAACGGATGGCCCGATTGTCGTCGACACCGGCCGCCCGGCCGCCAGGCGCTGGCATTCATCGCCGCGGCGGAGACGGCGCGGAGCACCGGCGTGTGGCGGATCGACGCCATGAAGCCGAGACCCTCCGCAGGCACGAACCGACGCGCTGCGCCGTGCGAGACCCTGCCTGCGCCGTCGTCGGCCGAGTCGGGGAGAATGCGCCGCGATGGATCTCACCCGCACCCAGCGCTACCTGCCCTGGATCGTCGCCACGGCGCTGTTCATGGAGCAGCTCGATTCGACGATCGTCAACACCGGCATCCCGTCGATGGCCGCGAGCCTGGGGGTCACGCCGCTGAGCCTGAAGGCGGTGGTCACGAGCTACATCCTGTCGCTGGCGGTGTCGATCCCGGTCAGCGGCTGGCTGGCCGAGCGCTTCGGCAGCCGCCGCATCTTCCTGTTCGCGCTGGGGCTGTTCACGGTGTCGTCGGTGCTTTGCGGCCTGGCGCCCAACGCCAGCCTGCTCGTGGCGGCGCGCGTGCCGCAGGGCGTGGCGGCCGCGATGATGATGCCGGTCGGACGCAGCGCCGTGGTGCGCACGTTCCCGAAGTCCGACCTGCTGCGCGTGATGAACTTCATCATCATCCCGGCGCTGATCGGCCCGCTGCTGGGTCCGACGGTCGGCGGCCTGATCGTGCACTGGCTGTCGTGGCGCGACATCTTCTTCGTCAACGTGCCCGTGGGCATCGCCGCGCTGTGGCTGGGCCACAGGTACATGCCGGACTACCGCACCGAGTCGCCGCCGCCGCTGGACGTCGTCGGCCTGGTGCTGTTCGGCTCCGGCGTGGCGCTGCTGTCCTGGCTGCTGGAGGTGTTCGGCGAGCACAGCGTGCCGGCGCTGCAGATGGCGGTGCTGTTCGTGCTGTCGGTGGCGCTGCTGGCGGCCTACGGCTGGCACGCCACGCAGGTGCCGTTCCCGCTGCTGAGGCTGGGCGTGTTCAAGGTGCGTACCTTCCGCATCTCGGTGCTGGGCGGATTCGTCACCCGGCTGGGCATCGGCGGCCTGCCCTTCCTGCTGCCGCTGCTGTACCAGCTCGGGCTCGGGCTGCCGGCGTGGGAGTCGGGCCTGCTGATGATGCCGGCGGCGGCGGCGGCGATGTTCATGAAGGTGTTGTCGTCGTCGCTGCTGCGCCGGTTCGGGTATCGACAGGTGCTGGTCGTCAACACCGTGCTGATCGCCTGCGGCATCGCCTGCTATTCGCTGATCGGGCCGGGCGCGTCGGTCTGGGCCATCGTCGGCCTCGGGCTGACCCTGGGCCTGTTCAACTCGCTGCAGTTCTCCAGCCTGAACACCATGGCCTATGCCGACATCGACGCCGCCGACGCCTCGATGGCGAGCACGATCGCCAGCACCCTCCAGCAGATGTCGCTCAGCTTCGGCCTGGCCACGGCCTCGCTGGTGACCGTGTTCTTTCTCGCCGATCTGCCGCAGTCCGATCACCTGGCCGTCACCCGCGCGCTGCACCACGGCTACCTGACGATGGCCGTGCTGACGCTGGCCTCGTCGCTCGCGTTCTGGTTCCTGCGCCAGAACGACGGCGAGAGCGTGAGCAAGGGCGCCCCGGCGCCGCATGCGGGCGAACCGCGACAGTCGGAACTGTCCTGAAATCGGCCGCTTCTCCTACAAACGACGCGTCCGGATCCCAGGAGAATACAAGGCATCCGAAGTACGAAACCGGCCGCAAATTGGGCGGAACGATGGGAACCCGTCACCCAGTACTCGCAGGAAACCGTCGTCTTGATCCTGAGTCCTGACGCCCGGAAGATGTTGCCCGCCTCCAGCGATGGACGCGGGCATTGTCTTTTTCAGGATTCGCTTTTCCACCTGGGGCGATCCCACTCGAGCAGCTCCGCGAGCCGCTTGATGATCCATTCGCCCTCGTTCGGCGGCACCGGTGCGTCCTCGCCCATCAGGCCCGCGTGCAGTTTCTCCAGCACGTCGGACTCGGTGATGCCCAATTGCCACTGCAGCGTCTGCGCGCGTTCGACCAGCATCGTGGCGAGCGCCTCGCAGAATTCGTAGCGCCGGGTGATCGTCTCGCGGGTCGCGCTCGGCCGCGTGCGCCCGGGTTCGACGAACAACGCGATGAACGACGGCGGGATCTCGATCTGGTTCTCGTCTGACATGGCGGGATTGTCGCCGCACGCGCCTGCGTGCTACAGCCCTGCGCCGAAAGTGTCTCGCGCGGGCCTGTATCCTTCGAACCATCGTCGTTTCCCTCGTGCGCCCCGCTCCGCCATGCGCGACCTGATCCCCCTCCTCATCGCCCACGGCGCCCTGATCGTGTTCGCGATCACGCTGGCCGCACGCGTGGGCGCGCCGGTGCCGGCCGCGCCGTTGCTGGTGGTGGCCGGGGGCGTGGCGATGGCCGGGCAGATCTCGCTGACCGTCTGCGTGGTGGCTTCGGTGATCGCCAACGTGCTGGGCGACGCCGTCTGGTACCAGGCCGGACGCTGGCGCGGGCATCGCGTGATGAAGCTGCTGTGCCGCATCTCGCTGTCGCCCGACACCTGCGTGCGCCAGAGCGAAGGCATCCTGTCCAAGTGGGGCGGCAGCTCGCTGATCGCCGCCAAGTTCCTGCCCGGCATCTCCGTCGTGGCCGCGCCGATGGCGGGCGCGCTGGGCATGTCGTGGAAGCGCTTCCTGAGCTACGACATCGGCGCCTCGCTGATCTGGACGCTCGTGTTCCTGGCGATCGGGGTCGTCTTCGCGGGCCAGATCGTGGTCGTGCTCGATTTCATGACGCAGTTCGGCACCATCGCCGCGGTCGCGGTGGTCATCGTGCTCTCCACGACGATCATCGTCCGCTACCTGCGCCGCCGCTGGATGCTCAGCGACCGCTATGCGCCGCGCATCGCCGTCAACGAGCTGCGCGAGCTGATCCGCCGCGGCGAGGCGCCGATCGTGATCGACGTGCGCTCGTCGGTGGCGATGCTGCAGGACGGCCGCCGCGTGCCCGGGGCGATCGTCGCCACGCTGGCCCAGTTGCCGACGACCGCCGTCGATCTTCCGCGCGACCGCGAAGTGGTGCTGTACTGCAACTGCCCCAACGAGGTGTCGGCCCTGCGCGGGGTGCGCATCCTGGCCGACCTCGGCCACCATCGCGCCCGCGCGCTGCACGGCGGGCTCGACGCGTGGCTGGAAGTCGAGGCCGTGTCGCCGCTGGGGCAACTCCCGGCCTCGATCGATCAGAGCCCGATGTCGCCGATGGCCTTCGGCTCGGAGAGCGCGCGCTGATTCTTGTCGGCGCGGAAGCGCTGCGCCGCCTCGTAGGCGCCCTTGCGAACGCGCATCACGCCGCCGAGCGGACGGTGCGCGGCCACGCCGTGCCACGGGCTGAACGCCAGGCCTTCGTCGATCGAGCGGGCGCGCGCGTCGCTCCATGACGCCTGCGCGCCCATCACGATGCGCGCCACCGGCACGTACGGGCTGAGCTCCTCGTCCCAGACGACGCTGGCGTCCTCGATGGGCATCTCGCCCAGGTCGGTGCACAGCTGCACGCACAGCTCCCATTCGCCGCCCTGCTCCTCGAAGTACGCGGCGACGGCCTCGCGCAGCCCGTCCGGCTTGTGCCTGAGGTCGACGGGTTCCTTGAACAACGCCTTCAGCGACGGCGATGCCGGCCGCACGCAGATCTTGCCGAAGTACTCGCCGAACAGCACCGGCACCTGCGTGTAGTAGGTCTCTCCCAGCGGATTGGTCTCGGGATGGCCGCCCAGCGCGGTCAGCGTCGCGCTCTTGCCTCCGACGGCCTCGACCGCCTTCTCGAGCCCGCGCAAGGCCGCGGACAGCGCCTGCTTGGCGCCTTCGGCCTTGTCGGTGGTGGATGCCAGCAGCTTCAGGTTCTTGGCGAACGACCTGGCGTCGGGCTTGTTGAAGGCCGGGCCCTCGACCATCACGAAGTCCTGCGTGACGTCGCCTTCGGTGCCGGGCAGGCGCTCGCCTTCGACGCCGATGATCTTGATGGACATGGCGCGCGGGGTGGAGATGTCGTCGGGCAGGATGTCGCCCGGCGTGGTCGACAGCCGCATCACCACCGGCAGCGTGCCGGGACGCGCGAAGATGCCTTGCGCCAGCTCGGGCGGCAGGTTGGCCGGGATGCGCAGTTCGCCCGCCAGCAGGCCATGGCTCTTGGCGTGCACGCTGCGGATGGCCTTCCCGCCGTCGGCATAGGTCTTCTCCTGGATGCGGTGCATCTGCTCGTTGATGTCGGCCAGCGTCTGGGCTTCCTCCGCATCGGGATGCTCGTAGGCGGGCGAAAAGCGCAGCGGCGCGACGGTGGCGAGCGGGGAAGGCATGGGGACGACTCCTGGCGATGGGATGAGCTCCCGGACCGGCAATCGCCGTTCCGTGCCAGCGCCTCAGGCCGGCGCGCGTGCGAGCTGCGACTTCGTCCACGCGGCGATGTCCGCCGCCGACGACGCCCCCGAGCGCCGCGCGATTTCCTTGCCGCCCTTGAACAGCACCAGCGTCGGGATGCTGCGGATGCCGTACGCCGCGCTGGCCTGCTGCGCGGCGTCGCTGTCGACCTTGGCGAAGCGCACCTCGGGCATCGCCTGCGCGGCGGCGGCGAAATGCGGCGCCATCTGGCGGCACGGGCCACACCAGGCGGCCCAGAAGTCGACCAGCACCGGCGCCTCGGTGGCGCGGATGAACTTCGGGAAGACGGCTTCGGCGATGTCCACCGGCCTGGCCTCCCTCAACGCGGTGCCGCATTTCGCGCAGACGGGCTCGTCGTCGAGACGATCCTCGGGGACGCGATTCGTGGTGGCACAGTGAGGACAGACGAGCAGCATGGCAGTTCCTTGGTTCGCGCGGGCTGTGGCGTCCGCGGCGAACGGCAGGCCTAGCGGGCGAGTTCGGCCGTGAACTGGTAGCCTCGCCCTCTTACCGTGCGGATGAATTGCGGATTCTCAAGCGACTCGCGCAACTTGGCGCGCAGGCGCGACACGGCCAGGTCGATGCTGCGCTCGTTGCTTTCGCTGGCGGCGCTGCGCGTCATCTCGACCAGCTGGCCGCGGCTGAGCACCTCGCCCGGATGCTCGGCGAAGGCCGCCAGCAACCGGTATTCGACGTTGGACAGCGACAGCCCGATGCCCTCGGGGCTGATCAGCATGCGGTTGCGCCAGTCGATCTGCCAGCCGCCGAAGCCGCGCGTGCCCAGGCCGACGTTGGGCTCGAAGCGCGGCGGCGCCGATCCCTCGGACGACGCCGTCTCGCCCGGGGCGGCGGCGAGCGCGCCGGAGCTGCGCCGCATCAGCGCGTGGATGCGCGCCAGCAGCTCGCGCGGCTCGAAGGGCTTGGCGACATAGTCGTCGGCGCCCATCTCGAGGCCCAGCACGCGGCTGATCGGATCGCCCTGGGCCGTGAGCATGATGACCGGCATCCTGGAGTGCATGCGCAGGTCGCGGCACAGCTCGATGCCGTCGCCGTCGGGCAGCATCAGGTCGAGCAGCACGATGTCGATGCCGCCGCGCTGGAGTTCGCGCCGCATCGCGGCGGCGCTGTCGGCCAGGCGGGCCGTGAGCCCGTAGCGCGTGAGGTGGTCTCCGACGAGTTCGCGCAGCGCGGGGTCGTCGTCGACGATGAGGCAGGTGATCATTCGGCAGGCAGGTAACGGGAGGCGACGCGCAGCAGCATAGCTCGCGCCGCCGTGCGTGTCATGCCGCTACCGTGCTGCCAAACATCGCAAACCCGACATAAAGGAAAGCGTCCTCGCCGGCAATGGCGAAGCCGCGTCCATGTCCAGCAAGCGTCGAGCCGGGGGCACCGGCAAAGGGCGCAGGCACGCGGCAGGCGCGCCCGGCCGCTGCTCGCTCAGGCCGCGGCGGCCTCGGGGGCAGCCCGCGGTGCGCCGCAGGCAGAGCCGTCGCGTCACCACACCGACAGGCCGTCCGTCAGCAGCTTCTGCAGCCAGCTGCGCGACGCCGTGTCCGCGGTGCCGCCGGCGCCCACGAGTTCGGTCCTGGCGTCCGCCACGTCGCCCGAGGCGACGATGCCGCCTGCCTTGATGTCCAGCGGATTGACCACGCCCGAGAAGCGCAGCGTGTTGAGCGTGCCGTTGAACGACATGCTGCGTTCGCCGGCCACCACGAGGTTGCCGTTGGACAGCACGTTGACCACGTAGGCCGAGATGCGCGCCTGGAACGTGGATGTGTTCTGCGAGTTGCCCTTGCCGGTGAACGAGTCGCTGCCGGTGGCGGTGGCGTTCATGTTGGCCAGGCCCTTCAGCAGCGAGCCGAGGCTGTTGGAGTCCATGCCCGGGCCCTTGGACGTCACCGAGTTGTCGCGGCTGTTGACGCTGTTGACCACGCTGCTGGCGTTGAGGCTTTCCGAGATGTCGATCTTGATCGTGTCGCCGATCGCCTGCGGCTTGCGCTGGTCGGAGAACAGCGCGACGTTGTTCATGTTGCCGCGGTAGATGCCGCCGGTGACGGTGCGCTCCGCGTACGACGGCGGCGGCACCGGGCGCACCGAGACCGGGCCCTGCACGAGTTGCGTGGGCGAGGCGCAGCCGCCGAGGACGCCGGCAACGGCCAGCGCGCACAGGGCCGCCAGGCGGCGGAAGGACGAAGCGAAGCGGTTCACGCGGATTCCTTGTTCGGTCTCGAGGGCGATCAATGGTCGAAACCGGTGACCAGTGCGGTGACGACGGGGGCCAGCTTGCTGCGGCTGGTGGCCCACTTGCCCATCTGGAAGGTGCCGTCGAGGGAGTAGGCGCTGCTCGAGAGCACGGTGCCGTTCTCGTCGCGCAGCGTCAGCGTGGCGTCGCGGATGTAGGACTTGTAGCCGGTGCCGAACGTGGGCGTGCCCCATTCGATGTCGGCGGTGTAGGTGATGCGGAACTTGCACGAGGTCGGCGCGCCGCCCTCTTCGTAGATGCGGCTCTCGATCTCGTGGTTGTGCAGCTCGGCCTGCAGCGCCGGCGCGATCTCGGGGTCGGGCGTCAGCGGGTTGTATTCCACGCAGACCGAGTCGAGCGCCTTGTGCTCGTGATAGACGGTGTTCTTCGCGCTGCTCGGGCCGGTGGAGATCGCGCTCACCGCGACCGCGCCGGTGGCCTTGACCAGTTCGATGACCGGCGCGGGGCTGATGACGGAGCAGCCCGGGAGGACGACGGCCACCGCGGCCAGGGCGAGCAACTTGTGGGACGGCTTGAAGAACGGCATGTGGGGATGTTCCGGTGTTGGCGAACTCGGGGCGTTGGGGTTCAGGCGACGGCGCTGAAGGTGCGCTCGATGCCGGCGATGCCCAGCGTCGCGTAGCTGGCGACGCGGCCGGCCACGTTGCCGACGCCGTCGGCCACCTCGCCGATGCCGTCGCCGACGTAGCCGGCCGCGGTCTCGAGGCCGCTGCCGGCGGTGACTGCGTAGTCGCGGGCGCGCGACGAGCCGTTCTCGATGGAGGTCCACGCCTGGCTGGCCAGGTGCTCGACCTCCGCCGTGCCCTTCTCGATCTCGTTGAGCGCGCCGCTGGCCGCGTGCTCGATGCCGTGCCAGGCGTCGACGGCGACGTCGCCCACGGCCGCCGCGCCCGCTTCGGCGGCGTGCACCACGTCGCCGGCCATCCCCGCGACGTCCTGGGCGCCGGCCTTGATCGTGTCCCACGTGGCGCCGGCGGCGTTCTCGGCGCCCTGCAGCGCCTGGCTCGCGCCGTTGCGCACCGCGGCGTAGGCGGCCATCGCGGCACTGCCGACGTCGGTCACGCCCGTCTCGACCGCCTGGCCGACATACCTGCCGGCGTCCTCGACGGCATTGAGCGCCTTCTCGCTGAGCGAGACCGTGGCGCTGGCGCCTTCGGCGATCGCGTCGCCCACGCCCAGCATGGCGGCGCCGACGGCGCCGTATTCCTTCTCGTTCGCCTCGTACTTGCCCGGCCGGATCTGCTCGTTCACCGAGGCGTACGGCGAGCTGATCATGCTGGTTGAGGATGTGACGGACGTCATGGACGGACTCCTTGATTCGGATGTTCGAATCGTAGAGAGTCCCCGGCCGACCTAATCGGCGATCAAAGCCGGAAATGAAGGGCAATTCCTCTCCGCCACCGAAACTATTCTTTACCTCGCCCCGAGCCTCCGGATCCGTCCCTGGGCCTTGCACGGGCGTTCGCGCGGCCGTCGGCCAGCCTCGGGTCGGCGCTTGTTCGCGCAGCACGGCGAGGCGCCGCCGTGCGCTCAGGGCGACAGCCGCACCACCGTGTAGACGAAGGCCGCGCCGCAGCAGGTCAGCGCGATCAGC
>CAIMXF010000466.1 GCA_903845345.1 uncultured beta proteobacterium
TGAAACCTCCGCGCCAGGCGCTGCGGTCAGTTCGCCCTTCGGACGGCAGGGCGGGCTCATCAGGAAACCTCCGCGCCATGCGCTGCGGTCAGTTCGCCCTTCGGACGGCCGGGCGGGCTCATCATGAAACCTCCGCGCCATGCGCTGCGGTCAGTTCGCCCTTCGGACGGCCGGGCGGGCTCACGCGAGCGGCTCCGCCGCGACGATCGCGCGCAGATACCGGTGCACCGTATCGCCCAGGCCGTACTCCAGCGCGTCGGCGACCAGCGCGTGGCCGATCGACACCTCGTCGACGCCCGGCACGGCGCGGATGAAATCGGCGAGGTTGGCCAGGCTCAGGTCGTGGCCCGCGTTGACGCCCAGCCCGAGCGCCAGCGCGGCCTCGGCGGTGCGTGCGAACTGCGCGAGCACCTCGGCCTGGCGCGGCGTGCCGTGCGCGCTGGCGTAGGTCTCGGTGTAGAGCTCGATGCGGTCGGCGCCGACCGCGCGCACGGCGGCCATCGCCTCGGGCAGCGGATCCATGAACAGGCTCACGCGCACGCCCAGCGCGTGGCATTCCTCGATCAGCGGACGCAGGCGGTCGGCGTCCTTCGCCAGATCCCAACCGTGGTCGGAGGTGAACTGGTCCTCGCTGTCGGGCACGAAGGTCGCCTGGTGCGGCCGCAGCCGGCGGATGAAGCCCATCAGGTTCTGGAACGGATTGCCCTCGATGTTGTACTCGGCCTCGGGCCAGGCCTTCAGCAGCGCGTGCAGCTCGGCGACGTCGCCGGCGCGGATGTGGCGCTCGTCGGGACGCGGATGCACCGTGATGCCCTGTGCGCCCGCCTGCAGGCACAGCGTGGCTGCGCGCACGACGTTCGGGATGTCCAGGTGCCGCGTGTTGCGCAGGTGCGCGACCTTGTTGACGTTGACCGACAGCGCGCAG
Organism: uncultured beta proteobacterium; assembly: GCA_903845345.1. Taxonomy (GTDB): domain Bacteria; phylum Pseudomonadota; class Gammaproteobacteria; order Burkholderiales; family Burkholderiaceae_C; genus Scleromatobacter. The sequence goes on from CAIMXF010000466.1 coordinate 926, forward strand.
CGGTGCGGGCGTTGGATCTGTTCGGGAGCGACGAGCGGGTTCATGGCGGGTGCTTGTGTTGCGTCTGTCGATTCAGGCTCCCGGCAGGCCGCAGGCCCATCCAAGCGCCCGGTTGGCGAGGGTCACCACCCGAGCCTAACCGAGCTCCCCCTCGGGGGGCAGCGACGGGAGGAGCGAGGGGGTCAACAATCTCCGTGCGTCGCGCATGACGTCGCGCGTGCGCAGGGACGGAGAACCGAGATGATAGTGAACCAGCGCGCGCAGCACCGGCTTGAGGCGATCGAGCCGCGTGGCACAGGCCACGTGCAGCGCGCCGAGGTTGTCGTCGCGCAGCGCGGCGTCGAGTGCCAGCAGGTCCGCGCCGGGCAATCGGGCGGCCGGCGACGACGCCTCGGCGTCGACGAGGCCGCGATCGCCCAGCCACTGGTAGGCCGCGTCCGGGACCAGCCGCCGCTGCGTGGCGGTGACGCGGTCGAGCTCGGGCAGCAGGCCGGTCGCCTTCAGCAGCACCAGCTCGAACGCGCGCAGGCCGATCTGCTCGGCGAAGTCGTCCGAGGTCGCGAGGCTGCGCAGGGTGGCGGCGTAGGCGTCGAAAAGCGCCGGATGCGCGTCGCCGCGCGCCAGCAGCTTCATCAGCAGCTCGTTGAGGTAGAAGCCGGCGAACAGGCGCGCCGGCGGCAGCACGGGCGTGGCGGCGTCCCCGGCCCACTCGGCGCCACGCAGCGTGACGACGTCGGCCTGCGCATCCTCCGCCTGCTTGCCGATGGTCGCGGCGATGCGCTGGAACGGCAGCAGCACGCTGCGCAGCTGCGAATACGGCCGCTTCGCGCCTTTCGCGGCGACGGTCACGCGGCCCTTGCTGCGCGTGAACAGGTCGAGGATCAGGCTGGTCTCGCTCCAGTCGTAGCGATGGAGCACGTAGGCGTCGAGGGGCGCGCTGACGCGACGAGCGGTGGCCACTGGCTAACTGAGCCGCCGACGGGCCGCCCCCAGGCAGCGAGCGCCCCCTCGGGAGCGGGCAGGCGGCAAGGGGCTGGCGCAGCGCGGCCCCGCCGAAGCGGCAGCCGGCCTGCAAGCCGCAGGCTTCCCGACCGTCGGCGTGGGGGTCGACATTTACTCGTAGCCGTACGAGCGGAGATGTTCTTCCGAATCGGCCCAGCCGCTGCGCACCTTCACCCACACCTCGAGGAACACCTTGGCCTCGAGCAGCCGCTCGAGCTCCTGGCGCGACTCCGACGCGATGCGCTTGAGCTGCAGGCCCTTGGCGCCGATCACCATCCCCTTGTGCGCGTCCCGCTCGACGATGATCGTGGCGGCGATGCGCCGCATCGTGCCTTCCTCGACGAACTGGTCGATCACCACCGTCACGTTGTACGGCAGCTCGTCGCCGGTCAGCCGGAACAGCTTCTCGCGGATGACCTCGCTGACCAGGAAGCGCTCGCTGCGGTCGGTGAGCATCTCCGCGTCGTAGAACCAGGGCTGCTCGGGCAGGTAGGGCTTGAGCACGCCCAGCAGGCGCTCGATGTCGCTGGTGGAGTACGCCGACATCGGAAAGAACTCGGCGAACGCGAACTTGTCCTGCATGGACTTCAGCCACGGCAGCAGGTCGGAGCGGCGGTGCACTGCGTCGAGCTTGTTCGGGATCAGGATCACCGGCTTGCCCTTGGGCATCAGCTGCAGCGCCTTGGCGTCGTCCGCGCCGAACTTGCCGGCCTCGACCATGAAGAGCACGATGTCGACATCCGTCAGCACCGACACCACCGTCTTGTTCAGCGACTTGTTGAGCGCCGCGGAATGCCTGGTCTGGTAGCCGGGCGTGTCGACGAACACGAACTGCGCCGGGCCCTCGCTGCGCACGCCGGTGATGCGGTGGCGCGTGGTCTGCGCCTTGTTCGACGTGATGCTGATCTTCTGGCCGACCAGCGCGTTGAGCAGCGTCGACTTGCCGACGTTGGGCCGGCCGACGATGGCCACGAGGCCGCAGCGCTTCTTCTCGCCGTGCTCGTCGGTCGCCGCCGACAGCATGGCCGCGATCGCGGCCTCGCTGAGCGGGGTCTCGATCATGTCGCCGTCGTCGGCGAAGTCTTCGTCGGAGTCTTCGCCACCCTCCGGCAACTCGTCTTCGGGAAGTTGGTCGGTCGCGTCATGGGGAGGTCGGATGTCAGGCACCGGGATGTCCTTTGCGGATGGGCACGTCGAGTTCGCCGGCCTTGATTCGATCGAGCAGTTGCTGCGCGGACGCCTGTTCCGCGGCGCGGCGCGACTTGCCGGCGCCGGTGGCGCGCCACTGCAGCGAAGGCACGTCGCACTCGACCTCGAAGGTCTGCGCGTGCGCCTGCCCGTGCGTGGCCGAGATGCGGTAGGCCGGCACCGGCACGTGCCGCGCCTGGAGCCATTCCTGCAGCTCGGTCTTGGCGTCCTTGCGCCAGTTGTCGGTGGTCGTCGACGTGATGGTCTCGCCGAACAGCCGCGTGACCAGGGCCTGCGCCGCCTCGAAGCCGCCGTCGATGCTCACCGCGCCGATCAGCGCCTCGACCGCATCGGCCAGGATGGACGGCCGCGCCGCGCCGCCGCCGCGCGCCTCGCCCTCGGACAGCTTCAGCGCCTCGGGCAGCCCCAGCACCAGGGCGACCTTGTGCAGGCTGTCCTCGCGCACGAGGTGGGCGCGCACGCGCGTGAGGTCGCCCTCGTCGGAGCCGGAGAAGCGGTCGAACAGCAGCCGCGAGACCGCCAGGTTCAGCACCGCGTCGCCCAGGAACTCGAGGCGCTCGTTGTGGTCGGCGCCGAAGCTGCGGTGCGTGAGCGCGCGCTCGAACAACGCGCGTTCGACGAACCGGTACCCGAGCCGTTGCTCGACCAGCGCCGCCCCGCGGGCGGGCGTTGACGACGCGCTGCCGGACATGTTCAGGCTCAGGGTCCCTTGACGGCGCCGCCCGACGAGGCGGAGCCCGAATACTTCACCAGCAGGAACACCGGTTCGAAGATCGGAATCTCGACGTTGTAGGCGTACGTGGTCTTGAAGCCGTCGCCGTCCGGCTTGATGTCGAGATCCTTGGCGCTGATCGTGTGGATCGAGTATTCGACCTCGGTCGTCTTCTCGAAGGCGTTGCGGATGTCGCCCGGACCCGCCGGGTTGCCGCGCATGATCTGGGAGACGGCCTTGCGGATCGTCAGGTACTCGTTGACCGAGGGGAAGATCCGCGCACCCATCAGCATGACGAACGCGACGAGGATCGCCAGGATCAGCATGCTGAACAGGGAGGCGCCGCGCTGGCGGGAAGGTCGACGGGACGGGATCATGACGTGTGCCCTTGGTTCAGATCAATGGAACGAGCCGATGCGACTCAGGTCGTTGAAATTCATCCAGACGAAGAAGGCCTTGCCGACGATGTTCTCGTCAGGCACGAAGCCCCAGTAACGCGAATCCTGCGAGTCGTCGCGATGGTCGCCCATCATGAAGTAGCTGTTCGGCGGCACGCGGCAGACCACGCCTTCGGCACTGTACTGGCAGTTGTCCTTGAACGGGAAGCCGTTGAACGGCTGCACGCCGGGCGGCGAATTCGAGTTGGTCAGGATCTGGTGCCTGACGCCCAGCAGGTCTTCCTCGAACGCCTGTTCGTACTGGCGGCGTTCGTCGACGTAGTAGTCGGGCTCGGGCTTCGTCGGGATCGGCTGGCCGTTGATCTTCAGCTGCTTGTTCAGGTACGACACCTCGTCGCCCGGCAGGCCCACCACGCGCTTGATGTAGTCCACGCGCGGATCGATCGGATAGTGGAACACCATCACGTCGCCACGCTGCGGATTGTGGTTCGCGATGATCTTGGTGCCGATCACCGGCAGGCGGATGCCGTAGTGGAACTTGTTGACCAGGATCAGGTCGCCGACCTGCAGCGTCGGGATCATCGAGCCCGACGGGATCTTGAACGGCTCGAACAGGAAGCTGCGCAGGACGAAGACGACGGCGATGACCGGGAACAGGCCGGCGGTCCAGTCGAGCCACCACGGCTGCTGCAGCAGGCGGTTGCGGACGTCGTCGACCTCGCCGTCGACCTTGATGCCCTGGCGCGCCAGCTCGGCGCGGCGCGCCGACTCCTGCGTCTCGTACAGCGCGGCCGCCCGGCGCCGCTTCGGCGCGAAGTACAGGCGCTCGAGGAGCCAGTACGCGAAGGTGACCAGCGTCAGGAGCAGCAGCAGCAACGCGAAGTTGCCGATCCACTTGTCCATCAGCCAGCCGCCCAGATAGATCACCAAGGCGGCATACAGCGCGCCGGTCAATGCACTCATCGATTCAATCGTCCACTTGGAGGATGGCGAGGAAAGCTTCCTGAGGCACTTCGACGGAGCCGATCTGCTTCA
>CAIMXF010000467.1 GCA_903845345.1 uncultured beta proteobacterium
ACGATGGGCTTGTCGCTGTCCTCGCGCAGGAAGAAGCTGCCGAACGGGCCTTCCATGCGCAGGATGTCCTTTTCCTTCATCGCGCCGAACACGTGGTCGGTGAACTTGCCGCCGGGCATGTGGCGCAGGTGCAGCTCGATAGCCGCGGGCGTGCCGAGGTTGTGCGGCGCGTTGGCCATCGAGTAGCTGCGGCGCGCGCCGTCGCGCAGGATGAACTCGACGTACTGGCCGGCGCGATAGCGGAATGGCTGCGTCGCGGGCAGCTGCACGCGCACGATCGCGACGTCGGCGCTCGGCCGCGCCATGCTCAGCACGCGGCCGGGCATCTTGCTGATCGGGTACTCGCCCGCGCCCACCACCCTGCGCGCCTCGACGACGCAGTCGGTCTGCGGCGTGGCGCAGCAGGTCAGGATCAGGCCGCCGGCCTCCTCGGCCTCGGACAGCGCCTTGGCCTGGTGCGCACCGTGGATGACGCGGCCGTCGATCAGCCTGCTCTTGCACGAGCCGCAGGCGCCGTCGCGGCAGCCGTAGGGCAGGCCGACGCCCGCGCGGATCGCGGCCGACAGGATGGTCTCGTCGCGCGCGACGTCGAAGGCGCGCTCGGCGGGGTGGAGGGTGACGGTGAAGGTCATGTTCTGGTCGACGAACGCTGAGGATTCGCGGGGGGTGCGCGGCGGCACCGAATCCCGGATTATCCCGCGCCCGGCGCAACCCGCCCTAGACTCGGTGCATGTCCGACCACGCCGCGACCGTCCAGCCGCAGTTGAGCGTCCGCGCCTGCAGCGGCGAGCAGGCCGTGCATTGCACGACCACGCGCAGGGCCTGCTCAGCCCGCAGCGCTTCCACGCGCGGTTGCTGGCGCTGGCGGGCCGGTCGCCGCAGGCCTGGCTGCGCACCCTGCGCCTGGACGAAGCCCAGCGCCTGCCGCGCTGCGGACCCACGCTCGAGGCCGCCGCGGCGCGCGTCGGCGATGCGTCGGCAAGCGCGCTGGCGCATGCGCTGCGGTGCGACCGCGACGTCGGCGTGCGCGATCTGCGGGACGGACGACGTCGAGAGTCTCGCGACAAGACCCGGATGCGTTCGAGCGACGATGGCTGCATGAAGACCGCTTCCTGGCCGGGCATCGTCCTGGCGCTGTCCGCCGCCGTGCTGTGGGGCACCACGGGCACGTCGCAGCATTTCGCCGACGCGCATTTGTCGCCGTACTGGATCGGCGCGCTGCGCCTCGCGATCGCCGCCTTGTTCTTCGCGTTGCTGGTGACGGCGACCGAGCGCGAACGTGCCGCCCGGCCGCGCGTGCCCGGCCTGTGGCGACGTCAGTTGCTGGCCGGCGCCGCCGTCGCTGTCTACAACCTCGCGTTCTTCGCCGGCGTGCGGCTGGCCGGCGTCGCGGTGGGCACGACGATCGCGATCGGCAGCGGGCCGCTGTTCGCGGGCGCGTTGCAGGCGCTGGTCACGCGCCGGCCGCCGGTGGCGTTGTGGTGGCTGGGCACGGCGCTGGCCGTGGCGGGCGGCGCGGCCATCGCGCTGGGCAGCGGCGGCGGCGCGCCGCTCGACGCCGCCGGACTGCCGCTGTGCCTGGCCGCCGGCTTCGCGTACGCCGTCTACACCTTGACGGCCAAGTCGTTGTCGACCCACGCCTCGCCGGCGCGCGCGAGCCTGTGGGTGTTCGGCGCCGCGGCCGTCATCGCGCTGCCGGCGGCGTGGCTGATCGTGCCGTCGGGACTGGCCGACCTCGGCGCAGCGGGGACGCGCGGCTGGCTCGTGGTCGCGTGGCTGGGGGTGGTCGCGACCGGCGTCTCCTACCTGTTGTTCAGCAGCGCGCTGCGCTTCATCTCGGCGGCCACCGGCGTGGCGCTGGCGCTCGCCGAGCCGTTGACCGCGTTCGCGCTGGCCGTGCTGCTGCTCGGCGAGCCGCTGCGCGCGAGCGGGCTGGCCGGCATCGCGCTGATCATGGCCGGGCTGGCGCTGGTGGTGCTCGGCGAACATCGACAATGAACGCCTCATGACGCTTCCATCCACCTTGTTGATCGTCGGCTGCGGCGACGTCGGCCTTCGTGTGGTGCGTGCGCTCGGCGGGCGGCTGCGCGTGTTCGCGCTGACGTCGTCACCCGGGCGCCTCGACGCGCTGCGCGCGGCCGGCGTGCGGCCGGTCGTCGGCGATCTCGACGATCCCGCGTCGCTGAATCGACTCGCCGGCCTGGCCGACGCCGTGCTCTATCTGGCACCACCACCATCGACGGGACACAGCGATCCACGCCTCGGCGCGCTGCTGGCCGCGCTGAGCCGGCGCACGCTGCCGTCGCGCGTGGTCTACGCGAGCACCACGGGTGTCTACGGCGATTGCCAGGGCGCGTGGGTGACCGAGACGCGCCCGCTCGCCGCGACGACCGATCGCGCGCGTCGCCGCGTCGATGCCGAGTCGCGCCTGCGCGCCTGGGGCCGCGCGACGGGCGTGCGCGTGACGACGCTGCGCATCCCCGGCATCTACGCCAACGATCGCGAGGGCGGACGCCCGACCGATCGCGTCAGGCGCGGCACGCCGCTGCTCGTCGCCGCGGACGACGGCTACACCAACCACATCCACGCCGACGACCTCGCGCGCGCCTGCATCGCCGCGTTGTGGCGCGGGAAGCCGCAGCGCGTCGTGCAGGTCTGCGACGACTCGGACATGAAGACGGGCGACTACTACGACCTCGTCGCCGACCTCAGCGGCCTGCCGCGCCCCGCGCGCGTGACGCGCGCGCAGGCGGCCGAGCACTTCAGCGCCGCGCAGTGGAGCTTCCTCAACGAGTCGCGCCGGCTGTCGAATGCGCGCATGAAGCGCGAACTGCGGCTGAAGCTGATGCGCCCGACGATCCGCGAAGGACTCGCGGACTGAAGGTTGCTCAGTGCACGCGCCGGATGTGCGACGGCGGCTTCTTGCGCTTGAAGGACGGCGGACGCCAGCGCCAGTACAGGATCATCAGGTAGGCGCCGAGCGCGCCGCCCAGCTGCGCGAACGCCGTGACCCAGGCGCCGCTGCCGTTGAACACCGAGCCCAGCATCATGATGACTTCGATGCCGATGAACACCCAGACGGCCGTGCGCATCGTCACCTCGGCGACGAAGTACAGCATGATGCGCTGGTGCGGGAACAGGATGCCGAAGGCCACCAGCATGCCGAAAGTGACGCTGCCCATGCCCAGCAGCGGAAACGGCGTGCCGAACAGCAACGTCAACAGCAGGTACGCGGCGGCGCCGGCCGCCACGCAGGCCAGCAGGAACTGGATGTAGCGCCGCAGGCCCCACAGATCTTCCAGGCGCGAGCCGAAGAAGTAGAGCATCAGCATGTTGAAGAACCAGGCCAGTCCGTCGACGTGCACGAACGGATAGGCGACGATCTGCCATGGCCAGAAACCGCCCGACAGGGCCGGATAGAGCGCCAGCCACTGGAACTCGAGCGCCTGCAGCGGCCGGATCGCCGCCCCGAGGAACAGCAGGACGGTACAGGCGATCAGCAGGGCGCGGGTGACGGGTGGTGGCAGTTGCAGGGGCATGGCGGGGGCTCGGTGAGATTCCAGTGTGCCATGGCTCGCGCGTCGGCAACCAGCCGCGGAAGTCGCGCCGGCGCTCGCTTCCAGCACGGCAGCGCGCTGGCGGCTCGTCAGCCCTGGCGATCGGACTGATCCACCGCCGCCCCCGCGGCCATCAGCAGCTTGAGGACGCTCTCCGCGATGAGGATGTCCTCGTATTCGCCGCCTTCGGGATCCTCGTCGCCTTTTTTCTCGAGCGCGCGCATGTGCGACCTCAGGGCCGTGAGGGTGTGTGCGATCTGCAGCGGCGTGAGCTGGAGGGTCTGGGGAGCACGAAGCCTGGTCGATTCGTGGCTGCGATGACGCCGCCTTCGGAACGGTCGAGGCCCACAGCAACGTGCCAGGCACCAGCTGGCGCGATGCCGCATCTTCGTTGACCTGCTCGTCGGTGAAGTGCGTCATGGGCATCACGCCAGGCACCGTCGGCAGGTCCGCCAATCCCTCGAACGGGCGGGACGGCCGCGCGTACGATGCCGCGGGACGACGTCGTGGTGCCTCGGGTCGGACTCGAACCGACACCCCTTTCGAGAACGGATTTTGAGTCCGTCGCGGCTACCGATTACGCCACCGAGGCTGGGGATGCCGCGCGGGCGAAGTGCCTGCGCAGGGGGCGGATTATCACATGGCGAAGGCGAGGGTTGGCGGGCGCTGCGACAATGAAGGCCTTCTGTCCAGCACCCAGCCCCGGAATCCCAGCCTCCATGCCGACGTACATGACTCTCGAAGAGGCCATCGGCCACACGCCGCTGGTGCGGCTGCAGCGCGTGATCGGCGCGGAGCTGGCGGCGCGCGGCAACGTGATCCTGGGCAAGCTCGAGGGCAACAACCCGGCGGGCTCGGTCAAGGACAGGCCGGCCATCTCGATGATCCGCGGCGCCGAGGAGCGCGGGCAGATCAGGCCGGGCGACACGCTGATCGAGGCGACGTCGGGCAACACCGGCATCGCGCTGGCGATGGCCGCCGCGATCAAGGGCTACCGGATGGTGCTGATCATGCCGGAGGACCTTTCCATCGAGCGCGTGCAGACGATGAAGGCCTATGGCGCCGAGCTGATCCTCACGCCGAAGTCCGGCGGCATGGAAGACGCGCGCGACCTCGCGCTGCAGATGCAGGCCGACGGCAAGGGCCTCGTCCTCGACCAGTTCGCCAATCCCGACAACCCGCGCGTGCACTACGAGACCACGGGCCCGGAGATCTGGAACGACACCGACGGCCAGGTCACGCACTTCGTGAGCGCGATGGGCACGACGGGCACGATCACGGGCGTGTCGCGCTTCCTGAAGGAGAAGAACCCGGCGGTGCGCATCCTCGGCGCGCAGCCGGCCGAGGGCTCGCGCATCCCGGGCATCCGCAAGTGGCCCGAGGCCTACCAGCCCAGGATCTACGAGCCGGCGCGCGTCGACGAGCTCGTGCTGGTGAGCCAGGACGATGCCGAGGACATGGCACGCCGCCTCGCGCGCGAGGAAGGCCTGTTCGCGGGCATCTCGGCGGCTGGCGCGTGCTGGGTCGCGCTGCAGGTCGCGCAGCGGCTGGAGAACGCGACCATCGTGTTCGTGGTCTGCGACCGCGGCGACCGCTATCTGTCGACGGGCGTGTTCCCGGCATGAGACCCACGGCCGTTCCGGAGGCATCGGCATGACACTCGGCACGCAGTGGCGCTACTGCCCGCAGTGCGCCAACGCGCTCGCGTTCGTCACGCAGGACGAGGACGGCGGCCCGAAGGAACGCCTGCGCTGCGCGCATTGCGGCTTCACGCACTGGAACAACCCGACGCCCGTGCTCGCGGCCGTCGTCGAGTGTTCCGACCAGGGCGGCAAGGTGCTGCTCGCCCGCAACGCGGCCTGGCCCGGCCGCATGTTCGCGCTGATCACCGGCTTCATGGAGGCCGGCGAGACGCCCGAGGCCGGCATCGCGCGCGAGGTGCTGGAGGAGACGGCGTTGACGGTCGAGTCCGTCAAGCTGCTCGGCGTGTGGGACTTCCAGCGCATGAACCAGGTCATCATCGCTTACCACGTCGTGGCGCACGGCGAGGTCCGACTCTCGCCCGAACTGGCCGAGTACAAGCTGATGGCGCCCGCCGACATCGTGTGCTGGCCGGCCGGCACCGGCTACGCGATGGCCGAGTGGCAGCGTTCGCTCGGCATCGAGCCCCGGTTCATGAGCTTCGAGGAGCGTGCCGCGCTGAACGTCGCCAGGCCCGACGCGTCATAGAATGAGCTCCGCTCACGAGGTCAAGTCCATGCAAGCCCACAAGGAAATCGATACGCGCGGCCTGAACTGCCCGCTGCCCATCCTGAAGGCCAAGAAGGCGCTGGCGGAGATGCAGACGGGCGAGATCCTGAAGGTCGTCGCCACCGATCCGAGCTCCACGCGCGACTTCCAGGCATTTGCCCGGCAGACCGGCAACGAGTTGCTGGAGCAGTCGCAGGCGGGGACGGAGTACATCCACTTCATGCGGCGGCGCTGAACGGCGCTGCGCGAGCCGCTCGCCCCACGAAAACAGTCGCAGCCGACGGTCCTGCCTTTTTCGTCTTGGGCGGCGACGCTCAACCGCCCAATTGCTCGAGCTGCGCCTTCAGCCGCGCCACGGTCTCCACGAAACCCGCCAGCCGCACGCGCATCTGGTCGACCACTTCCGGCTTCGCACGCGAGACGAAGTTTTCGTTGCCCAGCTGGTGGTTGGCCTTGACGATCTCGCCCTCGAGGCGCGTCACTTCCTTGCCGATGCGCTCGCGCTCAGCGCCGATGTCGATCTCGACGTGCAGGGCCAGGCGCACGGCGCCCTCGACCGCGACCGGCAGCGACTTCGTGGCCTCGACGAACGCGGCTTCGTCGCCGATCACGCGAACCTCGCCGACCTTGGCGAGCGCCTTCAGCAGCGGCGCGGCCTGCGCGACGAACTCGGCGTCGCCGAACGTGAGCAGCGGCGGACGCGTCTTCTCGGCGATGTTCATCTGCTTGGCGACGCTGCGGCAGGCCACGGTCAGCGCCTTGAAGCGCGCGACCCAGGCGCAGGCGGCCTCGTCGACGCGCTCCAGCTGCGCGACCGGATACGGCGCCGTGGCGATCGTGCCGCCCGCCGCCGGCGCGCGGCCGGCGATCGGGGCGACGGTCTCCCACAGTTCCGCCGTGATGAACGGCGTGACCGGGTGCATCAGGCGCAGCACCGTCTCCAGCGTGCGGATCAGCGTGCGGCGCGTGCCGCGCGCGGCCGCTTCGTCGCCCGCATTCTTCGCTTCGACGAGCTGCGCCTTCGCGATCTCGATGTACCAGTCGCAGTACTCGTAGACGAACTGGTAGATCGTGTTGGCCACGTTGTCGAGGCGGTACTCGGCGAAGCCCTGCGCGACCGCGGCCTCGGCATGCTGCAGCTCGCTGGTGATCCAGCGGTCGGCCTGGCTGAACGAGTTGTACCCCGGGGGGCATTCGGCCTTGTCGCCTTCGAGGATGCCGCAGTCCTGGCCCTCGCAGTTCATCAGCACGAACTTGGTCGCGTTCCAGAGCTTGTTGCAGAAGTTGCGATAGCCCTCGCAGCGCTTGGAGTCGAACGCGATGTTCCGGCCCAGCGTGGCCAGCGCGGCGAAGGTGAAGCGCAGCGCGTCGGCGCCGTAGGCCGGGATGCCCTCGGGGAATTCCTTCTTCGTGTTCTCGCGCACGCGCGGCGCGGTCTCGGGCCTGCGCAGGCCGACCACGCGCTTGTCCAGCAGCGGCTCGAGCGCGATGCCGTCGATCAGGTCGACCGGGTCGAGCACGTTGCCCTCCGACTTCGACATCTTCTGGCCCTGCGCGTCGCGCACCAGGCCGTGGATGTAGACGTCCCTGAACGGCACCTTGCCCGTGAAGTGGGTCGTCATCATGATCATCCGGGCGACCCAGAAGAAGATGATGTCGTAGCCGGTCACGAGCACCGACGACGGCAGGAACAGGTCCTGTTCGAGCGTCTTCTCGGGCCAGCCCAGCGTGGAGAACGGCACCAGCGCCGACGAGTACCAGGTGTCGAGCACGTCCTCGTCGCGTGTGAGTCCCGCAAGGCGCGCTTCATCGAGAGCTGCCTTCGCGCTCTTCGCCACTTCAGCCAGGTTTTCACCGAGACCTGCTTGCAGATGTCGCAACTCGACAAGCTTGGCATCGATCTCAGCATTGAACTTTTCGATCGCCTGTTCCTCGCTGCTAGCGACGTAGTGTTCAGAGAGACCCTCAAGTTTGATATTCGGGTACCAAGCCGGGATCTGGTGGCCCCACCACAGCTGGCGCGAGATGCACCAGTCCTGCAGGTCGTTCATCCAGTGGTTGTACGTGTTGACCCACTGCTCGGGGTAGAACCTGACCTCGCCGGTGGCCACGGCCTGGATGGCCTTGTCGGCGATCGACGTGCCGTCGGCGCCCGGCTTGGTCATCGCCACGTACCACTGGTTGGTGAGCATCGGCTCGATGACCTGGCCGGTGCGCTCGCAGCGCGGCACCATCAGCTTGTGCTTGCGCACCTCCACCAGGAAGCCGCCGGCCTCGAGGTCGGCCACGATCTTCTTGCGCGCGACGAAGCGGTCGAGCCCGCGGTATTGCTCGGGCGCGTTCTCGTTGATCGTCGCGTCGAGCGCCAGCACGCCGATGATGGGCAGGTCGTGGCGCAGGCCGACAGCGTAGTCGTTGGCGTCGTGCGCGGGCGTCACCTTCACCACGCCGGTGCCGAATTCCTTGTCGACGTAGTCGTCGGCGATCACCGGGATAGCCTTGCCCACCAGCGGCAGGATCACCTGCTTGCCGACCAGCGCGGTGTAGCGCTCGTCGGCCGGGTTCACCATCAGCGCGACGTCCCCCAGCATCGTCTCGGGCCGCGTGGTGGCCACGGTCAGGTCGCCCGTGCCGTCGGCCAGCGGATAGCGCACCAGCCACAGGAAGCCGTCCTCTTCGGCGCTGGCCACCTCGAGGTCGGACACCGCCGACTTCAGCACCGGATCCCAGTGCACCAGGCGGCGGCCGCGGTAGATCAGGCCTTCGTCGAACAGGCGCACGAAGGTCTCGGTGACCGTCTTGGACAGCCCGCCGTCCATCGTGAAGTACTCGTGCTTCCAGCTCACCGAGTCGCCCATGCGGCGCATCTGGCGCGTGATCGTCGAGCCCGATTCCTGTTTCCAGTCCCACACCCGCGCGACGAAGTTCTTGCGGCCCAGTTCCTGGCGCGAGCTGCCCTTGTCCTGCAACTGGCGCTCGACGACGATCTGCGTGGCGATGCCCGCGTGGTCGGTGCCCGGCACCCACAGTGTGTTGAAGCCGCGCATGCGGTGGTAGCGCGTCAACGAGTCCATGATGGTCTGGTTGAACGCATGGCCCATGTGCAGCGTGCCCGTGACGTTGGGCGGCGGCAGCTGGATCGAGAACGAGGGCCTGGCCGTGTCCAGCGTCGGCTCGTAGACGCCGCTCTTTTCCCACAGCGGCGCCCAGCGGGCCTCGATGGCAGCGGGTTCAAACGACTTGGCGAGTTCGGACATGGATGGCTCAGCGGTGGATTCCGGGCCCCGCGCCGGGCAGGCCGGGGACGACCTGCAATTGTAGGCGGCGTACGCGTTTTCCCTGGCGCGAAAAGACGCCGCCTGCTCGCGTCGCTTCCAGCGCGGCGGCCTGTCGGACGCGACCCACTGCCGGATCGCCGGATAGACGGCGCGCGCCCGATTCTTGCCGGTGCGGGTCAGAGAAGGCGCGCCCGCTTCACCGCGTGATACCGATTCACCAACGTCGCCGCCAGCATCGAAGGCTCGACATCCACGAGCAACTGGTTCTTGCCCGCCAGTCGCCGGAACGCCTCGGCGCGCGCGTTCTGGAACCAGTGCGCGGCGGCGACGTCGACGATGCCGCGCGCGTCGTCGATCGGCTGCGCGGCGATCTCGGCGACGACGCCTTCCTTCAGGCTGGCGAGCAGCACCAGGTGGCGCGTGCGCATCAGCCGGAGCGCGTCCTCGAGTTCCTCGCAGTCCTCGTCGCGGAAGTTGGTCAGCACCACCACCAGCGAGCGGCGGCGCACGCGCAGCATCAGGTCGCGTGCGGCGGCGAGGTAGTCGGAATGCGTCGGGCTGGGTTCGATGTCGTGCAGCCGGGCGACCAGCGCGTTGAGCGCGGCCATGCCCTTGGCCGGCGCGAAATGGCGCTGCTGCGACGGGTCGTGGCCGAAGGTCATTGCGCCGACGGCGTCGCCGTCCTTCAACGCGACGTAGGCCAGCAGCATCGCGGCGTTCAATGCCTGGTCGAAGTGGCTGCCGTCATAAGTTGGCCCCCGAGGCCGCCTGTCGGCGTCCGCCCCCCCGAGGGGGTGCTGGGCCGCTAGGGGCGGCCCGTCGCGGCCCCCCGAGCGTTCGTCCGCTCTCATCCGGCGGCCGCAATCGAGCAGGAACATCACCGACTGGTCGCGATCGTCCTGGAACTCGCGCACCACCGCGCGGCGGTGGCGGAACGACGCGTTCCAGTCGATGTGGCGCGTGGGCATGCCGGGCACGTATTCGCCCAGCTGCTTGAAGTCGGTGCCGGCGCCGCGTGCGATGTAGCTCTTGATGCCGATCTCGGCGAGGCGCCGGTCGCCGGCCAGCCACGCGTAGCGCGCCAGCGCGGCGAAGTTCGGATACACCTGCGCCGATTGCACCGCGCCGATGCGCAGCTGCAGGTCGGCCAGCCCCAGCCGCGAGCGCACGCGGATCGCGGCCGGCTCGAAGACGACCTTGCCGCGCTGCGTCGGCGTGATCTCGTAGCGCACGTCGAGCTTGCTCGCGGGCGGCAGCACCACCGAGGCCGGCAGCAGCCGCTGCGTCATCGTGGCGGGCACGTGGTCGAACAGCTCGAGATGCCACGGTCGCGGGCCTTCGTGGATCAGCGTCACGACCAGGCCGTGCGGCTGGCCGAGCGCGAACGCGCTGGGCATCTGGCGCTCGAACGCGATCGGATGGCGCCGCAGCTGCCACGCGGTGAACGCCGCGTCGGCCAGGAACAGCACGCACAGCGCGCCGAACAGCCCGCCGCCGACCGTCGCGAGATGCGCGTCGGCGATGTCGCGCGCCTTCGCCACCAGCAGCGCGATGGCCGATCCGGTGGCGATCGCGGCCACCGCGATCACGGTGCGCCGGGTAGGCATCAACAGGCGTGGCACGCGCGGGGTTCCCTTACAGCCGCGGCGCGTCGACGCGCGTGACGATCTCGCGCAGCACGTCGTCGACGGCGCGGCCTTCGAGCTGCGCGTCGGGCGACAGCACCACGCGATGGCGCAGCGCCGGCAGCACCTGGCGCTTGACGTCGTCGGGCGTCGCGTAGTCGCGGCCGTTGATCAGCGCCGCCGAGCGCGCGGCGCGCACCAGCGCGATCGCGCCGCGCGAGCCCGCGCCGTTGCCCAGGCCCACGGCGCCGCGCGTGGCGCGGGTCAGGCGCACGGCGTAATCGACGACGCGGTCGTCGATCAGCACCGAGCTCACGCACTGCTGGATGCGCGCGACGTCCGCCTCGGTCAGGCAGCGCTGCACCTTGTCCAGCGGCAGCGCGTCGCCCACCTGCTGGCCGGTGGCGGCCTTGACCACGTCGACCTCCTCGGACTGCGTCGGGAAGCCGATGTCGATCTTGAACAGGAAACGGTCGCGCTGCGCCTCGGGCAGCGGGTACGTGCCTTCGGAGTCGATCGGGTTCTGCGTGGCGAGCACCATGAACGGCCGCGGCAGCGAGACGGTCTGGCCTTCGAGCGTCACCTGGCGCTCCTGCATGACCTCCAGCAGCGCGCTCTGCGTCTTCGCCGGCGCCCGGTTGATCTCGTCGCCCAGCAGCAGGTTGGTGAAGACCGGCCCCTTGCGCAGGCGCAGCCGGCCGATGCCGCCGTCGCCGCCGGGCTCGAGCACCGCGTGGCCGGTGAGGTCGGACGGCATCAGGTCGGGCGTGAACTGCACGCGCGAGAACTGCAGCGACATCGCCTGCGCCAGCGCGCGCGCCAGCAGCGTCTTGCCCAGGCCCGGCAGGCCTTCGTAGAGGATGTGGCCGGAGGCGACGAACGCGACGAGCGTCTGGTCGATGACCTCCTGCTGGCCGACGAGCGCGCGGCCGACTTCCGCGCGCAGCCTGCCCAGCGCCGTGCCGATGAATTCGAGTTCCTGGGAGGCTATGGCCATGGTGATGTCCAGTGAAGTGATCAGTTAGGTGGCGCTGCCGGGCACGCGCAGCAACGCGCGCCGGGCCTGCTCGAGGACGGCGGTCGCCGTCAGGATCTGTGCCGGCGTCGCCCCGCCGCCGATGTTGAGCGAGGCGAGCAGCGAGGGCTGGTCGAGGAAGTTCGGGGGCTGCAGCGCGGCCGCCAGCGCGGCGATGCGGGCCGCGTCGTCGAGCTGGGCCCAGCCCTCGACGCGCTTGCGCGCCTCGTGCTCGAAGGCCAGGCGCGTGGCCGCGTGCAGCGCGCGCGGATCGGCGCCGGCGATGAACTGCCCGGTGCCGCGCACCTGCTCGCCCATCGAACGGCGCGCCTGCGGCGGCACGGCCTCGCGCGGGCCGAGGCGCACCATCAGTCGCCACAGGGCCAGGCCGATGGCCGCGAGCGCCAGCAGGAACGGCGTGCGCGCCTCGTGCCACAGCCATTGCAGCAGGGGCTCGCGCGCCTCGTCGCCGATGAGCCAGACGGCGCGGCCGGGCGCGGCCTGCAGGATGGCGGCGGCGATCAGGCCGTTGTCCCCGCTCAGCAGCCCGTGGTTGTCGGTCACCAGTTGCTGGGTGGAGACGCCGGTGACGCTCCCGCGGCCGACCGCCACGCGCATCGCCAGCGTGCCGCTCGGGCTCGTGAGCTGCCACGACGGCACCGCGTGGTTGAGCGGGCGCAGCGGGCCTTTGAAGGTGCAGCCCTTGTAGACGCGACCCGGCTCGAACGCGGGCTCGCTGGTGGCGGCGCTCTCCTCGTAGTCCGTGCAGTTGCGCCACGGCAGCTTGGGGTCGAGCAGCTTCTGCAGCTTCTGCTTGCCGTCGTCGGCGCGCGGCTTCTTGCGCGTCGCCGGGGCTTGCTCGTCGTCGTCGCTGTCGTCGTCCTGGTCGTCGGCGTCCGAGGCGGCGGCGTCGCGCGCCCGGTGGCGGTGCGGCTGCACGAACGACAGCGGCACCCAGCGCAGGTCGTCGCTGTCGGCCTTCCAGCTGGTCACGACCAGGTGACCGCCGTTCTCGACCCAGGTTTTCAGGCGCGCGTCGCGCTCGGGGAAGATGTCCCACAGGCTGGACTCGAGCACCAGCGTCGCATTGGCGGGCGGCATGGGCTCGAGCGTGGTTCGCGCCTCCAGGGTGGAACCGGCGGCCTCGAGGACCTTGCGCAGCGAGTAGTACTCGTCGGTCGCGGCGAGCCCGCGGGCCGGGTCGTCGATCTCGACCTCCTCCCAGCGCGTGTGATACACCAGCCAGCCGAGCAGCGCCAGCACGAGCAGGCCCAGGAGGGTGCGGACCAGGGCGGCGCTCTTCATGTCGCGCCCTCCGCGCCGACGGGCGCGCTGGCGTCCAGGCGCTGGCCGAAGCCGGTGCACAGTGCCTCGCCCATCGCGTTCGACAGCGTGCGGCCGCCGTAGATGTTGGCCTCCCACGCGCGCACCACCTGCGTGACGTAGCGCAGCGCGGTCGTCTCCAGCCGCCCGCGCGCGAGGTCGAGGCATTCGCCCTCGGTGGCCGATGCGGTGATCGGCACGTCGAACTTGTGGATCAGCCGCGACAGCGCGCCGCGATAGAGCAGCGACAGCGCCGCCGGCACGTCGCCCGACTGCCACAGCGCCCAGGCCGCGGCGCCGACGTCGTCGGGCAGGCTTTCGGGGCGCACGTCGAGATCGCGCACATGGCTCACGGGCGACGCGATCTTCGCGCGCCGGAACGCGCGCAGCTGCACCACGTGGCGCGCGCTCACCAGCCCCAGCGCCACGAGCACGGCCACGATGCCCCACAGCAGGAAGCGGCTGACGTCGTTGATGAAGCGTGCCAGCGAGGCGAACCAGGCCAGCCATGACGCGTCGTCGACGTGCTGGCGCTTCTTCTTCTCGGGCTCGGCGTCGCCCTTCCAGCGCAGCCGGTGCTCCACGTGCTTGCCCGAGAGCAGCGGATCGGTGCGCAGCTTGTCGACGGCCGACTCGATGCGCGCGGCGCGCGGATCGCTCGAACGGGCGGCGCTCGCAGCCACAACTGCGGCCGCCGACGCCGCAGCCTGGGTCGACGAGGCCGCGTCCTCCGCCGAGATCGCGACCTGCGCCGACGCGGCGACGCTGCCGCAGGCACACGCCGCGAGCAGGGCCGCGCGCGCCAGCGCGCTCGCGAGGTCAGCGCGCAGCGAACGCATGGCGCAGGTCCTGTTCCACATCCCAGGCTTCGAGTTCGACGCGCCGATTGAGGTACATCGCGAAGCCGGAGGCGACGAAGAAGGGCTCGACGAAGAGCACGGCGGCGACATAGGCCACGTACATCAGGGCGTTGGCGAAGAGGTTGTCGCCGAACAGCCAGCGCACCGCATCCCAGTTGCGCAGCCCGGGCATCATCCACGGGATCACCGACACCAGGCCCAGCGTGAGGAAGACCTCGATCCAGCTGAACGTGGCCTGCGCCATCGTCGCGGCGCCGCGCTGGCTGCGCAGGATGGCCTTGACGCGCTGGCGGCGTGCCGCGCCTTCCTGGCCTTCGAGCTGGGCCACCGGCATCGAATAGGCGCGCCAGAACGACAGGCGCCAGACCGTCAGCCACATCAGCGCCTGCGTCCACGGCGTGGCGGCGCGCGCCTGCCAGGCGTCGCTGAAGCGCGTCTCCTCGCCGAAGGCCTGGCGCGCGTAGATGTTGAGCAGCGTGCGGTCGAGCCAGGGCTTGCACCACCACAGCAGCATCGACGGCAGCCACGGCGCGATCTCGATCGTCGCGCCGCAGGCCACCGCCAGCAGCAGCGCCAGCGGCACGAACGCGCGCAGCAGCGAACGGCGGCTGCGCTGGGCCATCTGCACGCCGAGGTCGACCGCCTCGTAGGCCGGGCGCGGACGCAGCGCGAGCTGCAACTGTTCGGCCTTCATCGGGCGTCCCCGCTGCGTGCGGAGCGGGCGTCGTGGCTGCGACCCTGCAGTCCGAGGTAGGCGAAGACCAGCGCCCAGCAGCAGCCGCCGACCGCGTATTTCACGCCCGGCGCGATCCAGCCGGCCGACGACCAGAACGCCTCGAGCGCGGCCGCGATGATCAGCATCACGAAGAAGCAGAACACCACCGGCGAGGTGTCGCGCGCGGCGCGCATCAGCGCCTGCGTGCGCGTGAGGCGCCCGGGCGCGAGCACCGCGTGGCCCAGCTTCAGCCCGGCGGCGCCGGACAGCACGATCGCCGTGAGCTCGAACGCCGAGTGCGTGACGACGAACGAGAAGAAGCGCTCGCTGTCGCCGCGCGTGACAAGGAAGCCCGCGATCGCGCCGAACAGCAGCCCGTTGTAGGCGATCATCACGAGGCTGCCAATGCCCAGCATCAGCCCCGCGGCGAAGCACTGGAACGCGATGCCGACGTTGTGCATGATGTAGAAGCCGAACATCTGCCAGTCGTCGCCCGACGTGCGGCCCAGGCGCTCGCCGGCGTCCGGGCCGTACATGCCGTCGAAGTCGCGCACCTGTTTCGCGTCGACCACGGTCAGCACGAAGTGCGGATCGAGCCAGGTCGCGATGCCCACCACCACTATCGGCAGCACGAACACGAGCACGACCACCAGCAGGTGCCAGCGCAGCGCGCGCACGGCGCCGGGCGCGTCGTACAGCACGAGGTCGCGCAGCGCGGCGAGCCCGAAGTCGTGGCGGCGATAGATGCGCTGGTGCGCGCGCGCGGCGAGCACCTCGAGGCGGTCGACCATGTAGGGCGGATAGCCGCGCTCGCGCGCCAGGGCCAGGTGCTCGCAGCACTGGCGATACAGCTGCGCGACGCGCGCGGCGCCGGGCGCCGGGTTGGCGTCGGTCGGGAACTGGCCGGTCTTGGGCTTGCGCGGCTTCTTGCCGGCGCGCTTGCCGGCGTCGAGCGCCTGGAGCCCGCGTTCGAGCTCGACCCAGGCGGGTTCGTAGCGCGATTCGAATTGGCGGGGAGTCATGCCTGGCGCTGTCCCATGAGCCACTGCGCGACCGCGATCAGCCGCGGCCCGGGACGGATCGGCGCCGGGTTCGTGCCGCCCGGCGCGTAATTGGGCGGCGGCAGCGCGTTGTCTGCCAGCGCGGCCAGTTCGTCGACGCGTTCGGGCGTGAGTCGGCGCGCGCGGCCGGCCAGGTGCAGGATCGCGACCTGCTGCGCGCGCGTGAGCGGCACGCGCGGCGCGAGCGGCTCGGCCTGGGGCAGCGCGCCGGCGAGCCGCACCGAGCCGGCGTGCACCACCAGCGTGCCGGCGACGATGTCGCCCAGCCGCTTGAAGTCGCTGCGCAGCAGCATCGAGAGCAGGCCGAAGGCATAGGCGATGGGCATGAAGTCGGCCACGCGCAGCAGGTTGCGGGTGACGGCCGCCGACGGCGTGATGGGCAGGCCGGTGTCCATCATCACCTGCAGGCCGAGCACGCGCTTGCCGGGCGTCGCGGCGCCGGGCAGCAGCTCGAACACGATCGGATAGATCCATTCCAGTGCGAACAGCACGATCAGCATCACGCCCACGCCCACGCCCTTGACGGCGCCGAGCAAAGTGAACGCGACCGCCCAGACGACGAAGCGGATGAACATGTCGAGCGCGTAGGCGAGCGCACGCGGCACCGCTCCCGCAGGCCGCAGCAGGATGGCGATGCCTTCGGGCGTTTCGGCGAGGAGCGTGGTGTCGAGCGTCAAGGAACGAACGGGACTCGCCGGCTCAGAAGCTGATCGTGCGCAGGTCTGCGCCGGCGTACCCGTGGTCGCCGTTCAGGGTGGCCTTCGCCGACGACGACGCGGTGACCACCTTCGTGTCCGCGATGTCGTCGTGCAGGCAGCGGCACGGGTGGCGGAAGATCGGCAGCGGATCGATCGACGCGACGACGTTGCCGACGAACGGGATGCAGCCGACGACGGCCCGCGGCAGCCAGCGCTGGAAGACGAAGCGGCTGCCGTAATGCCCGCGCCGCATTTCGGCGATGAAGCGGGCCCCGCGTGCCGCATCGATCATGCGGGCGTCGCTGTCGTGCTGCGCCTCGACGTCCGTGCGCGGCGGCGCGAAACGGTTCTGTGCAATGGCACCGGACATCGTCCGTTCTCCCTCTTTCGACCCTTGAATCCGGCGACGTCGTTGCGTGCCTGGCGGAATGCGCGCATCGTACCGCGCGCGCCGCCCCGGCCATGCAGGCATCCCCCCGAAGAGGGAGTGACCGAAATCACGACGGCGGCGCCTGCCGTCGCCGCATGCGCCGACCCGGCAACGCGGCGCGTCGCCGGCGCCCCGGGCAGCTCAGCGCGCCTTCGAGGCCTCGAGGCTCGCGTTCGTCGACGACGACGCGGTGACGACGATCGTGTCGGCGATGTTGTCGTGCAGGCACTGGCGCGAGTCGCGGAAGATCAGCAGCATGTCGATCAGCACGTACAGCGCGCCCAGCAGCGGGATGAAGCCCGGGATGACGCAGACGCCGCCGCGGACGAAGAACAGGCGCACCCACCCGGCGCGGCTGCCGTCGGCGCGCACGATGCGCAGGCCCATCAGCTTCTTGCCCAGCGTGCCGCCGAACGCGTGCAGCGACCACGCCTGCACCACGCCCGCGACGAGGTAGCCGGGGATCATGGCGCCGAACATCCGGCCCATGTTGCTGAACATCTCGGCGGGCGATGCGGGATCGGCCGGTGCCAGGAGGCTCATGCGGCCGAAGACGAAGAACAGCGGCCAGACGATCAGGCTGACGATCAGGCCGTCGAGGATCGCGGCCACGAGCCGCTGCCCGCGTCCCGCGAGCACGGGGCCGTCGCCCAGGCTGCCGGGTTCGACCAGGAGGGCCTTGGGCGGCGCGAAACGGTTGTTGTCGGGGAAGTCGGTCATGGTGTGCTCGGGTAGGAGTGACTCGTGCGCCGGCGGCGGCGCAGTCCCCGCACGACGAACCGCACGATGACCAGGCCCTCCCCAGGCGCGCCGCGGCGCATCGTTCGCGCGTGCCGCCGTCTGGCGAGCCGATGCTAACCGGCGTAGGGCGCTGCGCTCCTCAGGGTCTCGCCTGAGCCACCCCTGAATGAAGTCGCCGGCCGGTGCGCCCCCGGGGGCGTCACATGAACAGGTGCTCGCCCGCGTTCTCGCCGCCCAGCACGACGTAGTTGACCTTGCGGATGTCGGTCGCGCAGCGGCCGCCCGCGTACGAGATCGAGCTCTGCAGGTCTTCCTGCATCTCGCGCAGCGTGTCGGCCAGCCGGCCCTTGATCGGCTCGAGGATGCGCTTGCCTTCGACGTGGCGGTACTCGCCCTTGTTGAAGTCGGACGCGCTGCCGTAGTACTCCTTGTAGAGCTTGCCGTCGACCTCCACCGTCTGCCCCGGGCTTTCCTCGTGGCCGGCGAACAGCGAACCGATCATCACCATCGTCGCGCCGAAGCGCAGGCTCTTGGCGATGTCGCCGTTGTGGCGGATGCCGCCGTCCGCGATGATGGGCCGGGTGGCCACGCGCGCGCACCACTTCAGCGCCGACAGCTGCCAGCCGCCGGTGCCGAAGCCCGTCTTCAGCCGCGTGATGCAGACCTTGCCGGGGCCGACGCCGATCTTGGTCGCGTCGGCGCCCCAGTTCTCGAGGTCGATCACGGCCTCCGGCGTGCCGACGTTGCCCGCGATGACGAACGCCTTCGGCAGCTTCTGCTTGATGTGGGCGATCATCTTGCGCACGCTCTCCGCGTGGCCGTGCGCGATGTCGATGGTGACGTAGTCGGCCCCGACGCCGGTCCCGGCGAGGCGGTCGATGACGGCATAGTCCTCGGCCTTCACGCCGGCGCTGATCGACACGACCAGGCCCTTGTCGCGCATCGTCTTGGCGAAGGCGACGGTGTCGAGGTCGAACCGGTGCATCACGTAGAAGAAGCCGTTGCTCGCCAGGAACTCGGCGATCGGCACGTCCAGCACCGTCTTCATGTTGGCGGGCACCACCGGCAGCCTGAAGCGGTGCGGACCGAACTCGATCGAGGTGTCGCATTCGCTGCGGCTCTCGACGACGCACTTGCGCGGCAGCAGCAGGATGTTGTCGTAGTCGAAGATTTCCATGATCGTTCCTTGAGTCTTCTATTTCGGATCGGCGCAGCGGTCGGTGGCGATCTGCGTGATGCGGCCGTCGGCGTTCTCGATCCACGCGGTGGCGACGAGGTTCTCTGCGTGCGCATTCTCGGGCCAGCGCAGTCCGTACAACGGCGCCACGGCATTCTTCGCGCCGGGTCCGGCGGGCAGTGCCAGCGGGCCCACCAGCACGCGCACGAGGCGGCGCGGGACGACGGTGTCGCGCACGCCCACGGGGATCAGCTCGACCAGCGCCACCCAACCGGTGCTGCCCGCGGGCCAGACGCCCGTCGCATGCATCTGCACGCCCATGTAGCCCGAATGCGGCAGGCTCGAGTGCACGTAGAAGCGGCGCTTCGCGGACGGCGCCTCGAGCACGGTGCGGGCGTCGAACGCGGACGGCGGCGTGGCGAGCGTCGCGGGTAGGCCGGCGCCCAGGCGCGCGAGGCGGTCGCCGGCCTCGGACAGTGCGCCCGGCGCCATGACCGCGTCGTCGGCGGCCGGGGCGATCCAGTCCAGCGACCATTCGGTGGCGCCGACCGGCCCCGCGCCCGCCGCGGGCGGCGCGGCCTTCCAGCAATCCATGCAGTCGGCGCTCATGAAGTGTTCCACCACGGCGGTGGCATGCGCCGGGCATTCGAAGGCGATGCCCCGATGCTTCGGCGGCGCGGCCAGCGCGAGCGTGGAGGCGAGCGATCCGAGCCCGGCTGCCGCCAGGCAAAGAAACCTGGAGCGACGGGGCCGGGAAACTAGAATAGGTGGATGCATATCCAGCATTCTGACGCCGAACCCGAAGCCCCGACGACCGACCGGTTGCTGCGCGGCCTCAACGACGAGCAACTCGCCGCGGTGACGCTGCCCGCGCGGCCCGCGCTGATCCTGGCCGGCGCCGGCTCGGGCAAGACGCGCGTGCTCACCACGCGCATCGCCTGGCTGCTGCAGACGGGGCAGGTGTCGCCGGGCGGCCTGATGGCCGTCACGTTCACCAACAAGGCCTCGAAGGAGATGCAGGCGCGGCTGTCGGCGATGCTGCCGATCAACGTGCGCGGCATGTGGATCGGCACCTTCCACGGCCTGTGCAACCGCTTCCTGCGCGCGCACTGGAAGCTGGCCGGCCTGCCGCAGGGCTTCCAGATCCTCGACACGGCCGATTCGCTGTCGGCGGTCAAGCGCATCATCAAGGCGATGCAGCTCGACGAGGAGCGCTTCGTCCCCAAGCAGGTGAGCTGGTTCATCGCCGGCGCCAAGGAAGACGGGCTGCGTGCGAAGGACGTCCAGATCCACGACGGCCAGACCCAGAAGCTCGCCGAGATCTACAAGGCCTACGAGGACCAGTGCCTGCGCGAGGGTGTGGTCGACTTCGCCGAACTGCTGCTGCGCGCCTACGAGCTGATGCGCGACAACGAGGCGCTGCGCGAGCACTACCGGCATCGCTTCCAGCACATCCTCGTCGACGAGTTCCAGGACACCAACCGCCTGCAGTACGCCTGGCTCAAGATGTTCGCGGGCCCGCGCGGCGCGGTGTTCGCGGTGGGCGACGACGACCAGAGCATCTACGGATTTCGCGGCGCGCTGGTGGGCAACATGGCCGACTTCGAGCGCGAGTTCCACGTCGACAAGGTCATCAAGCTGGAGCAGAACTACCGCAGCTTCGGCAACATCCTCGACGCCGCGAACCACCTGATCGACAAGAATTCGAAGCGCCTGGGCAAGAACCTGCGCACCGACCAGGGCCCGGGCGAGCCGGTGCGCATCTTCGAGTCGACGAGCGACTTCGCCGAGGCGCAGTGGTTTCTCGAGGAGGCGCAGCAGCTGCACCGCGCCGGCACCGCGCGCTCCGAGATCGCGGTGCTCTATCGCAGCAACGCGCAGTCGCGCGTGATCGAGTCGGCGCTGTTCAACGCCGGCATACCGTACCGTGTATACGGCGGACTGCGCTTCTTCGAGCGCGCCGAGGTCAAGCACGCGCTGTCGTACCTGAGGCTGGTCGAGAACCCGAACGACGACACGAGCTTCCTGCGCGTCGTCAATTTCCCCGCGCGAGGCATCGGCGCTCGAACGATCGAATTGCTGCAGGATTCCGCTCGCCAGTCGGGTCGCAGCCTGTTCCAGAGCGTTGGTGGCGTTGCTGGCAAGGGCGGAACGAACCTGACCGCGTTCACGAGCCTGAT
Organism: uncultured beta proteobacterium; assembly: GCA_903845345.1. GTDB lineage: Bacteria > Pseudomonadota > Gammaproteobacteria > Burkholderiales > Burkholderiaceae_C > Scleromatobacter. The sequence goes on from CAIMXF010000467.1 coordinate 20,911, forward strand.
CGACCGCATGCGCGAGGCCACGCGCGGCCTCACGCTGCGCGACATCATCGAGCACATGCTGGCCGAGACCGGCCTGATCGACTTCTACCGCGCCGACAAGGAGGGCGCCGACCGCGTCGAGAATCTCGAGGAACTGATGAACGCCGCCGAGGCCTTCGTCACGCAGGAGGGTTTCGGCCGCGACGCGGTGGCGCTGCCGGTCGACGAACTCGCGCCGGGCACGCTGGCGTCGCGCACCGTCTCGCGCGACGTCCCGGGCATCGTGCTCGATGCGCCCGTCGCGCCCGATGCCGAGACCGGCGAGATCATGTCGCCGCTGGCCGCTTTCCTCACGCACGCGTCGCTCGAAGCCGGCGACAACCAGGCCCAGGCCGGCCAGGACGCGATCCAGCTGATGACCATCCACTCGGCCAAGGGCCTGGAGTTCGACTCGGTCTTCATCACCGGCCTCGAGGAAGGCCTGTTCCCGCACGAGAACTCGCTGCAGTCCAGCGACGGCCTCGAGGAGGAGCGCCGGCTGATGTACGTGGCGATCACGCGCGCGCGCAAGCGCCTGTACCTGAGCTTCAGCCAGACGAGGCTGCTGCACGGCCAGACGCGCTACAACGTCAAGAGCCGCTTCGTCGACGAACTGCCCGAGGCCAACGTGCGCTGGCTCACGCCGCGCAACCAGGCCTTCGGCTCGGGCTACGCCCGCGAATACAAGCAGGCGTGGGAGCGCGGCACCGGGCTCGGCTCGATGATCGGCGCCGGGCGCGTCGAATCGTCGCCGGTGCCCAAGGCGATGCAGGAAAGCCGCTCGGCCACGAGCAGCAGCGGCCAGCCGCTGCGCCAGGGCCAGTCCGTCTTCCACAACAAGTTCGGCGAGGGCGTGATCATGACCCTCGAAGGCAGCGGCGAGGAGGCGCGTGCGCAGGTCAACTTCGGGCGCCACGGGATGAAGTGGCTGGCGTTGTCGGTGGCCAAGCTGACGCCGGTGGACTGAAGACAAGGCAGGCGCGCGGCGCGACCCGCCAACCGCGCGTGCCTTTGGCTATGCTCGGCGCATGACGCCCATCTTCGACGCGAACGTCCGCCTCGTCGCCTTCTTCGACGGCACCTACCTGTTCGACCTGGCCAACGAGTGGATCGCCTTTTACGATCGCGGCCACGTGTTCGCCGCGAGCGGGCGCTGGCTCGGGCCCTTGCAGGCGGGCACGTTCCTCGACCTCGACGGCAAGGCCGTGGCCTGGCTCGCCGATGCGCGGCCGATGACGGGCGCGAAGCCCTCGCCGCCGATGAATTCGAAGCGGCCGTTGCCGCCCAAGCGTCCGTTGCGCCCGCGCACGCCGATGTCGCCTCCGGCGCCGATGCAGCCCGGCGGCGGCTGGTCGACGCTGAGCTGGGCGCAATGGAGGGGCCTCGAGCCCGTCGCCGAGGAGGCGCGCGTGGACGCCGCCGGCCTGCCCATCGAGCCGTTCGCCGACTCGGACTTCGGCGACTTCTTCCGCTACCTCGGCGGGCAGATCGCCGAGAACGGGCGCGACGGCGCCTGGTTCATGCCGCTGGCGCCCACCGACGCGGGCATCCCGGAGGCGAAACGGCAGTCGTTCCGCAACGGCTTCGCCACGCCCTTGTTCGAGGCCGGCTGGCGCCGCGGCTGGCTCGCGCGTGACGCGCGCGGGGCGGTCGCCGGCCACATCGACCTGCGCGCGCATCCCGACGCGTTCACCGGCCACCGCTGCCTGCTGGGCATGGGCGTGCGCCGCGACGTCCGCCGCGCCGGCCTGGCCACGCGCCTGCTCGCCGAGGCCACGCGCTGGGCATCGACCCAGGGGCTGAAGTGGATCGACCTGCAGGTTCTGTCGGCCAACGAACCTGCCGTGGCGTTCTACCGGCGCGAAGGCTTCCAGATGCAGGGCGGCCGCCCGGACATGTTCGTCGTCGACGGCGTGTCGCTGGGCGAGCTCTGGATGGCCCGCAAGGTCGCGCCCTGACTCAGCCCTTCCAGGTGAACGGAAACTTCACCTGCTTCCAGAACCCGTCGGGCACGTAGTCGCCGACCACGCCGTACTGCTTCGGCCACTTCTCCTGCGACGTCACCGCGGTGCCGAACAGGTAGTCGATGAACGCGAAGTGCGCGGCGTAGTTCCTGTCGATCGCCTCGGCGTCCTGCGCGTGGTGCCAGTGGTGGAAGTTGGGCGTGACCACCACGTAGCGCAGCGGCCCGAGCCGCACGCTGACGTTGGCGTGGTTGAACACCGCCTGGAAGCCGACGATCACGATGTAGGTGTCGATCACGCCCTTGTCGAAGCCGAGCACGAAGATCGGCGCCAGCACCAGCGTGCGCGTGATGATCAGCTCGACGACGTGCTGGCGCGAACCGGCCAGCCAGTCCATGCTCTTGACGCTGTGGTGCACCGCGTGCAGCCGCCACAGCGCTGGCACCTCGTGGTACGCGCGGTGCGTGGCGTACTGCACCAGGTCGGCCACCAGCACGATCAGGAACAGCGCGACGGGGTAGGGCAGGTCGCGCACCCACGCCTGGATGCCGTCCTTGGCCGCCCAGCCGAACAGCTTGTGCACCAGCAGGTTGGTGGCCAGCAGCACGAAGCCGACGATCATGTGGTTGACGATGAAGTGCTGCGTGTCGACCTGCCACTCGGCGCGGAAGACCGGCTGCTCGCGGCGCAGCGCGAACAGCTTCTCGATGAACACGAAGATCAGCGACGAGCCCAGCAGGTCGAGGATGAACCAGTCGAGGCCGATGTAGGGCGTGTGGTCGGCGAAGTTGTTGACCGGCACCTTGGCGCCGCCCAGCAAGGCCGATGCCGCGACCAGGAAGAACGCCGACGCCGCGAGCCAGCGCGTGCGCGCGAACAGGATGTTGTACAGCGAGATGCCGCCGGCCACGACCATCGCCCAGTACATGATCAGCCGGATCACCGAGACGTCGTAGGACTTGCGCAGCTCCGGCGTGCTGAGGTACTGCGGGAAGTGGAACGCGAGCACGCCCAGGAAGCACAGGATGCCCAGGATCAGCGCGACGACGCCGGAGCCCATGCCGAGTCCGCGCGGCAGCGGCCCGTGAGAATGCGCGAGCGTGTTGAGGTTGGCGATGGTCTTCGGTGTCTTCATCCGGGGCCTCGAGGTTCGGGGGCGCGCGGCGCGCGAGCCTGGATTGAAGCCGAAACGGCGGCGGCTGTCGCCCCTCTTGCGAGGGAACTCAGGCCGCCGGCGGCTCGTTGTCGGCCAGCACCGTGCGAAATGCCACGGGCGACGTGATCTCGAAGGTGTCGACGAAGCCGAACCACATCGACAGGAAATAGGTGATGCTGAGCATCATCTGGCCGGTGAGCGCGGCCAGCGAGATCGCCTCGAGGCCGAAGGCCATGGCCAGGAGCTGGCAGATCGCGTCGAACGCGACGCCCACCACCATCCACCCGAGCAGGAACGCGGCGAATGCCGCCTTGGTGCGCCACAGCGCGACGACGCTGGAGAACAGCGACTGCGCCGCACCCTGCCGGCCCCAGACGACCAGCGCCGGCGCGTACCAGAGCGGGATCGACACCAGCGTCATGCCCACCATCATGAAGCGCACCGTCGACACGCTGGCCTCGCTGATCGGCGGCATCACCGGCGGCTTGCCGTCGACGGGCGGCGTCATGACCGCGTGCAGCCAGCGCCGCGTCTCGCCGCCGTCCATCGCGTCGGCGCAGGCAGCCAGCAGCACGACGGCCGCCACGTAGATCAGCATGATCACCAGCATGCTGCGCGCGACCTGCGGCGTGCTCGCGAACGGCGCCCGGAACACGCCGGGCCTCAGCTTCACGTCGTCGAGCACGTCGGACGCCGCCTGCATGAAGCCCACCGTGACCAGCGGCAGCAGCGCGGCGATCGCCAGCAGCACGATGGGCGACAGCGCCACGGCCAGCACCGTGACCACGAACAGGCACAGCGTGAAGAACAGCCACAGTCCGACGAAGCCCAGCGGCCGGCGCCAGAACGTGCGGAATCCGCGACGGATCCATTGCAGGCCGGCGGCGGGCGGCAGGTTCCGCAGCCGGATCGTGACGGATGCGGACGGGTCTCGCATCGTGCTCAGAGCGTCGGATGCCAGGGTTGCTCGATGCAGTCGACGAGCACGCGCTCGAAGTGCGTCGGATCCTTGGGCTTGAGCAATGCGGCCTCGCGCGGCAGGTGCCAGTCGGCCAGGCGCGACAGCCAGAAGCGCAGCGCGGCCGCGCGCCGCATGCCGGGCAGCGCGCGCAGTTCGGCCGGGCTCATCGGGCGATGCAGGTGGTAGGCGCGCAGCAGCGCCTCGGCGTGTTCGGGCTCGAGGCGGCCGGTGGCCAGGTCGACGCACCAGTCGTTGACGCAGACCGCCAGGTCGTAGACGTGGTGGTCGATGCCCGCGAAGTAGAAGTCGAACACGCCGGACAGCCGCGGCGCATCGGGCGCACCATCGAACAGCGCGTTGTCGCGGAACAGGTCGGCGTGCACCGGGCCGCGCGGCAGCGACTGCGTGCTGGCCGCGGCGTGGAAGCGCTGCTGGAAATCGAGCTCGTCGTCGAGGCGCTGCGCGCGCGTCGCGTCCACGTGCGGGCGCACGACGGGCACGGTCTGCGCCCACCAGGCCAGGCCGCGCAGGTTGGGCTGCTGCGTCGGGAAGTCGAGCGCCGCGGTGTGCAGGTGCGCCAGCGTGACGCCCAGCAGCGAGCAGTGCGCCAGCATCGGCGCGTCGATGCTCTGTCCGGGCAGCAGGTTCACCAGCGCCGCCGGCTTGCCATGGATCGCGTGCAGGAAGTTGCCCGATGCGTCGGTGCGCGGCTCGGGCACGGGCAGGCCCTTGCGCGCGAGGTGCTGCATCAGGCCGAGATAGAACGGCAGCTGTTCGAAGCCGAGGCGCTCGAACACCGTCAGCACCCAGTCGCCCTGGTCGGAGTGCACGAAGTAGTTGGTGTTCTCGATGCCGCCCGCGCAGCCGCGCATCGAGGTGAGCGTGCCGGCGTCCAGCGTGCGCAGGAGGGCGGCCGCCGTGTCGACGTCGACTTCGGTATAGACGGCCATCAGCAGGTCCGGTGAGGAGTGGCGCCGGCGCCGCGCGGCGCGGCCGCGGTCGGCATGCCGCGCACGGCTCAGAAGCCGAAGGAGAACAGGCGCTGGCCCGCGCCGTGGTCTTCGTCGGGCGCGCGGCTCGGGTCGCGCGGCTGGATCTCGTAGCTGTCGCCGGTGATCTTCGAGTGGACGACGATGCGCCTGGTGATGCCGCGCACGCGCGTCTCGTCGATCCGCACCTGCGAATCCTCGGTGACGATGTGCTCGATCTTCGCGTCCTTGCTCGACCCGGCCGGCGCCGTCTCGACCAGCGCGCCGGTGGCCGGATCGACCGCCGCTTCCGGAGCCGCGGGCGCCGGTGCCGGCTTGGGCGCGGGCGCCGGGCCGTGCTGCGCGAAAGCGGACGCGCCGGCCAGCGTGAGCAGGGCGGCGAAAGCGAAGGACGAGACGGTGCGGGCGGTCATGGAACCATTCTAAACGCTGGCGCCCCGGCGCGGCTTCGCCGGTTTCGAAGGGTTCCTGTCGAGCGCGACGGCGGCCGACGCCCGGCACAATGGCGGGATGATCGAGAAAACCCTGCTCCTGGTGGACGGCTCCAGCTATCTCTACCGTGCCTATCACGCGATGCCCGACCTGCGCGGCCCCGGCGGCGAGCCCACCGGGGCGATCCGCGGCATGGTGTCGATGATGAAGCTGCTGCGCGAGCAGATCGGCGCCGACTACGCGGCCTGCGTGTTCGACGCCAAGGGCAAGACCTTCCGCGACGACTGGTATCCCGAATACAAGGCCAACCGGTCGTCGATGCCGGAAGACCTGGCGCGCCAGATCGAACCGATCCACGCGGTCGTCGCGATGCTGGGCTGGCCCATCATCATGGTGCCGGGCATCGAGGCCGACGACGCGATCGGCACGCTCGCCCGCGCCGCGACCGCCGCCGGCTGGAAGACGGTGATCTCGACCGGCGACAAGGACCTGGCGCAGCTGGTCGACGAGCACGTCACGCTGATCAACACGATGAGCAACGAGACGCTGGACGTGGCCGGCGTGCTGGCCAAGTTCGGCGTGCCGCCCGAGCGCATCATCGACTACCTGGCGCTGGTGGGCGACACCGTCGACAACGTGCCGGGCGTCAACAAGGTCGGCCCGAAGACGGCCGTCAAGTGGATCCAGGAACATGGCTCGCTCGACGCCATCATCGAGAAGGCGCACACCATCAAGGGCGCGGTCGGCGAGAACCTGCGCCAGGCGCTCGAATGGCTGCCGATGGGGCGCAAGCTGGTCACCGTGGTCACCGACCACGACATGGCGCCGCACGTCGAGAGCTGGCCGGCGCTGGACGCGCTCGCGCTGCGTCCGGTCGACCATGAGCAGCTGCTCGAGTTCTACCAGCGCTACGGGTTCCGCGGCTGGCGCGAGGAGATCGAGAAGCAGCTGGGCGTGACGCCGCCCGCCAAGGTGACGGCGCCCGGCGCCAGCATGGGCCTGTTCGACGGCGAGCCCGAAGCGCCGGCCGCGCCGGCCCGGCCGCTCGAACGCCAGTACGACACCCTCTTCACCTTCGAGCAGCTCGACGCCTGGATCGCGAAGCTGCAGGCGGCCGAACTGTCGGCGCTCGACACCGAGACCGACTCGCTCGACGCGATGCGCGCGCGCATCGTCGGCATCTCGTTCGCGGTCGAGCCGGGCAAGGCGGCCTACGTGCCGCTGCGCCACGACTACGCCGGCGCGCCCGACCAGCTGCCGTTCGACGAGGTGATCGCGCGACTGCGGCCCTGGCTCGAGAACCCGGCGGCGAAGAAGGTCGGCCAGCACATCAAGTACGACCACCACGTCTTCGCCAACATCGGCGTCAACGTGCAGGGCTGGGCGCACGACACGCTGCTGGAAAGCTACGTGCTGGAGGCGCATCGTCCGCACGGCTTGTCCAGCCTGGCGCAACGCCACCTCGATCGCAAGGGCCTCGACTACGAGGACCTGTGCGGCAAGGGCGCCAAGCAGATCCCGTTCTCGCAGGTCGACATCGAACGTGCCGCGCTCTATTCCGGCGAGGACAGCGAGATGACGCTGCAGGTGCACCAGGTGCTTTACCCGCGCCTGGCCGCGAACCCCGGCATGAAGTTCGTCTACGAGCAGATCGAGATGCCCACCAGCGCCGCGCTGGGCCGCGTCGAGCGCCACGGCGTGCTGATCGACAGCGCGCGCCTGGCCGAGCAGTCGCGCGTGCTGGCCGAACGCATGATGGCGCTCGAGAACGAGGCCTACGAGATCGCCGGCCAGCCGTTCAACCTCGGCTCGCCCAAGCAGATCGGCGAGATCCTGTTCGGCAAGCTGGGGCTGCCGGTGGCCAAGAAGACGGCGTCGGGCGCGCCGTCCACCGACGAAAGCGTGCTGGAGAAGCTCGCGCTCGATTACCCGCTGCCGGCCAAGCTGCTCGAGCACCGCGGGCTGTCCAAGCTCAAGGGCACGTACACCGACAAATTGCCGCAGATGATCAACCCCGAGACCGGCCGCGTGCACACGCACTACGCGCAGGCGGTGGCGATCACGGGGCGGCTGTCCAGCAACGACCCGAACCTGCAGAACATCCCGATCCGCACGCCCGAGGGCCGGCGCGTGCGCGAGGCCTTCGTCGCGCCGCCGGGGCACGTGATCGTGTCGGCCGACTATTCGCAGATCGAGCTGCGGCTGATGGCCCACATCAGCCAGGATCCGGGGCTGCTGCGCGCGTTCAACGACGGCCTGGACGTGCACCGCGCGACCGCGGCCGAGGTGTTCAACCTCGCCACCGAGGAGGTCACCAGCGAGCAGCGCCGCTACGCGAAGACGATCAACTTCGGGCTGATCTACGGCATGGGCGCGTTCGGGCTGTCGCAATCGCTGGGCATCGAGCAGAAGGCGGCGCGCGACTACATCGACCGCTACTTCGCGCGCTTCGCGGGCGTCAAGCGCTACATGGACGAGACCAAGGCCAGCGCCGCCGAGACCGGCTACGTCGAGACGCTGTTCGGCCGCCGCATCGAGCTGCCCGAGATCCGCGGCGGCAACGGCCCGCTGCGCGCCGGCGCCGAACGCCAGGCCATCAACGCGCCGATGCAGGGCACCGCGGCCGACCTGATCAAGCTGGCGATGCTGGCCGTGCAGAAGGCGCTCGACGACGAAGGCAAGGCCACGCGCATGGTGATGCAGGTGCACGACGAACTCGTCTTCGAGGTGCCCGAGGCCGAGGTCGACTGGGTCCGGCACGAGATCCCGCGGCTGATGGCGGGCGTGGCGCAGCTGTCGGTACCGCTGATCGCCGAGGTCGGCGTCGGGTCGAACTGGGACGAGGCGCATTGAGCGTCGTCAACGTCCGCGGGCGGCGTCTCGGCCGGTGCGCGCGGCTGGCGCTGCGCCGCGATGCTCGCGGGGCCGATGCCGGTGTTCGTCGGCTTCGACGTCGATTCGACGTTGCCGCGGGTCGTGAGGACGAGCGCCCTGGGCCGGCGCGTCGGCCTGGATCGCCGGGTTCCGGTGTCGAAGGAAAGCGGACATGAGTGAGGAATCGATGACGCGTGCCTTCGTTGGCGGACGCGCCCTGGCAGCGGCGCTGGTGCTCGGCGCGCTGTGCGCCGCTTGGGGCCTGGCGCGCCATCCCGGCTTCCAGCCCGCCTACGCGATCCGGGTGGCCGCGCCGATCCTGGCGCTGTTCGTCGGCGGCGGCTTCACGCAGCTCGTGGCGCGCGCGCGTTCGCGCATCGACGGCGAGCGCGAGGTCGATCGCGGCGGCAAGGCGCTGTTCATGGGTTTCGCGATGGTGGCGGCCACGCTCGTCGCATGGCTGCTGGTGTCGCAGGCCGTTCCGGCGGCATGGACGGCGATTGCCGGCGTGCCGGCCACCGAGCGGGGCCTGGTGTCGCACCGGGTGCCCGAGACGACCGACGCCGACTGTCGCTTCAGGCTGGTGGTGGCCAGCGCGGCGGCGGACAACGGCGCGGTGCCGCGACCCCTGGACGAATGCGTCGACGAGGCGGTCTGGAAGCCGGCGACCGAAGGCGGCGCGGTGACCTTGCAACTGGTGCGCAGCGCGCTCGGCGCCGAGTTGTTGGGCGTCGCCGCGGCGCACTGACCGCCGGCCTTGTCACACCGGAACGGGGCGAATGACGGTACGCTGGTGCCGATCCGCGGGTAACCACGGACCCTTGTCGCGAGTCTGTCATCAAACATTCATAAACTGAGGCGATGTCCGACGTCACCCCGTCCGTTCCCGCCTTGCGGGTTCCGCTGCTCAACCGCGAGCGTTCCATCCTCGAATTCAACCGTCGCGTGCTGGCCCAGGCGCTGCGCGCCGACGTGCCGCTGCTGGAGCGGCTGCGCTACGTCTCGATCGTGTCGTCCAACCTCGACGAGTTCTTCGAGGTGCGGTTCGCCGACGCGCTGGAGGCCGCGCGCATGCCGGGCGCCGGCGACGCGTTGCGCGAGCTGACCGTCATCTCGGTGGAAGCGCATGCGCTGATCGACGAGCAGTACGCCGTCTTCAACGAACAGGTGATGCCGTCGCTGGCCTTGCACGGCATCCGGGTGGTCAACCACGCCGAGCGCACCGAGGCGCAACGTCGCTGGGTCGACGCCTTCTTCCAGCGCGAGGTGCGTCCGCTGCTGGTGCCGATCGGGCTCGACCCGGCGCATCCGTTCCCGCAGGTGGCCAACAAGTCGCTGAACTTCATCGCGAAGCTGGGCGGGCGCAACGCGTTCGGACGCGAGAACTCGATCGCCATCGTCAAGGTGCCGCGCGTCCTGCCTCGCGTGATCAAGCTGCCGGAGAACTGCTGCCCGAAGGGCGAGCAGCACTTCGTGCTGTTGTCGAGCGTGATCCGCGCGCACCTGGCCGAGCTGTTTCCGGGGCGCGTCGTCGAGTCGTTCTCGCAGTTCCGCGTCACGCGCGACTCCGATCTCGAGGTCGACGAGGACGACATCCGCAACCTGCGCCAGGCGCTGCGCCGCGGCCTGACGACGCGCCACTACGGGCGGGCGATCCGGCTCGAGGTCGTCAACACCTGCCCCGAGGCGCTGTGGCGCCTGCTGCTGGCGCAGTTCGACCTGCCCGAGGCGGCGCTGCACCGCGTCAACGGACCGGTGAACCTGGTCCGCCTGAACGAGCTGATCGACCAGGCCACCGATCCGGCGCACGGGCCGGTGCTGCGCTTCGCGCGGTACGAGGCCTCGTGGCCGCGCGGCCGGCTGCCGCGCACCGGGTCGATGTTCGAGCGGCTGCGCGAGAACGACGTGCTGCTGCACCATCCGTTCGAGAGCTTCGAGCCGGTGGTGGAGTTCCTGCGCGAGGCGGTGCAGGATCCGAACGTGCTGGCCATCAAGCAGACGATCTACCGCACCGGCGAAAAGTCCGTGCTGATGGACCTGTTGCTGGAAGCGGCACGGCGCGGCAAGGAAGTGATGGTGGTTGTGGAGCTGAAGGCGCGCTTCGACGAGGAGGCCAACATCAACTGGGCCGAGCGGCTCGAGGCGGTCGGCGCCCAGGTGGTCTACGGCATCGTCGGCCTGAAGACGCACGCCAAGCTGCTGCTGGTGACGCGGCGCGAGCCGTCGCCGCGCGGGCCGCGGCTGCGCCGCTACGTGCACCTGTCCACCGGCAACTACAACCCGAAGACCGCGCGCCTGTACACCGACGTCGGCTACCTGAGCGCCGACGACGGCATCACCGCCGACGCCGACCAGATCTTCCAGCAGATCGCCAGCCTCACGCGCATGAAGCCGCCGCGCCATCTGATGACGGCGCCGTTCGTGCTGCACAAGCGCCTGCTGTCGCACATCGCGCAGGTGCGCGACGCCGCGCGCGCGGGCAAGGTGGCGCGCATCGTCGTTAAGGTCAACGCGTTGACCGACCCCGCGCTGATCGAGGCGCTGGTCGAGGCCGGCCAGGCCGGTGCCAGCATCGACCTGATCGTGCGCGGCGCCTGTACTTTGACGCCGGGCATCGAGGGCCTGACCAACAATATCCGCGTGCGATCGGTGGTCGGCCGCTTCCTCGAGCACTCGCGCATCGTCTACCTGCGCTGGGGCGAGACCGACGACGACGAGGCGCTGTTCCTCTCGAGCGCTGACTGGATGGTGCGCAACATGTTGCGCCGCATCGAGCTGGCATGGCCGATCCGCGATGCGGCGATGCGCCAGCGCGTCATCGACGAGTGCCTGGTGCCTTACCTGCATGACACAAAGGATGCATGGTTGCTGCAGTCCAATGGCAAGTACGAACGCATCGGTACCGATGGCGTCAGCGCGCAGCAGGCGTTGATGGCCCGCTTTCGCAGCAAGTAGTCAGCAAGCGTCCAACACGTCCTTGGAGCGAAGGAAATGGATCTGATCCTGTGGCGACACGCCGAAGCCGGCGACCACCTCGCCGATCCGGCCGCCGATCTCGAGCGTCCGCTGAGCCCCAAGGGCGAGCGCCAGGCGCGTCGCGTGGCCGACTGGCTGAACCAGTTCCTGCCCGACTCGGCGCGGGTGCTGACCAGCCCGGCGCTGCGCTGCCAGCAGACGGTGGCGCCGCTCGGCCGCCGCGTGAAGAAGACGCCGGCGCTGGGGCCGGACGGCGACGTCGAGAGCCTGCTGGCGGCGACGCGCTGGCCGGATTCGCGCGAGGCGGTGCTGGTCGTCGGCCACCAGCCGACGCTGGGCCGCGTCGCCGCCTACCTGATGGCGGGCGAGACGGCGCGCTTCGGCGACCCGTGGACGATCAAGAAGGGCAGCGTCTGGTGGCTGCGCCATCGCCCGCGCGAGGGGCGCGCCGAGGTGCAGATCATCGCGGTGCGGACTGCCGAAGGGCTGTAGCGCTTCCGTCGGCATAGAGCGAACGGCGCCGCGCCGCCTGCGTCTGCAGCCCGCGAGCCACGTGCGCTTTCACCGGGCGCGGCGACAGCCCAGAAATTTCGCGAAACTTGTTGCGCGCCCGCAATTCGTTGGCATAGAATCGAGGGCTTCGCTGGTCACAAGTCAGCTTTGACCGCAGCGCGTTGGTGAGCCCAGGCTCCCGAGGTGCGCGAGTCGAGCGGCCTGATGGTCGGCGAAGAGTCTGAAAAATTTGGTGCTTGACGATGGTTCGAAATCAAGCATAGAATCACAGGCTTCGCTGATCACAAATCAGCTTTTGAATGTTTCGCTTCGATGCGAAGCGCGACGAAGCCGATGAGCGGTCAGCGAGAACGAAGCGAAGTCTGACTGCTTGACAAGGTTTTGAAAGCAGATCATAATTCCGCTTCTGTGCTGTTAACAGCGCGACGCAGCAAACAACGGTTTGTTCGCGACAGTTCTTTAAAAATCAACAGCCGATAAGCGTGGGCGTTTGAAGGCGAGTGCCAAGAAACTAGCTGTCAAAAGCGATGTTTCAAGGTCTTATGGACTTTAAACGCTCATGAAGATTGATTAAACTTGTAACGAGTTTCTTCAATTCCTTTATGAGTAATTCAAGATCGAACTGAAGAGTTTGATCCTGGCTCAGATTGAACGCTGGCGGCATGCCTTACACATGCAAGTCGAACGGTAACAGGTTAAGCTGACGAGTGGCGAACGGGTGAGTAATATATCGGAACGTGCCCAGTAGTGGGGGATAGCCCGGCGAAAGCCGGATTAATACCGCATACGACCTACGGGTGAAAGCGGGGGATCGCAAGACCTCGCGCTATTGGAGCGGCCGATATCAGATTAGCTAGTTGGTGGGGTAAAAGCCCACCAAGGCGACGATCTGTAGCTGGTCTGAGAGGACGACCAGCCACACTGGGACTGAGACACGGCCCAGACTCCTACGGGAGGCAGCAGTGGGGAATATTGGACAAT
>CAIMXF010000468.1 GCA_903845345.1 uncultured beta proteobacterium
AAGGCCCTCAGGCCATCGGCCGGGAACTCGGAGACCTCACCGCGATCCAGGTGTAGGGCGTGCCGGCATGGCCGGCCAGCGACCGCAAGCCATCGTTCGCGTCCGGAGTTGGACGGTCAAGCCACTGCCATGCTACGCAGCGAGGTCACCACAAAACGACTTCCCTGCACGTCCATTGCGGCTCAATCCGAGTTGCACGGCAATGCCGCCATGCGTGCCACCGGCCTTGCGCAAACGAATGACCTCGACGCGTCGCTCGAGTCGCGCCGCCTGCGAGAGCGACCGCATGTCGATTGCCTTCAACTTCTCTCCTTGTGCAGCGCGGCATCGCCTCACGAGGTTGCTTGTTCAAGCACTGCCATGCTCCGCGGCAAGGTCACCACGAAGCGACTTCCGTAGCCCAGGCCTTCGCTGAAGGCCGTGACGCGTCCACCATGGGCCTCGACGACGTCACGCACGACGGCGAGTCCGATCCCGAGTCCGGTGGCGTTGAATCCGACCGCGTGCGCTTCCTGGTTGAACGCGTCGAAGATGTGCTTCATCGCATGGATCGAGATTCCGATGCCCCGATCGAGGACGGATAGTTCTACGGACTGCTCGAGGCACCGCACGTTCAACTGGATCGGCTGGCCTTTCGGCGAGTATTTCGAGGCGTTGTCCAGCAGATTCGAGAGCACCTGGATCAGTCTCGTTCCATCGGCGTTCAAGGTGACCGAGGGGTCCAGCCCGATCACGTCCAAGTGCTGGCCGCGGCCTGCCATGGCAGGTTCGGCGGCTTCGATGGCGCGCGCGACAAGATCGTCGACGCGCACCACAGCCCGTACCAGGCGCAGTTTGCCGGTGCTGGCTCGCGAGACGTCGAGCAGGTCGTCGATCAATCGGCTCATCTGACCGACCTGGCGCTCGATGATCGTCCGAACGGCGACGATGTCTTCGGTTCGCCCGCCGCCGAGAATAGCGGCCGCCGTCCGAATCGGTGCCAGCGGATTGCGCAATTCGTGGGCAATGAACGCGAGAACCTCCATTTGCCGGACGCGAGCACCCTCGACGGCCATTCTCATCCTGTCCATTTCCGACTCGGCCCGTTGGAGCTTCTGCTGCGAGTCGTCCAGTTGCCGCTGCACGGCACGATACCGGCCTGACCGAGTCTCCGCGTCTGCCAACCGCCGAAAAGCGGATCCGAAGCGCCGCCATCCCTGGAACACGTCATGCATCTTGTCGCGGGCGCGCAGGCCCGGGAGTGAACGCCTGGGCGTCACGTCGACCCTGCCCGGCTTGGTGACGGCGCAGGTTGCAGGCAGACCGTTCGGCGGAAAACGGACGAGCGTCGCGGTCTCTCGGCAGGCGTTTTGGTGAGCATGGCGGTCCTGGTCGATCTCGTGTTGTCGAGGATTGAAGACTAGGCTGTGCACCGCGGTCCATCTGTACGGCAAGTCACACAGCTCAGCAGGCCGTCAGCGCATTTCAACGTCGACTGCGCGTCCGGCGAGTGATTCCTGAGCAAGCCCGACGCGCGAAAGGCGTCATCGTGCGCCCTTGTGATCCTTCTGCCCCGTGTTCTTGTGCCGGCCGGCCACTTCAGCCGCCTCGGATTTCTCCTTCGGCTTGTTCTGATCTTTGGCCTGGGGTGCGGGCGGATGCTCGTGCTTGAGCTGCGGGCCTTTTGATTCCTGGGTCATGGAGCCTCCGAGTGGGACGTCAGCGGGTCGGAAAGACCCGTCTCGACGACACCCAGCCTACGGGCCAGCGTGGCTCATCACCGTGCAGCAACGAACATAGGTCGACGCTCCAACCGACGATCGGGCGCGTCGAGACCGATCGATCGGAGGGCAGGACCTCAGGCGCAGTTCGGCACCGGAGCGATCAGACCGAAGTGTCCCATCGCCAGCACGTAGACTACCGTCGAGCAAGGCCCGACCTGAGTCCACGCAAGAATGCGATCGGGCAAGGTCTGAAAGGCCGGCTCGCCATCGGAAGAAGATGCCGAGCACGTCGCGGCAACGTCGCCGCAAGCGTCGAGAAGGCGGATATCCAGTCGCGCCCCCGGTTGCCGCCCGACGGACATCCCATCGACCAGCGTGATGTCCACGATGAACATCAGGCCACGCTGCCCCACCACGGCGAGAAGCGTCGACACACCTCTCGGGGTCTGGCGAACCTGGACATCGCATCCGAGTCCCGCTGCATGCAATCTCGACGTCAAGTCCTGAACCAGCGACCTCACGCGCTCCTGCATCGCATTCGAGAGGCGCGTGAACGCCACGTCCCAGCCGATTGCGGCCGGAGCACCGGGGAAAGGAACGGGGTTGCCCATGGAACTCCAGAGGAGGCGGCTGTCCGCAGTGCACGCGGCGAGCTCGAATCCCCATTGTTCGGCGCTGCCCGGCCGTTCAACGGCGGAAGTGACTGCTCATCACCCGCCTTTCTTCAGATCACGACCGCATCGACCGGGCGTCTCAAGGACCACGGCATCGTCGGTCCGCGCCCGAAGCGCACCACGAGATCGGGACGCCTGGTGCCAAGATCCAGCAAACTTGCGAAGGACGGTCGCAGTGACGCCACCTCCACAGGTTGGTTCACGAAGGAATTCCGGATGTCCAGCGCCGTGGCGCGCAAGGCGAAACGTTCGTAGCACCGTCCGACCTCGACCCAGTGCGCGGCATCGGCCTGGTCTGCGACGAAGACGACGATGCCCGAGGCGTTGCGGATCTGTCTGGCGTATCGGTCGTTCTCCCTGCCGGGCGTGTAGACGAGATCCATCATCCGGCTGCCCAGCCAGCGTGGTGTGGAGAGATTGCCGGAAGCACCGGTGTAGAGGCCATCTCCCAAGCACTCCGCTTCGCCTTCACTGAACCGGATCCAGGCCTTGAGTTCGGCCACGAAGGCAGGATCCTGCATCTGCGCGGTGTTGGCGGCCACCACATGATCCAGGACGCGCTCCATGTCCGGACGCTGCGTCAGGAAAACGGCCTGAACGCCGGGCCCGGCCGCCGCATCGGCCAGATGCCGCAAGTCTTGCGGGGATACGGGCTGGCCGTCATAGTCGCCCCGCGTGCATTGGCGTTGTCCGATCGCCTGATACGACATGGAAAGGATCGCGCGGGTCGGCGCCAGAGCCACCTCGACGCCGCCGGCTCCATCAGGATCGAAGCGGATCGAGGCTTGCAGCCCGTTCGCGAGCCCGGCCTGGGCGAGGTTCTCGGCGGCGCAACCCAGGGACACGAACAGGTGGTGGTCGTCCGGATCGACCGCTGGACAGCGGCGGCTCAGGTCGGGCTCGATCGACATCGAGCGCTCCTGCAGACGAAATCGCCAGCATTGGGTGTTATGGCTCGAAGGCGCCAGCGTTGCACATCGCACGAGTTCACGTTGCAACGAGGCGCGATCACGACCGTCCACCGGTACCTGCCGACGCAATCCCGCTGCGATACGTTCATAGGTCGGCTCTGACGAACACCCCACGAAAGGTGCCGCACCGAACGCGGCCGCTCCGAGCATGAGCCCCCTGCGGTTCGTCACGTCAAGCTTGCCCGACTCGAGACCGAGACGTCTCCGCGAGGATCGACCTGCGGCGCGATCTGGATTCGGTGCCTCAGGATCTCCTGGACGTTGCGTATCGCAAATATGGGCACGAAGGTGGCGACACGGGCGCCCTCGGCCAGTCCCGCCCGCTCGGCGGCATAGATTCGCGCCACTTCGTCGACCGGCACGCTGGACTCCCGCGCCAGGAAATCGACGATCCTCTTCTCTTCGGTCTGGCTGTCTGGTGCGGCGAACATGGTCGTGTCAAAGCATGGGATGACTGGCGTCGAAGGTAGCAAGCCACAACCTCGCCCGCTGTGCGTTGGCACGCTTAGTAGCCGCTTGCCGCCATTGGCTGACCATTTACGGCAACTGTCCCTGAGGGGGATGCCACGCCGGCGATCTATCCCCGGAAGATGTCGAACGGCTCGATCTTCAAAACGCGCCGGATGCCGAAATAGCTCGAGATCGCCGCGATCACCACGACCATGCCGAACGCCAGCCCGAGGTTCCCGAAGGTGATCATCGCGGCGTAGTTCGGGAGCCGCGCCCGCGTGATGCTGATCATCAGCGTCACCAGACCGATTCCCAGTCCGAAGCCGGTCAACGCCGTGAACGTGGCCATGAACAGGATCATGTAGACCAGCTCGCGCCCCTTGGCGCCAATCGCCTTGAGCGCGCCGAACTTCTCCAGGTTCTCGAGGATGAAGCTGTAGAACGTCTGCCCCGAGATGGACAGGCCCACGAGAAAGCTGATCACGGTCATCAGCAGGATGTTGGTGCCGATGCCGGTCTTGTAGGTGTAGTAGTCCGAGATCCGAGTGTCGAACTCGTCCTTCGTCATCGCGACGTAGCCGAGCTTGGCCACCTCGCGCTTGATGCCGGCGATCGCCGCGTCGCTCTTGGGCTGCAGCAGGACGTACGAGATCGTGAAGCGCGTGGTCGGGATGTACTCGATCGCTCGGCTGTAGGTGGTGTACAGCGTCGGCACGCCGTTCAGCCCGTTGGCCGCCACCCTGGCGATGCCGACGATCACGCCGCGGTGGTCGTTCAGCTCGAATGTCGTCCCGATCTTCGGATCCTCGAGCTTGCCGAACTCGGCATCATCGACGACGACAAATGAGTTGTCGGCGTAGATGTCGTCGAGCTTGCCCTGCTCGAGCTCCGGCCGGCCGAACAGGCTGGTGTCGTCCAGGCCCACGACAGTGACGGATTGATAGTCGCCGCTGGCGAGCTTGACCTGGGCTCCGCCGATGAAGATGGGCACCGCGTAGGTCACGCCGTCCATGCTGCGCACGGCGTCCAGCAGATAGTCGGGCAGCGGGATCGCGCTGCTCGCGGTGTTGACCGCCGGATCCATGATCCACATGGAGGCGCCGATGTTGGTGACGTTCGAGTAGGCCCGATTCAGGATGCCTGCGAACATCGCGGTCATCTGCATCATCAGGAAGACCGCGAACGTGATGCCGATCAGCAGCGCCGAGAACTTGGCCGTGTCGTTGACCAGCAGCTTGAAGC
>CAIMXF010000469.1 GCA_903845345.1 uncultured beta proteobacterium
GACGTCTACAACAAGAACAAATAACAACGACGAACGCCCGGCACGAACCGGGCGCCCCGGCCAGCACGCACGCCAGAACAGCGCGCGGCCGAATTTTGGAGTCTGTGAAGTGCGCCGGCGACGGCGCACGGCTTGCGTTGGTTTTCCCGCGCAGGGCGGAGCATTGCCCAGCGTATCTACAAAGCAATCGGAGACGAGCACATGATCAAGACCCTTCGCACCACGGCGATCTGCCGTGCCACCCTCGCCTGCGTGGCGAGCCTCGTGGGCGCCTCTGCCGCGCACGCCGTGGACTGGACCGGCTACATGCGCGGCGGCCCCGCGGCCACCTCGGAGTCGGGCAAGTCGCGCCAGTGCTACGGCATCGGCGAGCTCAAGTACCGCCTCGGCAACGAGTGCGACTTCTACGGCGAGTTCCAGCTCGCCCAGGCCATGAAGGCCGACGGCGTGGACTTCAACGCCGTGCTGATGACCAACTACTACAGCCCGGCCACCGAGTCCAACGCCAACTACGGCGTCGAGCAGGCCTACGTCGAGATGAAGGGCGTGGACATCGCCCCGCAGGCCCTGTTCTGGATGGGCAAGCGCCGCGACCGCGACGACGTGCACATCGTCGACACCTTCTTCACCAACATGTCGGGCGTGGGCGCCGGCGTCGAGAACATCGACGTGGGCTTCGGCAAGTTCGGCTTGGCCGGCTACAAGAACGACAGCGCGGCCGAGTACATCGACGGCGAGCACATCACCACCATCGGCGCCAACAACGGCGTGGGCCGCCTGCACGCGCAGCTCTACGACATCCCGGTCAACCCCGACGGCAAGCTGCGCCTGGTGGCCACGTATTCGCGAGGCGACTCGCAAGGCGGGGTCAAGGGCCAGAGCGGCTACGGCTTGAACGTCGAGCACGTGCAGGACAAGTTCTTCGGCGGCGGCAACCACATCTGGGTGCAGTACGCCGAGGGCTCGACCGACATCAACCAGGGCATCAGCGACAACGGCGCGCACGGCTCGGGCTACAAGACCTGGCGCGTGGTCGAGAGCCCGTCGTGGCAGCTCGGCGCGTTCGGCGGCCAGGCCATCGCGATGTACCAGCACAACGAGGCGCCCGACACCGCCGGCGGCAAGTCCAACTACTGGACGCTGGGCGGCCGCGGCTCCTGGGCCATCACCAAGAACCTGAAGTGGCTGACCGAAATCGGCTACTCGAGCCTGAAGCCCGCCAACAGCACCGCCGAGAACGTCGCCAAGGTCACCATCGGCCCGGCGCTCTCGACCGGCCCGGACTTCTGGAAGCGCCCGGAACTTCGCCTGTACGTGACCTACGCGGACTACAACAAGGCCGCGGCCAACGACACGGCCAACAACTACAACGTCCCCGCCAACAAGACCTCAGCCGTGTCGTACGGCGCGCAGGTCGAGATCTGGTTCTGATCCTCGTGTAATTCCCGCCGCGACCCCCCGGTCGCGGCGCACCATTGCAAACCACGAACATCCGTACGGAGACAAACGCATGTCCAAGAAATTCACCCTGTCCGTCGTCGCGATCGCCGCGATCCTCGGCATGAGCGCCGCCCAGGCGGACGAACTCGAAGTCCTTCACTGGTGGACGTCCGGCGGCGAAGCCAAGGCCGCCGCCGAACTGAAGAAGCAGATGGAAGCCGAAGGTCACACGTGGAAGGACTTCGCGGTCGCCGGCGGCGGCGGCGACTCCGCCATGACCGTGCTGAAGTCGCGCGTGATCTCGGGCAACGCCCCGGCCGCGGCGCAGATCAAGGGCCCGGCCCTGCAGGAATGGGCGGCCGAAGGCGTGCTGGCCAACATCGACGACGTGGCCAAGGCCGGACACTGGGACGCCGTGCTGCCGCCGGTCGTCGCCAACATCATGAAGTACAAGGGCCACTACATCGCCGCGCCGGTCAACGTGCACCGCGTGAACTGGCTGTGGGCCAACCCGGAAGCCTTCAAGAAGGCCGGCGCCAAGATTCCGACGACCTGGGACGAGTTCTTCGTCGCCGGCGACAAGCTGAAGGCCGCGGGCATCATCCCGCTGGCCCATGGCGGCCAGAACTGGCAGGACTTCACCGTGTTCGAAGACGTCGCGCTCGGTGTCGGCGGTGCCGACTTCTACCGCAGCGCGCTGGTCAAGCTCGACCCGGCCGCGATCAACAGCCCGACGATGATCAAGGTGCTCGACACCTTCAAGAAGATCCACGGCTACACCGACAAGAACGCCCCGGGCCGCGACTGGAACCTCGCCACCGCGATGGTCATCAAGGGCGAGGCCGGCATGCAGCTGATGGGCGACTGGGCCAAGGGCGAATTCCTCGCCGCGGGCAAGGTTCCCGGCAAGGACTTCATCTGCTCGCCGGCGCCGAGTTCGGCCAAGGACTTCACCTTCAACATCGACTCGTTCGCCATGTTCCAGCTGAAGAACCCGGCCAACGAGAAGGCACAGAAGGACCTGGCCGCGGCCATCATGTCGCCGTCGTTCCAGGAGCTGTTCAACCTGAACAAGGGCTCGATCCCGGTCCGCCTCGACGTCAAGCTCGACAAGTTCGATGACTGCGCCAAGGAATCGAACCGCGACTTCGTCGCCGCGTCCAAGGCCAACACGCTGCTGCCGTCGATCGCGCACAGCATGGCCGTGCCGCCCGCCGCCGAAGGCGCGATCAAGGACGCCGTCAGCAAGTTCTGGAACGACGACAAGGAAACGTCGAAGGACGCGCAGGCGGAAATCCTGAAGGCGTCCAAGACGAAGTAATCGTCGTTCGACGAGCCGCCTTTTTCTCCTCCGATGGGCATTGGCCACGCGCGTCCATGCGCGCGTGGCGCTTTTGCTCTTAAGCTCGCCGGGGCGCAGCCCCCGACGAATTTGCTGCCCTCCCGGGCCCGGCCCTTGCCTGCGACGGCGGCGTCGCACAAGCCCGCCACGACCGCGTGAAGTGTCGCGGGTCAGAAATTCGCTGAAGAATCCCGGAACCGCTTCACCGCCGCTCAAGACCTGTTCACCGAATTTCCAACGCCCGACACCAGAAAGCCTCGCCGCTTCATGTCCCGACCCAAAGTCCCCAGCGCCTCATGGCTGCCGAAGCTGGTCGTCGCACCCAGTTTCCTGCTCTCGTTCTTCTTCATCTACGGCCTGATCGCGTGGAACGGCTACCTGTCGCTGTCCGCGTCGCACATGCTGCCGAACTACCGCTACGTCGGCTTCGCCAACTACGCCGACCTGTTCGACAACGACCGCTTCCACGTGGCTCTGAAGAACATGGGCATCTTCGGCGTGCTGTTCATCGGCGGATCGATGGTGCTGGGCCTGCTGCTGGCGATCCTGCTCGACCAGAAGATCCGCGCCGAAGGCGTGCTGCGCACGATCTACCTGTACCCGATGGCGATCTCGTTCATCGTCACCGGCACCGCCTGGAAGTGGATCCTCAATCCCGGCCTGGGCATCGAGCACCTGGTGCGCAGCTGGGGCTTCCCGAACTTCGAATTCGACTGGCTGGTCGATGACGAGCACGCGATCTACTGCATCGTCATCGCCGGCATCTGGCAGGCCTCGGGGTTCGTGATGGCGCTGTTCCTCGCCGGCCTGCGCGGCATCGACGACTCCATCATCAAGGCCGCGCAGATCGACGGCGCCAGCCTGCCGCGCATCTACTGGCGCATCGTCGTGCCGTCCCTGCGTCCCGTGTTCTTCAGCACGCTGATGGTGGTGAGCCACCTGGCCATCAAGAGCTTCGACCTGGTGATCGCGTTGACCTCAGGCGGCCCCGGCTATTCGACCGACCTGCCCGCCACGTTCATGTACGCGATGTCGTTCTCGCGCGGCCAGGTGGCGCTCGGCGCCGCCAGCGCGGAGATCATGCTGGCCACCGTGGCCGCGATCGTCGTGCCCTACCTGTATTCGGAACTGCGAGCCAAGAAGTGAAGTCGCCCAACGCCCTGACCTGGCATCGCGTCGTCCTCTGGACGGTGCTGGTCATCTTCGCGGTCTGGTTCCTGACGCCGCTGTACGTGATGGTCGTCACGTCGCTGAAGGACATGGACCAGATCCGCGGCGGCAGCCTGATGTCGCTGCCCACGAGCCTGAACTTCGCGTCCTGGACGAAGGCCTGGAGCGAGGCCTGCACCGGCACCGACTGCGGCGGCCTGAAGCCCTACTTCCTGAACAGCGTCTACATGGTGCTGCCCGCGGTGGCCATCTCCACGTCGATCGGCATCGTCAACGGCTACGTGCTGTCGAAGTGGCGCTTCCGCGGCAGCGAGGTGATGTTCGCGATGCTGCTGTTCGGCGTGTTCATGCCGATGCAGGTGGTGCTGCTGCCGATGAGCCAGATCCTCGGCTACTTCGGCATCGCGAGTTCCATCGTCGGCCTGATCGTGATGCACGTGCTCGCGGGCATCCCGTCGACCACGCTGTTCTTCCGCAACTACTACATCGGGCTGCCGGACGAGCTGATCAAGGCCGCGATGCTCGACGGCGCCGGCTTCTGGCGCATCCTGTGGCGCGTGGTGCTGCCGCTGTCGACGCCGATCCTCGTGGTCACGCTGATCTGGCAGTTCACCAACAT
Organism: uncultured beta proteobacterium; assembly: GCA_903845345.1. Classification (GTDB taxonomy): domain Bacteria; phylum Pseudomonadota; class Gammaproteobacteria; order Burkholderiales; family Burkholderiaceae_C; genus Scleromatobacter. Next base: position 4,572 of record CAIMXF010000469.1, read on the forward strand.
CTGGAACGACTTCCTGTACGGGGTCGTCTTCTCGGGCGCGGATTCCAAGCCGATCACCGTCGGCCTGAACAATCTCGCGAACACGACCAGTTCGGTCAAGGAATACAACGTGGACATGGCCGCGGCGTTGATCGCCGCGCTGCCGACGCTGTTCGTCTATGTGGTTGCTGGCAAGTATTTCGTGCGCGGCCTGACGGCCGGCGCGGTGAAGGGATGACGAGATGGGTGCGCTGACGATCGCCAACGTACGCAAGACTTTCGGAAACGTCGAGATCCTCAAGGGGATCGACATCGACATCGAGGCTGGCGAATTCCTGATCCTGGTGGGCCCGTCGGGCTGCGGCAAGTCCACGCTGCTCAACATCATCGCGGGGCTGGAACTGCCCACCGACGGCGCGGTGAGCATCGGCGGGCACGACGTCACCTGGCTGCCGCCCAAGGATCGCGACATCGCGATGGTGTTCCAGAGCTACGCGCTCTATCCGAACATGAACGTGGCGCAGAACATCGCGTTCGGCCTCGAGATGCGCAAGGTGCCCAAGGACAAGCGCGACGAGGCCGTGCAACGCGTGGCCAGGATGCTGCAGATCGTGCCGCTGCTGGGTCGCAAGCCCGGCCAGCTCTCGGGCGGCCAGCGCCAGCGCGTCGCGATGGGCCGCGCGCTCGCGCGCGATCCGAAGCTGTTCCTGTTCGACGAACCGCTGTCCAACCTCGACGCCAAGCTGCGCGTCGAGATGCGCGCCGAGATCAAGCTGCTGCACCAGCGCACGCGCACCACCACGGTCTACGTCACGCACGACCAGGTCGAGGCCATGACGCTGGGCGACCGCATCGCCGTGATGAACGGCGGCCTGGTGCAGCAGTTCGGCTCGCCGGAGGACATCTACGCGCGTCCCGCCACCCGCTTCGTCGCCGAGTTCATCGGCTCGCCGGCGATGAACATGATCCCCGCCGTGCGCTCGGGGTCGGGCGCCGCGGCCAACGGCGTCGAGCTCGAGCTCACCGCCGCGCAACGCGCCGCGATGCAGACCAGCCAGGCCGGCAAGCTGGTCTACGGACTGCGTCCCGAAGCCGTGCACTTCGCCGACGACGGCGTGCCGGGCACGCTGCGCTTCACCGAGCCCACCGGCCCCGAGACCTACGCCACCGTCGAGACCGCCGTCGGCAACCTCACGCTGCGCGTGCCGGGCTACATGGCCGCGAAGGTGGGCGACGCCGTGCACGTGAAGTGGGCGCCGGAAGCGGTGCACCTGTTCGACGCAGCGACCGACCAGCGAATCGGCTGACACAAGCAAGCACAAGCTCAGGGACTTCGGGGCGCGACGCGAGTCGCGCCTTTTTTCATTCCAGCAGCGGTTCGCAGCGGATCTCGCAGCGCACGGAATTCGCGAGAAAGCATTCCTCGTGCGCCTGGTGGTGCAACGCGGCGAGCGTCGCGGCATCGGGCGCGCGCGCGCCCGCGAAACGCGCGCGCGGGCGCAGCGTGACCACGTCGACCACCCGCTTGCCGGCGGCGTTGCGGCCCATGCGGCCGCTGGCGGCGTCCTCGTAGCTGTCGACCGCGTAGCCGGCACGCGACGCGATGTCCAGGAACCACAGCATGTGGCAGCTCGAAAGCGACGCGACGAACGCCTCCTCGGGATCGACGGCCGCGGCGTCCGACATCGGCAACGGCACGACATGCGGCGACGACGACGCGGGCACCACGACGCCGCCGTCGAACGTCCACGTGTGCGCGCGGCTGTAGCGCTTGCCCTGGAAGTCGGCGCCGCCGACGTCCCAATGGATCAGCGCGGTGTGCACAGGGGCCATCGGTCGGCTTTCAGGCCAGGCGCGCGGCAGCGACGAGGGCTTCGGCCAACGGGACGCGCCGTCCTTCCAACGCCGCGCGTTCGGGCTGCCACAGCGTCGCGACGAAGAACGGATGGCCGTCGAGCTCGATGGCGCGCAGGTCGCCGTTCTCGTCTTCGGCGGTGCAGCGCAGCGGGCCGCGCGTCAACGCGGCGCGGAACTCGGGGTTGAGACCGTAGCGGCAGCGGTACATCGTTGGTGCGGTCGCGCTCGCATGGGCGCGCGCGATGCGGCTGCCCGGCGCGAGCGTCACGCTGCCTTGGGCCTCGACCAGCGAACATTCGAGCGCGGAGATCACCGCGCGGCCGACGCCCGGGTCGCTCTCGGCGTGCATCGCGTCGGGCCAGTGCAGCACGTTGCGCGCGAATTCGAGGATCGCGTGCTGGAAGCCTCCGCAGGTGCCGAGGAACGGACGGCCCGCGGTGCGCGCGTGCGCGATCGCGCGCAGCGCGCCGTCGAGGCTGCGGTACGGGCTGCCCGGCGCCACCCAGAACGCATCGAACAGCGCGAGCTGCGCGACGTCCGCGATCGCGTCGCTGGCCCGCCATTCGAAGACCAGGTCGACATCCAGCGCGGACGCGGCGTTGGCGAGCGCCAGCGGGATCGCGCGGTGCGCGGCGTTGGCGTCGTCGCGGTCGCCCACGATCGCGATGTTCACGAGTGTCGTCATCGTCGCCCCTTCAACGCGAGGCCAGCGCCAGCTTCGCGCCGAGCGCCACGAACAGCGCGCCCATGGTGCGGTTGAGCCAGCGTCCGACCGCCGTGCCCACGCGCAGCCGGCCGCTCGCGAACGCCGTGAACAGCGCCAGCGCATGGCACCAGAGCATGCCGTTGATGTCGAAGATCGCGCCCAGCACGATGAACGCGAGCGGCTTCGACGCCGCGTCCGGGGCGATGAACTGCGGCACGAACGCGAGGAAGAACAGCGCCACCTTCGGGTTGAGCGCGTTGGTGAGGAAGCCCTGGCGGAAGATGTCGCGGTAGCGGATCACTCTCGGCGCCGCATCGGCGAGCCGCGGCGCGTCGACCCTGGCGCGCAGCATGCCGATGCCGATCCACACCAGGTAGGCGGCGCCGATGACCTTCACCACGGCGAACGCGGTGGCCGAGGTCGCCAGCAGCGCCGACAGGCCCAGCGCCGCGGCGGACACGTGCACGAACACGCCGCTGCCCACCCCCCAGCACGCGACGACGCCGGCGCGCCAACCCTGCGTCGCGCTGCGCGCCATGATGAACAGCGAGTCGGGCCCGGGCGTGATGTTGAGCAGCAGCCCCGAGACGATGAACAGCCACAGGTGCTGGGTTCCGGCCATGCGGCCTCCGTGTCGAACGAGGGCCCCATCATCGCGCCATCACGAGCCGCAGTAAACGGCGGCCAGTGCAGTTGTTTGTTGCGCGCAGCGGATTAATATCCGGCGATGGACAAGCTCCGCGCCATGAAGACCTTCGTGCAGATCGCCGACGACGGCAGCCTCACCGCGGCGGCCGCGGCGCTGGGCATGTCGCTGCCGGCGGTCGTGCGCAGTCTCGCCGCGCTGGAGGCCGAACTCGGCGCGCGGCTGTTCCAGCGCACCACGCGCCGGCTCGCGCTGACGCAGGAGGGCCTGCAATACCTCGCGCGCAGCCGCGACATCCTCGCCGCGATCGCCGAGGCCGACGCGAGCCTCGCCGACGAGACGCAGGCGCCGCGCGGCCGGCTCGCGATCACCGCGCCCGTGCTGCTGGGCCAGCGCGTGGTGGCCGACTTCGTCACGCGCTTCGTCGCGGCCAATCCGCGCATCCGCTGCAGCGTGCAGCTGCTCGATCGCTACGTCGACCTGGTGGACGAAGGCGTCGACGTCGGCATCCGCATCGGCGCGCTGGAAGACTCTTCGCTGGTAGCCCTGCGGCTCGGCGAGGTGCGCCACGTCGTCGTCGCGAGCCCGCCGTTCCTGCGCCGCAACGGCACGCCGCGGCATCCGGGCGAGCTGCGCACGCGGCCCTGCATCCGCCTCGCCGGCCCGATCCGGCCGGGCTGGGCGTTCCAGGACGCGGGCCGCAGGCTGCACGTGGCCGTCGATGGTCCGCTGGACTTCAACCACGCCGGCGCGGCGCTGCACGCGTGCGAGCAGGGCGCGGGCTTCGGCCAGTTCTTCTCGTACCAGGTGCAGGAGGCGCTGCGCGAGCGCCGGCTGCGCGTCGTGCTGGCGGACTTCGAGCCGCCGCGGCTGCCGGTCAGCATCGTCTATCCGCACGCGCGGCTGCTGCCGGCGCGCACGCGGGCCTTCATCGACGCCGCGAGAGGCGAGCTGGTGCCGCTGTTCAGCTAACTTATGGCTGCAGCGGCAGGTTGCCGACGCCGAAGTTCATCGCGTTGAGGATGTCGCCGTTGTCCTGCGACAGCTCCCACGCGAACACGCCGGCCAGGCCGGCGTCGCGCGCGAAGCGCCCCTTGGCGATCACGGCGCGCGGGTCGTCGTAGCCCATGAACAGCTGGCTGCGCGCGTTGTAGAGGTTCCAGGCCTGCGTGCGCGGATCGAAGATCACCTGGTAGCCGTGCAGGCCGCGGCCGTTGCGGTCGACGTAGCGGCCAGCGAGCTCGCGCCAGTCGCTCGCGCCTTCGGGCGCCGGGTAGCTGCCGGCGTGCGGCTCGCCGCTGAAGCTCCTGCCGTCCACGGGCCTGGCCACGCCGGTGAAGCCGCGGCCGTACATGGCGACGCCGGCCACCAGCTTGCCGGCGGGGACGCCGGCGGCGGTCATCGTCTTCACGGCGGCGTCGAGACCGTCCTGCGCGCCGTCGGCATGCGCGAACGGCGCGGTGTGGTTGCCGGTCGCCTTCGTCCACGGGCCGTAGAAGTCGTAGGTCATCATGAAGAGGAAGTCCATGGACTTCGCGGCGTCGCGGTAGTTCACCTTGTCGACGATCACGTGCTCGGTGTTGATCGCGGCCGTCAGCAGGTACTTGTGGCCGGTCTCGGCGGTGAGCGCATTCATCGCCGCGCGCAACGCCGCCATCAGGTCGGCGTAGCCCTGGCCGTCGGCGGGCGAGCCGAGCGGCACGCCGTTGGCCGAGCCGTTGCTCGTGGGATGTTCCCAGTCGATGTCGATGCCGTCGAACGCCGGATGCGCGCGCAGGAAATCGGCGGCCGACTTCGCGAACGCGGCGCGCGGCGCGGCGTCGTCGGCGATGTGGAAGAACGGATCCGACCCGCCCCAGCCGCCCACCGACGCCACCACCTTCACGTGCGGCGCGCGCGCCTTGAGGCGGGCGAAGGCGTCGTTGAACGAATCGTCGACGGCGGGGGTCGCGAGCTGGTAGTCGGCCTTGCCGACGCACCGGGGCGCGTCCTCGGGCAGTTGGCCCGGGCCGCAGACATGCAGGAACGCGTAGACGACGTGCGTGACGCTGTCCCCGTGCAACGCATCGATCAGCGCCGTCGGCTGCCAGTTGGGCATGTACACGCCGACGATCTTGCCGCCGCTGCGCTCCCACTCCAGCGGCTTGCCGCCGAACAGCGCCTAGGGTGCCGACGCGGCCGGCCCCGCGGCTTCGACAGGCTTGGTCGCGACGGCGGGCAACCCGGGCAGCGCGATGGCGGCGGCCACCAACAGTCGGCGCGCAAGAGCGGAGGCGGACAGGCGGTTCGGCATCATGGAGGCGGGGTCTCGGGCAGGCGCAGCTCGACCCATTCGAACCACTTTAGTACCACTATATATCCAATCCGCGAAGGGAGCGCCGGCGCCCTGTCGCTCGTGAGTGAATCCTGGCCCATGGGCTGGGAAAAGGTCCGCCCGCTTGCGGCCCCGGTCCGCCGACCATTCCTCGGGACAAGCTCGCGCCGCTGCTGGCAACCGGCGCGAGGCCGTCGTGGCAGATCCAGACTGAGCGCTTCGACGTATCCTGGAGAGTGGCCGCTCGGGACCATCGATTGCTCGACGGCCCGCCAGCCCTTTCCCCGGGACATCGCTTGGATCCGCAACCCAGAGACATCGTCGTCGCGCGCCCCGAAGGCCTGTACTGCCCCGCCGGCGACTTCTTCATCGACCCGTGGCGACCGGTCGCGCAGGCGCTCGTCACGCACGCGCACGGCGACCACCTGCGCCCGGGTCACGGCCGCTACCTGACGTCCGAGGCGGGCCGGCACGTCGTGACGCAGCGCGTCGGCGCGGTCGACCTGCAGACGCTCGCGTACGGCGACACGATCACGCACAACGGCGTGAAGATCTCGTTCCATCCGGCAGGGCACGTGCTGGGCTCGGCGCAGATCCGCCTCGAGCACGGCGGCCAGGTGTGGGTGGTCTCCGGCGACTACAAGACCGGGCCGGACGCGACCTGCGCGCCGTTCGAGCCGGTGCGCTGCGACGTCTTCGTCACCGAGTCCACCTTCGGCCTGCCGGTGTTCCGCTGGGCGCCGCAGCAGGACGTGTTCGATTCGATCAACGCCTGGTGGGCCGACAACGCGGCGGCGGGACGCGCGTCCATCGTCCATGCGTACTCGTTCGGCAAGGCGCAGCGCGTGCTGTCCGGACTCGATCCGGCGATCGGGACGATCGTCGTGCACGGCGCGGTCGCGGCGATGGACGAGGCCTACGCGCGATCGGGCGTCGTGCTGCCGGCGACGAAGAGCGTGCTCGACGCCACGCCCGCGGAGTTGCGCCGCTGCCTCGTGGTGGCGCCGCCGTCGGCACAAGGCAGTGCGTGGCTGAAGCGCTTCGGCGACTACAGCGACGCGTTCGCCTCGGGCTGGATGCTGCTGCGCGGCGCGCGCCGGCGGCGCAACGTCGACCGCGGCTTCATCCTGTCCGACCACGCGGACTGGCCGGGCCTGCTGGAGGCGATCGCCGCGAGCGGCGCGCCGCGCGTGATCGTCACGCACGGCTACGTCGAGCCGCTGGTGCGCCATCTCGCGGAGCAGGGCCTGCAGTCGGGTGCGTTCAAGACCGAGTACGGCGACGACGAGGACGTGAAGGACACCGGGGAGGCCGCGCCGGCCGAGTCGACATGAAGGAGTTCGCGGCCCTGTTCTCGGCGCTGGACTCGACCACGTCGACGAAGAAGAAGACCGACGCGCTGCTGCTCTACTTCCAGCGCGCGCAACCCGCCGATGCCGCGTGGGCGCTGTACTTCCTGGCCGGCGGCAAGCCGCGCCAGACCGTCCCCACCGGCCTGCTGCGCGCCGCCGCGCGCGAGGCGGCCGGCATTCCGGAATGGCTGTTCGACGAGAGCTACGACGTCGTGGGCGACCTGGCCGAGACCATCGCCCACGTGCTGCCGCCCGCGCCAGCGACCATCGAGCTGCCGCTGCACGTCTGGATCGAGCAGCGCCTGCTCGCGCTGCGCGGCCAGTCGCCCGAGGCGATCTCGGCCGCGTTGAAGGGCTACTGGAACGAGCTCGATACACCAGGCCGTTTCCTGCTGACCAAGCTGATCGGCGGCAGCTTCCGCGTGGGCGTCGCCAGGAGCCTGGTGCTGCGCGCGCTGGCCGAGGCCACGGGCATCGACGCCAAGCTGCTCGCGCAACGCCTCATGGGCTACACCGACAAGAGCCATGCGCCCGACGCGGCGCGCTACGCGTTGCTGGTCGATCCGCAACATCAGCCGGCACCGGCCGAGTCGGGTCAGCCGTACCCGTTCTTCCTCGCGCATCCGCTGCAGGCGTCGGTGGAATCGCTGGGCGATCGCGACGACTGGCAGGTCGAATGGAAGTGGGACGGCATCCGCGCGCAGTTCATCCGCCGCGGCGCGGGCTCGTGGCTGTGGTCGCGCGGCGAGGACCTGCTCAACGGCCGCTTCCCCGAGATCGATGCGATGCACGCGGCGCTGCCCGACCACACGGTGCTCGACGGCGAGATCGTCGTCTGGCGCGACGGCCGCGTGCAAGCGTTCGCCGACCTGCAGAAGCGCATCGGCCGCAAGACCGTGACGAAGAAGATCCTCGCCGACCTGCCTGTGGCCTTCCTCGCGTACGACCTGCTCGAGGCCGACGGCGTCGACATCCGCGACTGGCCTCAGTGGCGACGCCGCGAGCGGCTGGAGCAGGTCGTGGCCGAGGCGTCGCGCAGCGCGGGCGATGCGCTGCAGATCTCGCCGCTCGTCGACGCGGCCGACTGGCCGACGTTGACCGCGCTGCGCGAAGAGTCGCGAGCACGCGGCGTCGAAGGCTTCATGCTCAAGCAGCGCGAGGGCCGCTACGGCGCGGGCCGCACCAAGGACGTCGGCACCTGGTGGAAGTGGAAGATCGATCCGTACAGCGTCGACGCCGTGCTGATCTACGCGCAGAGCGGCCACGGGCGGCGCGCGAATCTCTACACCGACTACACGTTCGCGGTGTGGGACGGAGAGGCCGGCGACGACGCCAACCCGCGCCGCCTGGTGCCGTTCGCGAAGGCGTATTCGGGCCTCACCGACGAGGAGATGCGCCAGGTCGACCAGCGCATCCGCCAGACCACCACCGAGAAGTTCGGCCCGGTGCGCAGCGTGACGCCGACGCTGGTCGTCGAGCTCGGCTTCGAGGGCATCCAGGCCTCGCCGCGCCACAAGTCCGGCATCGCGGTGCGCTTTCCGCGCATGCTGCGCCTGCGTTGGGACAAGCCGGTCGCCGAGGCCGACACGCTGCAGGTGCTGCGCGACTTCATCGCCGAGTCGGCCGCGCTGAAGCAGCCGGCCTGACGGGTTGGATACGGCACACCGTATGGCGACCAAGCCCGTTTCCCGCGCCGCGGTCGAGCGCTGGCTCGCGTCGCGCGGCTGGAAGGCATTCGCGTTCCAGCGCGAGGTGTGGCGCGCGATGGCCGAGGGCCGCAGCGGGCTGCTGCATGCCAATACCGGCACCGGCAAGACGATGGCCGCGTGGCTCGGCGCGCTGCAGGCGCTGAAGGTGGCAACGCCGCCGTTGCGCGCACGCACGAAGCCGGTCGCGCCGCCCTTGTCGGTGCTGTGGATCACGCCGATGCGTGCGCTGGCCGCCGACACCGCGCGCGCGCTGCGCGACACGATGGCCGAGCTGGCGCCGACCTGGACCATCGGCCTGCGCAGCGGCGACACGTCCTCCGGCGAACGCGCCGCGCAGGACAAGCGCCTGCCGACGATCCTCGTGACGACGCCCGAGAGCCTGACGCTGCAGCTCGCGCGCGCCGATGCGCTGGACACGCTGTCGCACGTGCAGCTGGTGGTCGTCGACGAATGGCACGAGCTGCTGGGCAACAAGCGCGGCGTGCAGGTGCAGCTGGCGCTCGCGCGGCTGCGCCGGCGTCGGCCCGGGTTGATCTGCTGGGCGCTGTCGGCGACGCTGGGCAACATCGACGAAGCGTTGGAGACGCTGGTCGGCGTTCGAACGCCCGCACCCGATGCGCCGCCCCCCGTGATCGTGCGCGGCGAGATCGCCAAGACCATCGTCATCGACACGCTGCTGCCCGAGCGCGCCGAACGTTTCTCGTGGGGCGGCCACATGGGCCTGCGCATGCTGCCGCAGGTCGTGCAGGCGATCGAGGAGAGCGGCACGACGCTCGTCTTCACGAACACGCGCTCGCAGGCCGAGCGCTGGTACCAGGCGCTGCTGGAGGCGCGGCCCGACTGGGCCGGCGTGATCGCGCTGCACCACGGCTCGCTGGCACGCGAGGTGCGCGACTGGGTCGAGCTCGGGCTCAAGGGCGGCACGCTGCGCGCGGTCGTCTGCACGTCGAGCCTGGATCTGGGCGTCGACTTCCTGCCTGTCGACCGCGTGCTGCAGATCGGCTCGGCCAAGGGCATCGCGCGGCTGCTGCAGCGCGCCGGACGCTCCGGCCACGCGCCAGGCCGGCCGTCGCGCGTGACGCTGGTGCCGACGCACAGCCTCGAGCTGGTCGAAGCCGCCGCGGCGCGCCACGCGGCGCAGGCCGGGCAGGTCGAGCAACGTCGTTCGCCGCACGAGCCGCTGGACGTGCTGGTGCAGCATCTCGTGACGGTCGCGCTCGGCGGCGGCTTCACGCCGGACGCGTTGTTGGACGAGGTGCGCACGACGACGGCGTATCGCGACCTGCACGCGGACCACTGGCGCTGGTGCCTGGACTTCGTGCGCCAGGGCGGCCCTTCGCTCGCGGCCTATCCCGACTATCAACGCGCGGCGCCCGACGACGACGGCGTCTGGCGCGTGCCCGACGCGCGCCTCGCGCGCCGGCACCGCGTCAACATCGGCACCATCGTCAGCGACGCCAGCATCAACGTGCAGTACGTGCAGGGCGGCCCGCTGGGCAGCGTGGAGGAGAGCTTCGTCGCGCGCATGAAGCCCGGCGACTGCTTCCTGTTCGGCGGACGCCTGCTCGAACTCGTGCGCATCCACCAGATGACGGCCTACGTGAAGAAGGCGACGGCCGGGCGCGCCGCGGTGCCGCGCTGGAACGGCGGACGCATGCCCCTGTCGAACACGCTCGCCGACGCC
>CAIMXF010000470.1 GCA_903845345.1 uncultured beta proteobacterium
ACCGGACAGTTCTTCATCAACACCACCAACAACGGCTTCCTGAACAACGCCGAGGCGCAGGACGGCTGGGGCTACGCCGTGTTCGGCAAGGTCGTCGAAGGCCAGGCTGTCGTCGACGAACTGGGCACCGTGAAGACCGGCCGCAAGGGCTTCCACGACGACGTCCCGGTCGAGGACATCCAGATCGTCAAGGCCGAGGAAGTCCAGGCTTGAGCTTGACCGGCGTCCAGCCGCCCGAAGGCGGTCGCACCGCAGCGCACGGCGCGCAGGCGTCCCGGCCTGCGACGTTCGATTCGGCGCTGAAGCTGGGCGACGACATCCACGTCGTCGACTTCATCTCCGACATCCACCTGAGCGAAGCGATGCCGGCCACCGCCGCGGCATGGGAAGGCTACATGGCTCGCACGAAGGCCGACGCGGTCTTCCTGCTGGGCGACATCTTCGAGGTGTGGGTCGGCGACGACGCGCGCACGCGACCGTTCGAGGCGCGCTGCACCGCGGTCATGGCCGCGACGGCCGCGCGCGTGCGCGTCTGGCTGCAGCACGGCAACCGCGACTTCCTGATCGGCACCGACTTCGCGGCCGCGGCCGGCGTGCGCCTGCTGGCCGATCCGGCGGCGCTCACGGCGTTCGGCCGCACCGTGCTGCTCACGCATGGCGACGAGCTGTGCGTGGACGACGTGCCTTACCAGCTGTTTCGCCAGCAGGTGCGCGACCCGGCGTACCAACAGCAGTTGCTCGCGCAGCCGCTGGAGGCCCGCCTCGCGCTGGCCGCCAAGATGCGCGCCGCGAGCCTGGAGCGCCGCGACGAGCCCGTCACCTACGCCGACGTCGACGAGGCGATGGCCAAGGACTGGCTGGCCCGCCTGGGCACCGACACGATGATCCACGGCCACACCCATCGCCCCGGCAGCCAGGTGCGCGACGGCTGGAGGCGCCACGTGCTGAGCGACTGGGACCAGGACACGTTCGTGCCCGAGGCCCGGCGCGCGCAGGTGCTGCGCTGGACGGCCGCGGGTTTCGAGCGGCTCGCCCCCGAACTCGCCTGACATGAGCGGCGCCGCCCTGCCCGCCTGGTGGCGCGCGCCGTTCGCGCGCCTGGGCGCCTGGCGCGAGCAGCGCGCGCTCGAGCGCCGGGCGATCCCCGACGACCTCTGGCGCCTCACGCTGGCGCGCCTGCCCTTCGTCGCGCGGCTGGGCGACGACGACCAGGCCGCGCTGCGCCGGCTGTGCAGCCTGTTCCTGGATCGCAAGGAATTCCACGGCGTCGGCGGCCTCGAGGTGACCGACGACATGGCGCTGGTCATCGCCGCGCAGGCCTGCCTGCCGGTGCTGCGGCTGGGCCTGGCCCTCTACGACGGGTTCGTCACCATCGTCGTCCATCCGGAAGGCGTCGTCGCGCCACGCAGCGTGGTCGACGAGGACGGCATCGTCCACGAGTACGAGGACGAACTCAGCGGCGAGGCGATGGAGAACGGTCCGCTGATGCTGGCGTGGTCGGACGTGCAGGACGGCACGGAGCTGCTCGACGCCGTGTTCAACGTCGTCATCCACGAATTCGTCCACGTGATCGACGCCTGCAGCGGCGCCATCGACGGCGTGCCGCCGCTGCCCGATCGCGCGGCGCGCGATCACTGGGTCGCGGTCATCGACGCCGCGTACCAGCAGTTCTGCCAGGACGTGGACGACGGCTACGAGACCGTCGTGGACCCGTACGGCGCCGAGGCGGTCGAGGAGTACTTCGCCGTCGCCGTGGAGGCGTTCTTCATCGAGCCGCAGCCGTTCAAGGCCGAATCGCCCGCGATGTACGAACTGCTGGCCGGCTATTTCCGCCAGGATCCGGCCGCTGCCTGACCGGCGATGTGGGTTCCCACGCTGGCAGGGACTTTGCCGGAGACGCAGAATCGCCCTTCCGGGCCCTGGGCTCGCCAGCACAACAACAGTCGAGACATGAAGACTCCCTTCTACAAGATCCTGTACGTCCAGGTCCTGTTCGCGATCGTGGTGGGCGTGCTGCTCGGACAGTTCGATCCCGGCCTGGCGCAGAAGATGAAGCCGCTGGGCGACGGCTTCGTCGCGCTGATCCGCATGATCATCGCGCCCATCATCTTTTGCACCGTCGTCACCGGCATCGCCGGCATGCACGACATGAAGAAGGTGGGCCGCGTCGGCGGCAAGGCGCTGATCTACTTCGAGGTGATGTCGACGATCGCGCTGGTCATCGGCCTGCTGGTGGCCCACGTGGTGCATCCGGGCAGCGGCTTCAACGTCGATCCGAAGACGCTCGATGGCCATGCGGTCGAGACGTATGCGACCCAGGCCAAGGGCCAGAGCACCGTCGAGTTCCTGCTGCACATCATCCCGACGACGCTGGTCGACGCCTTCGCCAAGGGCGAGATCCTGCAGGTGCTGCTGGTGGCGCTGTTGTTCGGCAGCGCGCTGTCGTTCCTGGGCCCCAAGGGCGAGGCGCTGCACGGGATGATCGACCAGTTCGCCGCGGTGTTCTTCCGCATGGTGACGCTGATCACGCGGGTCGCGCCGATCGGCGCCTTCGGTGCGATGGCGTTCACGATCGGCAAGTACGGCCTGGCCTCGCTGGTGCCGCTGCTCAAGCTGATCGGCACGTTCTACCTCACTTCGTTCCTGTTCGTGGTGGTGGTGCTGGGCGTCGTGGCCTGGGCGGTGGGCTTCAACATCCTGCGTTTCCTGGCCTACATCAAGGAGGAACTGCTGATCGTGCTGGGCACGAGTTCGTCGGAGGCCGCGCTGCCGCAGCTGATGGCCAAGATGGAGCGCCTCGGCTGCTCGAAGCCGGTCGTCGGCCTGGTCGTGCCCACCGGCTACTCGTTCAACCTCGACGGCACCAACATCTACATGACGCTGGCGGTGCTGTTCATCGCGCAGGCGCTCAACATCGACCTCACGTTCACGCAGGAGGCGACGATCCTGGCCGTCGCGATGCTGACGTCCAAGGGCGCGAGCGGCGTCACCGGCTCGGGCTTCATCACCCTGGCGGCCACGCTGTCGGTGGTGCCCGACCTGCCGGTCACCGGCATGGTGCTGATCCTGGGCATCGACAAGTTCATGAGCGAGTGCCGCGCGCTGACCAACATCGCGGGCAACGGCGTGGCGTGCGTGGTGGTGTCGGCGTGGGAACGCGAGCTCGATCGCAAGCGCCTGGCCGTGGCGCTGGACGGGGACACGCCGGGCGAGACCGAGGCGATCGCGCCGGCGAACTAGGGCCAGAAAAAAGCCCGGCGGACTCGTGTCGCGCCGGGCTGGTCGTCCTCGAAGGACAGCGTCACATCGCCGCGGCTTCCGCCTTGGGCTTGTCGCCGCTCTTGCCGGACGGCTGGATGTCGAGGACGGTCTCGCCCTTGTCGTCGACGTCCACGCCCAGGCGGCCGCCGTCGACCAGCCGGCCGAACAGCAGTTCGTCGGCCAGCGCACGACGGATCGTGTCCTGGATCAGCCTTTGCATCGGACGCGCGCCCATCAGCGGATCGAAGCCCTTCTTGCCCAGGTGCTTGCGCAGGGCATCGGAGAACGTGACCTCGACCTTCTTCTCGGCCAGTTGCGCCTCGAGCTGCAGCAGGAACTTGTCGACCACGCGCAGGATGATCTCCTCGTCGATCGCCTTGAAGTTGACGATCGCGTCGAGGCGATTGCGGAACTCCGGCGTGAACATGCGCTTGATGTCGCCCATCTCGTCGCCCTGCTGGCGCGAGTTGGTGAAGCCGATCGTCGCCTTGCTCATGGCCTCGGCGCCCGCGTTCGTCGTCATGATGATGATGACGTTGCGGAAGTCGGACTTGCGGCCGTTGTTGTCGGTCAGCGTGCCGTGGTCCATCACCTGCAGCAGCACGTTGAAGACGTCCGGGTGCGCCTTCTCGATCTCGTCGAGCAGCAGCACGCAGTGCGGCTTCTTGGTGATCTGCTCGGTGAGCAGGCCGCCCTGGTCGAAGCCGAC
>CAIMXF010000471.1 GCA_903845345.1 uncultured beta proteobacterium
CCACGCCGAGCTTCGAGGAGCGCATCTACGTCTTCACGCCGCAGGCCAGCGTGATCGAGCTGCCCGCGGGCGGCACGCCGGTGGACTTCGCGTACGCGCTGCACACCGACGTCGGCCATCGCTGCCGCGGGGCGCGCGTGGACGGCGTGATGGTGCCGCTGCAGACGCCGCTGCGCAATGGGCAGACGGTGGAGATCGTCACCGTGCGCGAAGGTGGCCCGTCGATGGACTGGCTCAATCCCGAGCTGCACTTCCTGCAGAGCCCGCGTGCCCGCGCCAAGGTGCGCGCCTGGTTCAACGCGCTGCAGCACGCGCAGACCGTGGCCAAGGGGCGCGAGCTGGTCGAGAAGCTGCTGCAGCGCGAGGGCCGCACGGCAACAGGGCTCGAGGAGCTGGCGGGCAAGCTGGGCTTCGACGACGCCGAAGCCTTGTTCGAGTTGATCGGCAAGGACGAATACTCCCTGCGCAACATCGAGACCCTGTTGCGCCCGGCCGAGCCGCCGCCGCCCGACGAGGTGATACCGCTGAAGCGCCCGCGCACCGGCGGCGCGGCCGGCGGCGTGCTGGTGGTGGGCATCGACTCGCTGCTGACGACGCTCGCGACCTGCTGCCGTCCTGCGCCGCCGGACGCGATCGGCGGCTACGTGACGCGCGGCAAGGGCGTCGCGGTGCATCGTGCGGACTGCACCAACTTTCGCCACATGGCGTCCACCACGCCCGAGCGCGTGATCCCGGTCGAATGGGGCCAGCCGGTCAACGAAGGGCGGCTCGATCGCAGCGTCTACGCCGTCGACGTCATCGTCGAGGCGCACGACCGCCAGGGCCTGCTGCGCGACATCTCCGACGTGCTCGCCAAGCAGAAGGTCAACGTCATCGGCGTCGCCTCGCAGTCGACCAAGGGCATCGGCGACCGGCGCGCGTTCATGACGTTCACCGTGGAGATCGACAGCGCCGAGCGCCTGGGCAACGTGCTGGGCCTTGTGGCCAAGGTCTCGGGCGTGGACTCGGCGCGGCGACGCTGACGTTTCGCGCGACGGCTTGTCGCGGCGATTCCGGGCATGCTGGCCACGCCGTGGATCGTCTCCGGCATCGCCTGGCGCGTGCCCGGGACGTGGGCGCTGCCGGGCACGGGCGAGTGGTTCGGGGCGCTGCCGATCCAGGCCTGCGCCAATCGCATCAACGCGCAGGCCGCACAGGCCCCGAGCCGCAATGCGCGCCTGGGCTGGCTCGACTGGGTCGCGGTGCTCATCGGCGGCGCGTTCTTCGGGTGGGTGCTGGATGCCACGATCGCTCCGCCGGTCCCGGCGCGAGCCACGGTCGCGTTGTCTCGCCGCACGTGAGGAAAGCCTCATGTCTGGCGGGATATTCCCTGGCGAGCTAGGATGATTTTGACGGCCGCGGAGCCGTCCCGGCATCGTCCAGCGGCTCGTCGACCGCTCCGTCGGTGTCCGGATCTCCTGCGTTTGCACGCCAGTCGTCCGGAGGAACCATGGCCCGCTCATCTTCCACGACGTTGTCATCCGCCAGCGTCGATCCCGGCCTCACCGAGGCCGCCACGCGCATCATCCAGAAGTTGCTGGGCCGGTTCGATGGCTCGGTGGCGCTGAGGCTCTGGAGCGACGCGACGCAGTCCTTCGGCAAGTGCGTCGGCCAGGTGGCACCCAGCTTCACGCTGGTGCTGCGCGATCCCGGCGTGCTGCGCGACCTGGTGCTCAAGCGCGGGCCGATCCCGCTCGCGGACGCCTACTTCCACGGGCGGCTCGACGTCGAGGGCGACCTCTATGCCGCGCTCGGACTGAAACAGCATTTCCAGAACCTGACGCTGACGGGTCGCGAGCGCGCCGGCCTGCTGGTCGACGCGCTGCGGCTCGCGTTCATGCCGGCGAGGAAGATCGCGCCGGCCGGCGTCGTGCCCACCACGCGCCAGTTCACGCACGACCACACGCCGGAGAGCGACCGCGAGGCGATCTCGCATCATTACGACGTCTCCAACGACTTCTACAAGCTGTTCCTCGACGAGCGCATGGTGTATTCCTGCGCCTATTTCCACTCGCCCGACGACACGCTCGAGACGGCGCAGGCGCACAAGCTCGATCACATCTGCCGCAAGCTGCGGCTGCAGCCCGGCGAGCGTTTGCTCGACATCGGCTGCGGCTGGGGCGCGCTGGTGATCTGGGCGGCCAAGCATTACGGCGTGCGCGCGCACGGCATCACGCTGAGCCAGGAACAGCTCGAAGAGGCGAACAGGCGCATCGCCGCCGAAGGCCTCGAGGACCGCATCACGGTGGAATTGCGCGACTACCGCGCGCTGGAGGGGCAGGGCGTGTACGACAAGGTGTCCAGCGTCGGCATGTTCGAGCATGTCGGGCTCGCCAACCTGCCCCAGTACAACGCCACGGTGCATCGCGTGCTGAAAGCCAACGGCCTGTTCCTGAACCACGGCATCACGCACGAGGAGGAGGGCTGGCAGAAGTCCGTCGACACCGAGTTCATCAACCGCTACGTGTTCCCCGACGGCGAGCTCGATCGCGTCAGCAACATCCAGAGCGGCATGGAGAAGGCGAATTTCGAGATCCAGGACGTCGAGAACCTGCGCATGCACTACGCGCGCACCTTGCGTCACTGGGTGAGCCGTCTCGAGAGGAACCACGATGAAGCCACGATCCACGTGAGCGAGTCCACGTACCGCGTGTGGCGCCTGTACATGGCGGCCAGTGCGCTGGAGTTCGAATCCGGCGGCACCGGCATCTACCAGATCCTCGCCTCGCGCCGGCCCGACGCGCGCCCGTATCCGCAGCCGGTGCCGCTCACGCGCGGGGACTTGTATGAGCGTAAAAATGCATGCTAGAATAGCGGTCTTGCAGGCGCGTAGCTCAGCTGGTTAGAGCACCACCTTGACATGGTGGGGGTCGTTGGTTCGAGTCCAATCGCGCCTACCAAATCCATGTCGCATCCGCCTGATGGCGAATGAAGGCAAGGCCCCACGGGAAACCACGCAAGAGGGTGTACCGGTACAAGAGGCCAGGAACGAATTGGGCGGCTGCCTGCAAAGAGGCCGCTTCATTCAAGGTCAGCCCCGGACGACGCGAGTCGTCCGGGGCTTTTTCTTGGCCGGAAGACTGCGCAACATGCCGGCAATACCCGGCCCGCTACCATGCCGCATCGCCACTTCGCAGGTCCGTCGATGAACCGTCCGAACGTCGTCCGCTCGCTCACCCTGGCCGCTGCACTGGCGGCGGCGCCGCTGGCCCATGCCGATGGCCTGGCCGATTTCAAGGCCGCGCTCGCGCGCCTGCAGGCGCAGACGCCGCTGAAGGCCACGCTCGACGTTCGCACGACCGAGCGCCACGGTGACGGCGCCGACGCCATCGAGAAGCTGGGCCAGGCCAGCGTGAGCCTGGAGGACGGCGCGCGCGGCATGCAGGTGCTCTATGCGAAGGACACGCTGGCGCGCATGGAGGCCGAGTCGCGCCAGCTCGCCCGCGATCCCAAGGCGAAGACGCCCACCGTCTGGGCGCTGGGCAAGCTCGATTCGGGCGACATCGTGCCGATGGCCTCGGCCACCGCGAGCCTGTTGCGCGGCCTCGACGAGAACGTCTTCAAGTCCGAGAAGCCCGACACCTGGAACGGCAAGCCGGCGCGCCTGCTCACGTTCTCGGTGCCGATCGACAAGCTGCCCGAGCAGCAGCGCAAGTACGTCAAGGAGTTCGACGCCGTGGTGTCGATCTGGATCGCCGCCGACGGCACGCCGCTGGCGAGCGCGACCCACACCACGGTCAAGGGGCGCGCGTTCGTCGTCGTCAGCTTCGAGGCGGTGTCCGACGACAGCCGCACCTACGGCGTCGCCGGCGACCGCCTGTTCACGCTGCGCAGCGAGGAGCACAACATCAGCAAGGGCGCGGGCGAGTCCGGCGAGGAGCGCGTCGTGAAGACGCTGCAGCCGCAGGGCTGATCGCTTCTAGGCGCCCGACGCCGCGAGTCCGGCGCTCGCGGCAGGATCGCTCACCGGCGCGACGCGTCCGGCCTGCGGCGTGCCGTTGTCGCGGCTGTCGGTGTCGGGGATGCCCAGCGTGTTCGGGCCGGGCCTGGTGAGCGGCGTGGCCGGGGTGTGGCCATCGGTGTGCGCGTCGAAGGCGAGCTTGCCCCGGAGCTTGCCGACCTGTTCCGGCGTGACCGGCGGCGCGGCGTTGCCCCATTCGTTGCGGATATAGGTCGCGACGGCGGCCACCTGCTGGTCGTCGAGCTTCCATGCGAAGGCCGGCATCGTGAACGCGGTCGGCGCCGCGCCCGTGGGCGACGCCTGCGCGCCCGCGAGGATCGCGTGCAGCGCGGTGGTCGGGTCGCCTTGCTGCACGTTGGCGGAGTGCGCCAGCGGCGGGAACGCGAGCGTCTGGCCTTGCGCCTGCATCAGGTGGCAGGCCGAACACTGGTCGACGAAGATCGCCTGGCCCACCTTCATCTGCGCGGTGTCGGGCGGCGTCATCGACGCCGCGGGCGAGGCCACGCGGTCGGCCAGGTAGGCGGCGATGGCCCGCAGGTCGTCGTCGGCCAGCAGCGAGGTGGAGTCCTGCACGACCAGGCCCATCTCGCCGGACGCCGACGCGTGGGCGTTGCGGCCGGTCTTGAGGAAGGCCACGGTCTCGTCGCGCGTCCAGCCGCCGAGTCCGGTGCGGCCGTTGGGCGTGAGGTCGGGCGCGAACCAGGTGCCGAACGGGCCGCCCTGGAAGTCGTGGCCCTTCTGCGGGCCGCCCAGGATCGTCCTGGGCGTGTGGCACGCCGCGCAGTGGCCCGGGCCTTCGACGAGGTAGGCGCCGCGGTTCCACTGCGCGTCGTGCGCCGGGTCGGCGACGAACGTCGCCTTGTCCAGGTACAGCAGGTTCCACACCGACATCAACGCGCGGATGTCGAACGGGAACGGCAGCTGGTTGCGGTCAGGCCTGTTGGCCACCGGCGGCAGCGACTGCAGATACGCGAACAGCGCGTCGGTGTCGCTGCGCGGCATCTTCGCGAAGTAGGTGTACGGGAACGCCGGATACAGGTGGTCGCCGTTGGCCGAGATGCCTTCGTGCATCGCGCGGTAGAACTGGTCGGCGTTCCAGCTCTTGAGGCCGGTGGGGTCGGGCGTGAGGTTGGCGGACAGCACCGTGCCGAACGGCGTCTCGAGCGGACGTCCGCCGGCGTAGGCCGCGCCGGCTTCAGCGGTGTGGCAGCCGGCGCAATCGCCGGCCGCGGCCAAGTAGCGGCCACGTTCGACCAGGGACGCGGTCGCCGCGGGCCGCTGGGTGCCGTCACTCGACGCCGCCGACGCCGCCGACGCCGCCGCCGCCGACGCCGCTACCGGCGCCGAGGCGACCAGCCACGCTGGCACCGCGGCCGACGCGGCCCGCGCATCCAGCGCCGCCTCCGCATGATGCGGCTTCTTCGCCGGCGGGAGCGGCGGCACCGGCGCCGATTGTCCGAACACCGCGACGGTGGTGATGGCCGTGGCGACGACGCCCAGCGCGATCAGGGGATGGGTTCGCATGGGCCGTGTTCCTCAGGCAAGCGCGCCGGGCGCCTTGAGGTAGCGCTGCGTGATGGCCGCGGCCGACGCGTAGGCCAGCGCGGCGACGGTGCCCGTCGGGTTGTAGCCCGGGTTCTGCGGGAACGCGCTCGAGCCCATCACGAACAGGTTGGGCACGTCCCACGACTGCAGGTACTTGTTGACCGCGCTGGTGGACGGATCGCTGCCCATGATCGCGCCGCCGGTGTTGTGCGTGGTCTGGTACGGCACCACGTCCCAGCTGCCCTTGCGCTTGTTGATCTTGATCTCGCGCGGCTTCATAGCGCGGGCGATGTCGGCGGCGCGGTCGGTGAGGTAGTCCGACATCCGGTGTTCGTTGTCGGTGTAGTCGAAGGTCATGCGCATCAGCGGGCGGCCGTAGACGTCGCGATAGGTCGGATCGAGGTCGAGGTAGTTTCCGCGGTGGCTCATCACCGCGCCGTGCGTGGCGATGCTCATCGAGCGCAGGTAGTTCTGCGCCACGGCTTTCTTGAACGCGCCGCCCCACTTGGGCGTGCCCTCGGGCGTGGGATGGGTCTCGATCGGCCGGGCGCCGGTCTGCACCACGCCGAGGAAGCCGCCGCCGATGAAGCCCAGGCCGGTGTGGTCGAAGTTGTCGCCGTTCCACTCGTCGACCAGCATGCCGTGCGCGCCGGCGCCGATGAACGGATTGAGGATCTTGTCGTCGTAGAACAGGTTCACCGACGACGTGATCTGGTACGCGTAGTTCTTGCCGATCACGCCCTGGCCGGTCTGCGGGTCGTACGGTGCGCCGATGCCCGAGAGCAGCAGCAGGCGCACGTTGTGCAGGATGTACGAGCACATCACGATCATGTCGGCCGGCTGTTCGACCTCCTCGCCGGTGGCGTCGACGTAGGTGACGCTGACGGCGCGCTTGCCGGACGAGTCGAGGTTGACCTTGATGACCTCGCATTCGGTGCGCAGCTTGAAGTTGGGCTTCTTCATCAGCACCGGCAGGATGGTCGTCTGCGCGCTCGCCTTCGAGTAGTTGCCGCAGGCGAACTTCTCGCAGAAGCCGCAGTAGGTGCAGGCCTCGAGCCGCACGCCCAGCGGGTTCACGTAGGCCTGCGACATGTTGGCCGACGGCTGCGGGAACGGGTGCAGCCCCATGCCGCGCGCCGCCTCCGCGAACAGCGTGGGCGGCGTGCTCATCTTCATCGGCGGGTTCGGGTACTCGCTCGAGCGCGGCCCCTCGAACGGATTGCCGCCCGGCTGGATCTGGCCGTCCAGGTTGCCGGCCTTGCCGCTGATGCCGCAAAGGCGCTCGAACTTGTCATAGTACGGCTCGAGGTCGGCATAGGTGACGCCCCAGTCCTGGATCGTCATCGTGTCCGGAATCGCCGCCGCGCCGTAGCGCTGCAGGTTGTGGCTGCGAGCGACGAAGTCCGACGGCAGGAAGCGCCAGGTCTGGCCGTTCCAGTGCACGCCGGCGCCGCCGACGTTGGTGCCGGGCAGGAACGAGCCGAGCTTGCGCATCGGCAGCGCGGTCTGGCTGGCGTCGTTGCGGATCGTGAGCGTCTCGTGCGCGGGCTTCTGGAACAGGTCGTGGCGCCAGAAGTAGCGCAGTTCGTCCTGGTCGAAAGTGGTGGCGAACTCGCGCGAGGTGTCGAACCAGGTGCCGCGTTCGAGCGCGAGCACCTGCAGCCCGGCGTCGGTGAGCTCCTGCGCCATGATGGCGCCGGTCCAGCCGAAGCCGATCACGAGGGCGTCGACCGAGGGAAGTTTCTTGGCCATGCTGTCAACGGCCCGCAGGCCGACCGGTTGATTGAGCGGCCCTCGGGGACCGCATGCAGCGCGGACGGAGCGTCGTCATCCCTGGCTCCGGATCCATTCGACGCGGCCCTTGATGCCCACCGGCGGCAGCGGATACTTCTGGTCGCGTTGCTCGACGAATTCCGTGTTGTCGTAGCGCGCGCCCGGAAAGCCGATCAGCTTCCAGCCGGCCATGTCCTTGTTGCCGCCATAGATCGGGTCGCTCCAGAAGCCTTCGAGCGTGTTCTGCAGCAACTCGGTGAAGAAGGCCTTGGCGTCGGCGCCCTCGAGCGCGACGTCGCCCGACTCCATGCGCTTGAGGAACGCGTCCTGGTCGGCCGCGGACAGCCTCGCGAAGCTCGCGCCGCGCGATTCGCGCACCACGGCCGCGTCGACCGCCTTGATCGCCGCGCGGTACATGCCGGCCGGCGTCAGGCGCGACTGGAAGCCCTGCGTGGGCAGTCCCTTCGCCCACGGGCCTTGCATGTACCAGCGATCGCCGCGGCCGAACGGGCCGGCGAGCTGGCGGTCGATGAAGGTCGGCACGCCGGCCTCGACCGCGCCCGGGCCGAGGTCGTCGGCGGGAATGAGCCGGGCGACGGCGGCGGTGATGAACGCGGCCTCGGCGTCGGTGAACCACGTCCAGCGGGGCGTGTTGTCGACCGCGGTCGGCGCGTTGGCCTGGCCTTCCTTGAACGGGACGTCGGCACCGCCGAGCGCCGCGGCCGCGGCGGCCACGGGCGCCGCGGTGATCGCCGCGCCGGCGGTGAGCAGGCGGCGGCGACTGAGTCGCTGTTCGTCCATGTCGGTGTCTCCAGTCGAGCCTAGGCGACACCGTTGGGCAATCGGCGTGCGGGGCCTGGGCGATCCCTGATCCGCCAGCAACGCCACAGGTCGGTGCGGGAGTGGACGCTCAGCGTGTGCGCCGGACCGTGCCGTCACGTTTGCCGATGCGCGCGGGACGCGCCCGCCCGCGGCGTCAGCCCGGATGCACCATGTCCTCGGCGCGCACCCATGCGTCGAACTGCTCGCCGGTGAGCTTGCCCGACGCGATCGCCGCGTCGCGCAGCTTCAGGCCCTTGGCGTGCGCGGTGCGCGCGATCTGTGCCGCGGCGTCGTAGCCGATGTGCGGGTTCAGCGCGGTCACCAGCATCAGCGAGTTCTGCAGCAGCTCGGCAATGCGGTCGCGGCGCGGCTCGATGCCTTGCGCGCAATGCTTGTCGAAGCCTCGCATGCCGTCATCGAGCAGCCGCACGCTCTGCAGCAGGTTGTGGATCATCACCGGCTTGTAGACGTTCAGCTCGAAGTTGCCGCTGGCACCGGCCATGCTCACCGCGACGTCGTTGCCGATCACCTGGCAGCACAGCATCGTCATCGCCTCGCACTGCGTCGGGTTGACCTTGCCCGGCATGATGGAGCTGCCCGGTTCGTTCTCGGGAATCTGCAGCTCGCCGAGCCCGCTGCGCGGTCCGCTGGCGAGCCAGCGCACATCGTTGGCGATCTTGGTGAGCGCCGCGGCCAGCGCCTTCAGCGCGCCGTGCGCGCGCACGATCGCGTCGTGCGCGGCGAGCGCGGCGAACTTGTTGGGCGCGGTGACGAAGCCCAGGCCGGTCAGGTGATCGAGTTCGGCCGCGACGTCGGCGCCGAACGACGCCGGCGTGTTCAGCCCGGTGCCCACGGCCGTGCCGCCGAGCGCGAGCTCGCGCAGCTCGGGCAGCACCGCGTGCAGCGCGCGGTCGGCGTGGTCGAGCTGCGCGACCCAGCCGGAGATCTCCTGGCCCAGCGTCAGCGGCGTGGCGTCCTGCAGGTGGGTGCGGCCGATCTTGACGATGTCGTCGAACGCCCTGGCCTTGGCGTCGAGCGTGGCGCGCAGGCCCTGCAGCGACGGGATGACGTGCTGCGCGATGCCTTGAACGGCGGCCACGTGCATCGCGGTCGGGAACACGTCGTTGGACGACTGGCCCAGGTTGACCTCGTCGTTCGGATGCACGATGCGCTTGAGCCCCAGCGGTCCGCCGAGGATCTGCGAGGCGCGGTTGGCCAGCACCTCGTTCATGTTCATGTTGCTCTGCGTGCCCGAGCCGGTCTGCCACACGGCCAGCGGGAACTCGTCCTCCCAGCGGCCTTCGATGACCTCGGCAGCGGCCTGCGCGATCGCGTCGGCCTTGTTCTTCGCCAGCCTGCCCGTGCGTTCGTTGACGCGCGCGGCCGCGCTCTTGACCAGCGCCAGCGCGTGCAGCAGCTCGGGCGGCATGCGCTCGGTGGAGATCGCGAAATGCTCGATGGAGCGCTGCGTCTGCGCGCCCCACAGGCGGTCGCCCGGAACGGGGATGTCGCCCCAGGCGTCGTGCTCGATGCGTCGTTCGGTGCTCATACGTCGTTTCTCATGGAGGGGTGAGGTCAAGGACTGCGAGGGTACAAGGCCCGCGAAGACCCTGTCGCGCGGGCCGGGCGCGGCGCGCTTGCGCAAGTCCACGACGAACGGGCAACGAACGGGGGTTACCCTTGCTGCAGTGCAACGCCCCGCCCCTAGAATCAAGGCGACATCGCATCCATTCGAACGGGGACATCTCATGGTCACGACGCGTCGCACCACCAAGGCCAACGCCGATCCGGGCGCGCCCGCGGGCATCCGCATCCTCAAGAAGTATCCCAACCGGCGGCTCTACGACACGCTCACCAGCTCGTACATCACGCTGGCCGACGTCAAGAAGATGGTGCTCGAGGGCGCGCCGTTCGAGGTGCGCGACGCCAAGTCCGGCGACGAGCTCACGCGCGCGATCCTGCTGCAGATCATCCTCGAGGAAGAAACCGGCGGCGTGCCGATGTTCAATACCCAGATGCTGGCGCAGATCATCCGCTTCTACGGCCATGCCATGCAGGGCGTGATGGGCTCGTACCTCGAGAAGAACCTGCAGGCGCTGGCCGAGATGCAGGGTCGCTTCGCGCAGCCGAGCGCCGGCGCGTCGCCGCTCACGCCCGAAGGGTGGACCAAGCTCATCAGCGGCCAGGCGCCGATGATGCAGAACCTGATGGGCAGCTACCTCGAGCAGTCGAAGAAGCTGTTCGAGCAGATGCAGGAACAGATGACCAAGCCGGGCGAGTCGATCTTCCCGATCCCCGGCTTCCCGCCGGTGCGAAAGTGAGCGGCTCGATCGCGCGCGCGGCGCTCGGCGCCGTGCTGGCGTGCGCCGCGTCGCTGGTGGCCGCGGCGCCGCTGTACGTGGTCGCGCAGCCACAGGCGCACGACGCCCCCGGCGTTCGCACGGTGCAGGTGAAGGTGATCGCCAGCGGCGATCCGGCCGCCTGCCGCAAGGCGATGCCCGGGGCGGATCCGGGCCTGTTCGGCAGCGTCGGCGCCCACTGCGTCAAGGCCTTGCCGCCCGAACTTGCGGGCGTCGACCAGGACGCCGGCCTGGCCGGCGCCTACGTCGTCAAGATCGCCGATCCGGCGGCACCTGGAGCGGCCTATCTTGTGCGCTTCGGCATGTCCACCAAGGACGTGCAGGCGGTCTGCCGCAACCTGCTGATCCATGACCGCTCCCTGCTCGTCGGCGAGCAGCTGCGCACGGCGCGAATGAGCTGCACGCCGCCCCGGCGCTAGAAAGCCGCAGCGGTCGCGCGAGCGTGCCGCATCGACGTCGATCAGGTCCGCGCGCCGAATCGCGCCACGGAACGTGCGCGTGCCTTGGCCGCCTCGACCTCGCGGTCGTGCGGCGCGGCCGTCGTGACCAGCGAGGCGATCAGCGCGCGCGCCGACGCCGCCACCTCGTCGACCGCCCGCTCGAACGCCGCCTCGTTGGCCTTCGACGGCACGCTGAAGCCGCTGAGCTTGCGCACGAACTGCAGCGACGCGTCGCGTATCTCCACCTCGGTGGCGGGCGGGTCGAAGTTGAACAGCGTCTTGATGTTGCGGCACATGGCGTTCGTCTCTCATTTCGAAGCATTCGCAGCATACGACCCGGGACGGAATGACCCCTGTCGAGTTCGGAGTGCGCCCGGCTGGATTTCACGCCAACGCCTTGGCGCAAGGCCTTTTCGACGCGCGCGCGGCAGGGATGCGGGACAATCGAGGGATGAACGCCACCACCGACGCCCCGCTCGCCCCCGTGCCAGCCAAGGCGGAACCGACCATCGCCTTTGTTTCCCTGGGCTGCCCGAAGGCCCTCACCGACTCCGAGCTCATCCTCACGCAGCTGCGCGCCGAAGGCTACGGCACCAGCAAGAGCTATGCGGGCGCCGACCTGGTGGTGGTCAACACCTGCGGGTTCATCGACGACGCGGTCAAGGAAAGCCTGGACGCGATCGGCGAGGCGCTGGCCGAGAACGGAAAGGTGATCGTGACCGGCTGCCTGGGCGCGAAGCCGGGCAAGGCCGGCGGCGACAACCTGATCCGCGAGATCCATCCCAAGGTGCTGGCCGTCACCGGCCCGCACGCCACGCAGGAAGTAATGGACGCCGTCCACCTGCACGTGCCCAAGCCGCACGACCCGTTCATCGACCTCGTGCCGCCGCAAGGCATCAAGCTGACGCCGCGCCATTACGCGTACCTGAAGATCAGCGAGGGCTGCAACCATCGCTGCACGTTCTGCATCATCCCCAGCATGCGCGGCGACCTGGTGTCGCGGCCGATCGGCGACGTGCTGGGCGAGGCGCAGCGCCTGTTCGAGGCGGGCGTCAAGGAACTGCTGGTGGTGAGCCAGGACACCTCGGCCTACGGCGTCGACGTGCAGTACCGCACCGGCTTCTGGGATGGCAAGCCCGTCAAGACCCGCATGCTGGACCTGTGCGAGCGCCTGGGCGACCTCGCCGCGAAGTACGGCGCGTGGGTGCGGCTGCATTACGTGTACCCGTATCCGCACGTCGACAACGTGATCGACCTGATGGCCGGCGGGCGGATCCTGCCTTACCTCGACATCCCGTTCCAGCATGCCCACCCGGCCGTGCTCAAGCGCATGAAGCGTCCCGGCACCGGCGAGCGCACGCTCGAGCGCATCCAGATGTGGCGCGAGAAGTGCCCCGAGCTCGTGATCCGCAGCACGTTCATCGCAGGCTTCCCGGGCGAGACCGAGGAGGAATTCCAGACCCTGCTCGACTTCCTGCGCGAGGCGCAGATCGACCGCGCCGGCTGCTTCGCCTATTCGCCCGTGGAAGGCGCGACGGCCAACGAGATCGAGGGCCCGTTGCCGCAGGCACTGCGCGAGGAGCGCCGCGCGCGCTTCATGGCGGTGGCCGAGGAGGTGTCGGCCGCGAAGCTGCAGCGCCGCGTCGGCGCGACGATGCAGATCCTCGTCGACAAGGCGCCGATGCTCGGGAAGAAGGGCGGCGTCGGCCGCTCGTACGCCGATGCGCCGGAGATCGACGGCATCGTGCGGCTGCTGCCGCCCGAGAAGCTGTCCAAGCAGCTGAAGGTGGGCGAGTTCACGCGCGCCCGCATCGTCGCCACCGAGGGCCACGACCTGGTCGCTCTGCCGATCTGAGATGAGCGTCGACAAGCACCGGGACGCGCCGTCCACGCGGCAGATCCACCACGATTACGTCGCGCCGGCCGGCTTCGGCGCGGTGGCGCCGGGCGTGTTCCGCGCGTCGACCGTGCTGTTCGAGAGCGTCCAGGCGCAGCGCACGGCCAACTGGGTCGACAAGAGCGCCTACACGTACGGGCTGCACGGCACGCCGACGTCATTCACGCTGGAGGCGCGCCTGGCCACGCTGGAAGGCGGCACGCACGCGATCCTGGTGCCCAGCGGGCTGGCCGCGATCGCGCTGGTCGACCAGGCGCTGCTTTCCGGCGGCGACACGGTACTGATCCCGGACAACGCGTATTTCCCCAACAAGAACGTCGCGGCGCACGAACTGGCGCGCTGGGGCATCGCGCATCGCTTCTACGATCCGATGGACGCCGGGTCGCTGCGCGCCGCGCTGGGCGACGACGTCAAGCTGGTGTGGATCGAGCCGCCGGGCTCGGTGACGCTGGAGTTTCCCGACCTGCGGGGCCTGGTGCGCACCGTGCGCGCGCACGCGCCGCAGGCGGTCGTGGGCCTGGACAACACCTGGGGCAGCGGCATCGCCTTCGACGCGTTCGATCTCGACCCGGATGCCGAGCCCGCGCTGGGCGCCGACCTCACGGTGCATGCGCTGACCAAGTACCCGTCCGGTGGCGCCGACCTGATGATGGGCTCGGTCGTGACGCGCTCGCAGTCGCTGTACGAGCGCATCGCCCTGACGCACAGCCGGCTCGGCCTGGGCGTGGGGCCGAACGACGTCGAGCTGGTGCTGCGCGGCCTGCCCACGATCGCGCTGCGCTACGCGGCACAGGACGCCGCCTCGCGCCGCATCGCCCGTTGGGCGCTGGGCCGGCGCGAGATCGTGCGCGTGCTGCATCCGGCGACGCCGGGATCGCCCGGCCACGAGCACTGGGCCGCGC
Source organism: uncultured beta proteobacterium (assembly GCA_903845345.1). Lineage (GTDB taxonomy): Bacteria > Pseudomonadota > Gammaproteobacteria > Burkholderiales > Burkholderiaceae_C > Scleromatobacter. Next base: position 13,740 of record CAIMXF010000471.1, read on the forward strand.
AATGCCGCGCGGCCGCGGGGCTGGTGACGCTGGAGTTCGATCCGGCGATCGCGCCCGAACGCGTCGACCGCTTCGTCGACGGCCTGCGCCTGTTCGGCATCGGCTGGTCGTGGGCCGGCCCGATGAGCCTGGCGGTGCCGTACCGCCCCGGCTCGGGGCGCGTCGGTTCGGGCTACCGCGGCACGATGGTGCGGCTGTCGATCGGGCTCGAGGACGTGGACGACCTGATCCGCGACCTCGAGGCCGGGCTGGCGACACTGGCGGTGCGCTGAGAACGCGAGCGACGGGTGAAAGCCGCTCGGCCGCTCCGGAGCAAGGACGAGCCCTCCTTGGGAGGTGGCCGCTGTACTCAGCGGCTGGTGGCCGTCAGGTCTTCGGGCCGGAGACCTTGTGCCGCATCAGCCGGCCCTTCTCGCGCTCCCAGTCGCGCTCCTTGATCGTGTTGCGCTTGTCGTGATCGGCCTTGCCCTTGGCCAGCGCGATGTCGGCCTTCACGTAGCTGCCCTTGAAGTGCAGGTTCAGCGGCACCATCGTGAAGCCGCGCTGCTCCACCTTGCCGATCAGCCGCTTGATCTCCTCGCTTCGCATCAGCAGCTTCTTGGTGCGATCGGCTTCGGGGTTGACGTGCGTCGACGCCGACCGCAGCGCATTGATGCGGCAGCCGATCATGTGCAGCTCGCCGCCCTTGATGACCACGTAGCCGTCGGTCAGCTGCACCTGTCCCGCACGGATCGCCTTCACTTCCCAGCCTTGCAGGACCAGTCCGGCTTCGTACGTCTCTTCGATGTGGTATTCGAACCGCGCGCGGCGGTTCTCTGCGATGAAGGCGGACATGGGGCGCTTAAAATTCAACCATTGTATGAAGCACGTCAAGAAGTCCGTTCTGCTCTGGTACTCCGCCCGCGAAATGTACGAGCTCGTCGTCGCGGTGGACGACTATCCGAAGTTCCTGCCGTGGTGCGAATCCAGCACCGTGCTCGAACGTCATGAGGCCGATCCGGCAACGGGCGCGCCCGCGGGCATGACCGCGCGGCTGGCGCTGTCGTACGCGGGCGTGCGCCAGTCGTTCACCACGCGCAACGAGGAGGTGCCGGGCGAGTCGGTGAAACTCGCGCTGGTGGACGGCCCGTTCTCGCAACTCGATGGCGTGTGGACGTTCAAGCCGCTCAAGTCGCCCGACCCGACCCGGCCGCCCAATCCCGACGAGCCCGTGGCCTGCCGCGTGGAGTTCGACCTGGCCTATGCGTTCTCCAACCGCGTGTTCGAGGCGGTGCTGAGCCCGGTGTTCGACCAGGTGGCCAATACCTTCGTCGACTCGTTCGTCAAGCGCGCGGCGCAGGTCTATGGAGAGCGCTGACATCGCGGTGCAGGTGGTGTGGAGCCCGTCCGCGCGCGAGACGCCGGCCGTCGCCCTGATGTTGCCGGCGGGCTCGACGGTGGCCGCGGCGCTGGAGGCGGCCGGCTGGCCGGCGCTCGCCAGCGCGGCGCAAGGCGATGCGGCGTTCGCGGCGGCGGGCTTGTCGGTGGCGGTGTGGAGCAGGTCGCGGCCGCTGGCACACGTGCTGCGCGATGGCGACCGGGTGGAGGTGCTGCGCGACCTGCAGATCGACCCGATGACCGCGCGCCGCGTGCGCTTCGAGGCGGCGGGCGGCATCGACGCGCTGCGCCGGCGCGGCTACGCCGGCCGCAAGCGCTGAGGCCGCGGCCGTTCGTCGCTATTGCGCCGCGGGTGCCGCGCTGCAGTTGCTGTTGACCGCGTCCTGCGCGTGCCTGGTCTCTTCGGCGCGGCCGGCGTCGTCGAGCACCTCGCGCTCGCCCTGGGCGTTGAAGCGCGCCATGCGCTGGCCGCTCTGCAAGGCGGCGAGCGCGGACTGCGCGCGCGAGCAGTTCTCCTTGCGGATCGCCGCGTTCTTCGCGTCGATATCGGCCTTGGCGGCCTTGGCCTGGTCGGCCTTTTCCTGGTCGGCGGCCTTCTTCTTCTTGTCCAGCGCCGCAGCCGCGGGGTCGCCCGTCGCGCTGCTGGCCGGCGCCGCGGCCGGCGACAGCGACGACGGCGGCGCCACGACGCCGCCCGCCGGGCTGCTCACGATGTTCTTGGCCGGCGTGCCCGGCGGCGGCGGGGTGTCGCTGATGTGCAGTTGACCCGAGGCGTCGCGCCACTTCCAGAGAGACTGTGCGTGCGCACCGGCGACGGCGAGCGCCAGCAGGCAGGCGACGAAGGGCAGGGCGGTCTTTTGCATGGATTTGGAGCCTGCCGGGTCGGCGGCCGAAGGAGTATGGGAGACCAACGTGGCGCGACGGCGGCACGTTGACATTCTCGTGTCATCGGCGGCGCCACCGGCCAGTGTAGTGCCCTGCAGTGGTGACAAATCGCAAACAAATCCGCGGCTTGCCGCACGTCCGGAAGGCGTTCCCGACCGCGCGGCAGAGCAAGGGCTCGCGGAGTCCGTATAATCCGCTTTTGCGTCTGGAGCTTCCTCTATGCGCCTTCTAGGCAAAGCGCTCACCTTCGACGACGTGTTGTTGGTGCCGGCATATTCCCAGGTGTTGCCCCGCGACACCAGCCTGCGGACTCATTTCACCCGCAACATCCTCCTGAACCTGCCGGTCGTCTCGGCGGCGATGGACACCGTGACGGAGGCCCGCCTGGCGATCGCGATCGCACAGGAAGGCGGCATCGGCGTCATCCACAAGAACCTCACGGCGATGCAGCAGGCCGCCGAAGTGGCGCGCGTCAAGCGCTACGAGTCGGGCCTGCTGCGCGATCCGGTGACGATCGCGCCGGGCGCGCGCGTGCGCGACGTCATGGAGCTGTCCAGGCTGCATGGCGTGTCGGGGTTCCCGGTGGTCGACAACGGCCGCGTCGTGGGCATCGTCACCAACCGCGACCTGCGTTTCGAGACGCGCATGGACGCCCCGGTGCGCGAGATCATGACACCGCAGGACAGGCTCATCACGGTGCCCGAGGGCACCTCGCTCGCCGTCGCCAAGGAGCTGATGCACCGCCACAAGCTGGAGCGCGTGCTGGTCGTCAACGATGCCTTCGAGCTGCGCGGGCTGTTCACCGTCAAGGACATCACCAAGCAGAACACCTTCCCGAACGCCGCGCGCGATTCGCACGGCAAGCTGCGCGTGGCCGCGGCGGTCGGCGTGGGCGACGGCACCGAGGAGCGCGTCGAGCTGCTGGCCCGAGCCGGCGTCGACGCCATCGTCGTCGACACCGCCCACGGCCACAGCCAGGGCGTGATCGACCGCGTGCGCTGGGTCAAGAAGAACTTCCCGCAGGTCGACGTCATCGGCGGCAACATCGCCACCGGCGCGGCCGCGCTGGCGCTGGCCGAGGCCGGCGCCGACGCCGTCAAGGTCGGCATCGGCCCGGGCTCGATCTGCACCACGCGCATCGTCGCCGGTGTCGGCGTGCCGCAGGTCATGGCCATCGACAACGTCGCCACCGCGCTGCAGGGCACCGGCGTGCCGCTGATCGGCGACGGCGGCATCCGCTACTCGGGCGACATCGCCAAGGCCATCGCCGCGGGCGCGAGCACCGTGATGATGGGCGGCATGTTCGCCGGCACCGAAGAGGCGCCGGGCGAGGTCATCCTGTTCCAGGGCCGCAGCTACAAGAGCTACCGCGGCATGGGCTCGATCGGCGCGATGAAGGCCGGCTCGGCCGATCGCTACTTCCAGGAAGCCGACGACAACCCGAACGCCGACAAGCTGGTGCCCGAAGGCATCGAGGGCCGCGTGCCGTACAAGGGCTCGGTCGTCTCGATCCTGTTCCAGATGGCCGGCGGCCTGCGCGCCTCGATGGGCTACTGCGGCTGCCCGACGATCGACGACATGCGCAACAAGGCGGAATTCGTCGAGATCACCTCGGCGGGCATTCGCGAGAGCCATGTGCACGACGTGCAGATCACCAAGGAAGCCCCGAACTACCGGGCCGACTGATCGACGCCACGCCGAAGGACAGCCGCCCGGTTCGCCGGGCGGCTGCGCTTCGGAACCCTTCGAAGATCGACCGCGGCGACGGTCGACACGAGACGAACCTCACCCGACACGACCCCGTGAACGCCGATCAGTCACCCGTCGCCGAATCCGCCACCGCCCCTGGCAAGCGCCGGGCGGCGATGCCGTTCATCATGGGCACGGTGCTGATCGACATGATCTCGATCGGCCTGATCATCCCCGTGCTGCCCAAGCTGGTGGCCAGCTTCGAGGCCACGCCCTCCGCGCAGGTCGGCGCGTACGCCTGGGTGGCGATGGCGTTCGGCGTCGCCAACTTCATCGGCTCGCCGATCCTGGGCGCGCTGTCCGACCGCTTCGGGCGCCGGCCGGTGCTGCTGATCGGCTTCAGCGGCCTGGCGCTGAGCTTCTTCGGCACCGCGATGGCCACGGCGTTGTGGATGCTGATCGCGGTGCGCCTGGTCGCGGGCGCGCTGCAGTCCAACGTCGCGGTGGCCAACGCCTACGTGTCCGACATCACGGCGCCGGAAGACCGAGCCAGGCGCTTCGGCATGCTGGGCGCGATGTTCGGCCTCGGCTTCATCCTCGGCCCGGTGCTGGGCGGCCTGCTCGGCGGGATCGACCTGCGCCTGCCGTTCTACTGCGCCGGCGTGCTGGCCGTCTGCAACTGGCTCTACGGATTCTTCGTGCTGCCCGAGTCGCTGCCGCCCGAACGCCGCCAGCCGTTCAGCTGGGCGCGCGCGAATCCGATCGGCTCGCTGATGCACCTCGCCCAGTTGAAGAGCATGGGCGCGCTGCTGGGCGTGGTCACGTTCGCGTCGCTGGCGCAGTTCATCCTGCAGGGCACCTGGGCGCTGTACACGCAGCTGAAGTTCGGCTGGCAGCCGCAGCAGATCGGCTGGTCGCTGTGCGCGGTCGGCGCGATGTCCGTGCTGGTGCAGGGCGTGCTGGTGGGCAGGCTGTCGAAGCTGATGTCGGTGCAGCGCCTGGTCGTCGCCGGGCTCGTGTCCTCGGCCATCGCCTACGTGTGCTGGGGCGCGGCGCCGCAGGGCTGGATGATGTACGCGGTCGTCGCCTGCAACGTGCTGGGCTTCGCGGCCGGCGCATCGCTGCAGTCCTTGATCGCCAACGCCGCCGAAGCGAACACGCAGGGCCAGACGATGGGCGCCGTCTCCGGCCTGTCCAGCCTCACCGCGGTGCTCGCGCCGGTCGTCGGACCGCTGCTGCTGCGCAGCGTCGCCGACGCGCCGCGCGGCGACTGGCGCCTCGGCGTCCCGTACTACGTCTGCGCCGCGCTGCAATTGTGCGCGATGCTCATGACCGTGCTGCATTTCCGCCGGCTCCGCGCCGACGCGGCGGGGACTCCGGTCGCCGCGCATTCCTGAAACCTTCTTCCTCACCCGCCCAGCCGCCATGCACGACAAGATCCTCATCCTCGATTTCGGCTCCCAGGTCACGCAACTCATCGCGCGCCGCGTGCGCGAGGCGCATGTCTACTGCGAGATCCATCCCAACGACGTGTCCGACGAATTCATCCGTTCGTTCGGCGCCAAGGGCATCATCCTGTCGGGCAGCCACGCGAGCACCTATGAGGACGCCGAGCTGCGCGCGCCGCAGGCGGTATGGGATTCGAAGGTGCCCGTGCTGGGCATCTGCTACGGCATGTTCGCGATGACGGTGCAGCAGGGCGGCGAGGTGGAGCCCGCGCACGCGCGCGAGTTCGGCTACGCGGAGGTGCGCGCGCACGGGCACACGAAGCTGCTCGAAGGCATCGAGGACTTCATCACCCCCGAAGGCCACGGCATGCTCAAGGTGTGGATGAGCCACGGCGACAAGGTCACCCGTCTGCCGCCGGGCTTCTCGCTGATGGCCAGCACGGGCAACTGCCCGATCGCCGGCATCGCCGACGAATCGCGCGGCTACTACGGCGTGCAGTTCCACCCCGAAGTCACGCACACGGTGCAGGGCAAGGCGCTGCTCGAGCGCTTCGTGCTGAACATCGCGGGTGCCAAGGCCGACTGGATCATGAACGACCACGTGGAGGAGGCCGTCAAGCGCATCCGCGAGCAGGTCGGCGACGAGGAGGTCATCCTCGGCCTGTCCGGCGGCGTCGACTCGAGCGTGGCCGCGGCGCTGATCCATCGCGCGATCGGCGACCAGCTCACCTGCGTGTTCGTCGACCACGGCCTGCTGCGCCTGGACGAAGGCAAGATGGTGATGGAGATGTTCGCGGGCCGCCTGCAGGCCAAGGTCATCCACGTCGACGCGAGCGCGCAGTTCCTGGGCCACCTGGCCGGCGTCACCGACCCCGAGCAGAAGCGCAAGATCATCGGCCGCGAGTTCGTCGAGGTCTTCAAGGCCGAGGCCGCGAAGCTGAAGGCAGGCGGCGGCGGCCACCAGGGCGCGCAGTGGCTGGCGCAGGGCACGATCTATCCGGACGTCGTCGAGTCCGGTGGCGCGAAGACCAAGAAGGCCACGACGATCAAGAGCCACCACAACGTCGGAGGGCTGCCCGAGCAGCTCGGCCTGAAGCTGCTGGAGCCGCTGCGCGACCTGTTCAAGGACGAGGTGCGCGA
>CAIMXF010000472.1 GCA_903845345.1 uncultured beta proteobacterium
ACGCGGTTGCGGCGGCCTTGCGGCATGCCGCCGTGCAGCGCGGCGACCGAGTGGCCGATCTGCTGCAGGCGGTCGGCCAGTTCGTCGGCGTCGCGCTGGGTGCTCGTGAAGACGACGGCCTGTTCCATGTTGCGGTCGGTCAGCAGCTGGTCGAGCAGGTCGTCGCGGTGCTTGCGGTTGTCCGCCCAGTGCAGGCGTTGCTCGATCTGCGCGTGCTGCTCGGTCGGGGCCGAGACGCGGATGCGCTGCGCGTCGTGCGTCAGTTCCTTGGCCAGGCCGCCGACGGTGCCGTCGAACGTGGCGCTGAACATCATGGTCTGGCGCTCGGCCGACAGTTCCTTGGCGACGTGGTGGATGTCGTCGATGAAGCCCATGTCGAGCATGCGGTCGGCTTCGTCGAGGATCAGCAGTTCGACCTGCGACATCATCGCCTTGCCGCTGCCCATGTGGTCGATCAGGCGACCCGGGGTGGCGATCAGGATGTCCAGCGGGCCGCGCAGCGCCTTCAGCTGGGCGATGTAGGGCACGCCGCCGACGACGGTGGCCACGCGCAGCCCTTGCACGTTGCGGCCGTAGACGGAGCAGGCCTTGCTGACCTGCATGGCCAGTTCGCGGGTCGGCGCGAGGATCAGCACGCGCGGGCCGCTCGGTGCACCGCGTTCGCGCTTCTTGGCCGGGTCGCGGCGCGCTTCGATCACGCGCTGCAGCGCCGGCAGCACGAAGGCCGCGGTCTTGCCGGAGCCCGTGCGCGAGGACACGAGCAGGTCGACGCCGGCGATGGCGGCGGGGATGGCCTGCAACTGGACGTCGGTCGGTTCGGTGTAGCCGGCTTCCGTCACGGAGCGCAGGATTTCAGGGGACAGGCCCAGCGTCGCGAAGCCGGTGGCCTGCGCTTCGGGTTGCACGGCGTCGTCTTGTTGTTCTTCGTTGCCGAGCGGGGATTGGGTATCGAAACTCATGGATCACTTTCAAGCACAGCGTTACCCACGCGCTGCGGGTGTTGCCCGAGCACGGAAGTTGCGCCACGGCGCTGCCTGCCAAAGATGTGAGCTTGGCAGCACCAATCAGGTCGCGTTAGAAGATAACGGGGCGGCCGCCGCGTGTGCCAGGTTGGCCAGCGGAGGGTTGTTGCCCAGGAAACGTCTGGTAGCGACGGCATCGCCGCCGACCACAACCGTTTCCGAGTGCGTTTCCACCGGGCAGGAGCTTCAGGGATGACCCTTGGTTCCGTCGGGGATTTGCAGCAGACCGGCTTGAGAAGGTCAGAGGGGATGAGCGAAGACGTGCGGCCTTTTCGGCCGCCTTCCCTGTGAAGGGACGACGGTTTTGAAGTGCATTCGCAGCGTCAACAGGTATTTTGCCAGAATTTTCCACTTCGTGTTGTGTTCTACGATGGCGGGTTTGCAGGGACGCCTGTTCCGTGACGCGTTTCACGCCGTTGCCGAAGCCTCCGCTGCCTTCCCGAAACGATTCCAGGCGCCCCTCGCCGGGCTGCCGGCCGCCACCGCGAGAACCCCATGCCCGAGATCAAGACGACCAAACCGATGAGCCATGTCCTGGTGGTGAGCGCCGACCCGGGCTGGCGCGACGAGGTGGTCGCGGGCATCAACGCGGCGGCGCAGAAGCTGGACAACCCGTTCGATCTCCTGGCCGTGCCCGCCACCGACGCCGGCGCCGCGATCTCGTGCGTGCGCGCCGACGGCGACGTGCAGATCGTGCTGATCGACCACGGCGACCACACGCCGGCCGCCAGGCCGGGCCAGGGGAGCGCGCGCCACCAGGATGTCGCGACGATGGCGCAGGACATCATCGCGCTGCGTCCGGAGCTGTCGCTGTACGTCACCCTCGAGGACGACGAGAACAAGCTGCTGCTGGAAAGCCTCGCCAGCAACGTCGTGCACGGCTACTTCTACCGCGGCGAGCGCGACTACAACGGCTGGGCGCGCATCCTGGCCGCCGAGATCGCCGAGAAGTCGGCCACCCCGTTCTACGACGAGCTGAAGAACTACGTGCGCATGGCCAAGGACAGCTGGCACACGCCCGGCCACGCCGGCGGCGACTCGTACAAGGGCAGCCCGTGGGTGGGCGACTTCTACGACTTCGCCGGCGAGAACCTGCTGCGCGCCGACCTGTCGGTGTCGGTGGAGATGCTCGACTCGCTGCTGCACCCGACCGGCGTCATCGTGCAGGCCCAGCGCCTGGCCGCGCAGGCCTTCGGCGCGCGCAAGACCTACTTCGCGACGAACGGCACGTCGACCGCCAACAAGGTGATCTTCCAGACGCTGCTGGCGCCGGGCGACAAGATGCTGCTCGACCGCAACTGCCACAAGTCGGTGCACCACGGCGTGATCCTGTCTGGCGCGCAGCCGATCTATCTCGACTCGTCGGTCAACCGCAAGTACGGCCTGTTCGGCCCGGTGCCGCGCGCGACGGTGCTGGCCGCCATCGCCGCGCATCCCGATGCGCGCGTGCTGATCCTCACGTCGTGCACCTACGACGGCCTGCGCTACGACCTGAAGCCGATCATCGAGGCGGCGCACGACGCGGGCATCAAGGTGATCGTCGACGAGGCCTGGTACGGCCATGCGCGCTTCCATCCGGAGCTGCGCCCGACCGCGCTGGAAAGCGGCGCCGACTACTGCACGCAGAGCACGCACAAGGTGCTGTCGGCCTTCTCGCAGGCCAGCATGATCCACGTCAACGACCCGCTGTTCGATGAGCACCTGTTCCGCGAGAACTTCAACATGCACGCGTCGACCAGTCCGCAGTACAACCTGATCGCGAGCCTGGACGTGGCGCGCAAGCAGGCGGTGATGGAGGGCTACCGGCTGCTGGACCGCTCGCTGAAGTACGCCTCGGAGCTGCGCGAGAAGATCAACGCCACCGGCGCGTTCCGCGCGCTGGAGCTGGCCGACCTGCTGCCGGAAGAACTGGCCGACGACGGCATCCGGCTCGACCCGACCAAGATCACGATCGACATCACGGCCTCGGGCTTCTCGTCGGACGAGTTGCGCGAGGAGCTGTTCGAGCGCTTCAACATCCAGGTCGAGAAGTCGACGCACAACACGCTGACGCTGCTGCTGACGGTGGGCACGACGCGCTCCAAGGTGTCGCGCCTGTTCGACGCGCTGCTGCGGCTGTCGAAGGAACGCCGCCCCGAGCGGGCGAGCGCGCGCATGCCCGAGCTGCCGCACTTCACCCGCCTGGCCTGCCTGCCGCGCGACGCGTTCTACGAATACGGGGAGCGCATCCCCTTGCTCGACGACCAGGGCCAGCCGAACAAGGCGCTCGACGGCCGCGTGTGCTGCGACCAGATCACGCCTTATCCGCCGGGCATCCCTGTCCTGGTGCCGGGCCAGGTGATCACGCCCGAGATCATCGCCTTCCTCACGCGCATCATGCGCATGCAGAAGTCCATCGAGATGCACGGCCTGGCCACGCACGACGGCGAACCGTGCCTGCGCGTCCTGGCGCCCGGCGAACTCGAGGCGATGGCGAGCCGCACCGTTCTCTGAGTCCATCGGACAAGCACCTGCACGGGTTGCCGCGCATTGTGATGGCCGCCCCCGCTCCGTAAAGTCGACCCGCCTCCCGCCCGGGAGCGGCCGACCAACAACGGAGGTTCCGGTGACCGCGACGACCTTGCCTGTTTCCCGGACGACGCGCCGCGCCGGCCTTGTCCTCAGCGTGCTCTCGGTGCTGTTCCTGCTGGCCGACGGCCTCTCGCAACTGCTCGCGCTGCCGCAGGTGGTCAGCGCGGCGGCCGAGATCGGCTTCCCGCCGAACCCGGCCGTCTGGCAAGGCATCGGGGCGGTGCTGGTCGCGTCGACGCTGCTGTACGCGATCCCGCGCACGGCGGTCTTCGGCGCGGTGCTGATCACCGGCTACCTGGGCGGCGCGATCTGCGCGCACGTGCGCGTCGGCACCGGCGCGGTGCCGCCGATCGTGACCTCGCTGGTGATCGCCGCCGTCGTGTGGGGCGGATTGTGGTTGCGCGACGCCCGGGTGCGCGCGCTGACGCGGGCGCTCTGAGGCGTTCGCGAGCGCGTGACGCGAGCGCCGGCGCGGCCGAACGCGAAAGCGCTTCCACGCCTACACTCGCAGCATTGCCCGATTTCCAGCCCGCTGACCGATGATCCAGCCTCCCGCCCGCCGAAAACGCTCTCCCAGCACCGCGTCCACGCCTTCCGGCACGGGCACGGTCACGCTCGGGATGGTGGCCAAGGCGGCCGGCGTCTCGCCCAGCACCGTGTCGCGCATCCTCAACGGCACGGCCACGGTCAGTCCCGAGAAGCGCGAGGCCATCGACGAGGCGATCCGCACGCTGGGCTTCCGGCCGAACCCGGTGGCGCGCGGCCTGGCCGGCGGGCGCACGCTGAGCGTGGGCGTGCTGACCCAGACCATCAACAGCCCGTTCTACGGCGAAGCGCTGCGCGGCATCGAGGATCGCCTCGAGGTCGCCGGCTACATCCCGATCTTCGTCAGCGGCCATTGGCACGAGGCCGAGGAGCACAAGGCGATGGAGGCGCTGATGTCGCGCCGCGTCGACGGGCTCATCGTGCTGGCGGGGCGCATGTCCAACGAGTCGCTGGCGACGTATGCGCAGCAGGTGCCGATGGTCGTCGTCGGACGCGAACTGCACACCGACCGCATCTTCTCGATCGCCTTCGACAACCACACCGGCGGCCTGCTCGCCACGCAACACCTGATCGAGTGCGGCCACCGCCGCATCGCGTTCATCGCCGGCGACCCGCTGCACAAGGACGCGCTCGACCGCGAGGCGGGCTATCGCGCCGCGCTGGAGCGCGCGGGCATCGCGTTCGACCCGGCGCTCGTGCTGGAGGGCGACTTCACCGAAGCCGGCGGCCTGATGGCCGTCAACCGCCTGCTGGAGAGCGGCCTCGCGTTCAGCGCGATCTTCGCGGCCAACGACCAGACCGCCATCGGCGCCGCGCTCGGCCTGTACCGGCGCAACGTGCGCGTGCCCGACGATGTCTCGCTGGTGGGCTTCGACGACCTCGCGCCGGCCAAGTTCTCGGTGCCGCCGCTGACGACGATCCGCCAGTCGGTCTACGAGATCGGATCCGAGGCGGCGGCGGCGATGCTGGCGATGCTCAAGGGCATCGAGCCGGTGGCCGACCTGCCGGCGCCGAAGCTCGTGGCGCGCGAGTCGACCCGCCGCGTCGCGCGTTGAACCTCCTTTGCCGGCGCTGACGGCGTCGGCGAACGGTTATCATGAAAGCGCTTGCAGACTGATGGCGTGAGCTTGACCTGCGCCTGCGCAGCCGTCGCGCCGCGAGCCCGTGCCATGCGCGGGTTTACGCTGTAACGTCTTGGCGGCGCTGCGCCCGACAATGCTGAAAGCGCTTTCAAACGATCCAGAGCGTCATTCCCGTTGCCGACACAAGAACAGCAGAGACACCCCATGCAGACGACGCCCGGCCCGCGCACGTTCGCGACGTCGCGCCGCAGCGTGCTCGCCGCCGGCCTGCCGCCGCCATCGCGCCGGGCGTGCGCGCCGCCGCCGCGCGCACGCTGACGGTGGCCGCGTACCCGCTGGTCGACCAGATCGTCAAGGACGCGATCCCGCAATGGTCGCGGCGCCATCCCGACGTCGCGATCGACGTCGTCATGCGCCAGTACGACGACCACCACACCGCGATGACCACGGCGCTGTCGACCGCGGTCTACCTGCCCGACGTGATGGCGCTCGAGGCCTCGTATGTCGGCAAGTTCTCCGACGGCGGTGGCCTGTCCGACCTGCTGCAGCCGCGCTACGACATCGGCCGCCACCGCGCGCGCTTCGTCGCCTACGCCTACGACCAGGCGATCAACCGCAAGGGCCAGGTGGTGGCCGCGCCCACCGACATCGGCCCGGGCACGCTGCTCTATCGCCAGGACCTGCTCGAACGCGCGGGCGTGGCGGCCAGCGACCTGCAGCCGTCCTGGGACGCCTACGTCGACGCCGGCATCCGGATCAAGAAGGCGACCGGCGCCAACCTGATCGCCAACGTGCGCACCTTCAAGGACCTGATGATCCGCGGCGGCCTGCAGAAGGGCCAGGGCATCTACTTCGACAGCGACTCGAACGTGCTGGTCGACACGCCGCGCTTCCATCGCGCCTTCGAACTCTCGCTGCGCATGCGGCGCAATCGTCTCGAGGGCCATCTCGAGACCTGGAGCAACGAGTGGGCCGAGGCGTTCCGCCGCAACGCGACGGCCACCGAGCTCGGCGGATCCTGGATGGTGGGACAACTGGCCAACTGGGTCGCACCCGGCACCCGGGGACGATGGCGTGCCGCGCAACTGCCCGAGGCGACCTGGGTCTCTTACGGTGGCACGTATTACGCGATCCCGCGCGACTCCGACCCCGCGAAGAAGGCGCTGGCCTGGGAGCTGATCGAGATGATGACGCTCGATCCGGCGCGCCAGCTCGCCGCGCTCGAGACGCAGGACGCCTTCCCCGCGCTGCTGGCCGCGCAGGACGATCCGGCCATCGCCGAGCCGCAGGCCTTCCTCGGCGGCCAGCGCGCGCGCGAGCTCTGGCGCGAGGCCGCGCGCCGCATCACCGCGACGGCCGTCCACAAGCAGTCGAAGTTCGCCGAGGATGCCGTCAACGCGGCGCTCGACAGCGTGCTCGACGACGGCGTGAGCATCTCCCAGGCGCTGTCGGAGACTGCGCGACTGCTCGAGCTGCGGGCCAAGCGTTGACCATGCGCCGCCTGCCCTCGTTTCTCCGACTGTCGCCCAGGTGGGCGCCGTACGTCTTCATCAGCCCGTTCCTGGTCCTGTTCGCGGTGTTCGGCGTGTTCCCGCTGTGCTTCTCGCTGTACCTCGCGTTCCAGTCGTGGGAGCCCACCGGCGGGCTGAAGGCGATGGAGTTCGTCGGGCTGTCCAACTTCGCGTTCGCGCTGAAGGACGCGTGGTTCTGGAAGGCGCTGCGCAACACGCTGTGGCTGGCGGTCGCCTCGGGCGTGCCGCAGCACCTGGTCGCGCTGCCGCTGTCGGCCTTCATCCACGCCTCGTTCAAGCGGCTGCGCGACGGTGTCATCGCGGTGTACTTCCTGCCCTACATCACGTCGACCGTCGCGATCGCGATCATGTTCAACGCGCTGTTCTCGCAGGACTACGGCCTGGTCAACGCGGCGCTCGCGCAACTGTTGGGCATGCAGCACGTCGACTGGCTGCACGACGTGGCGCACATCAAGCCGGCGATCGCATTCATCGTGTTCTGGCGCTACGTCGGCTTCAACACGGTGCTTTACCTCGCGGCGATGCAGACCATCCCCGGCGAGCTCTACGAAGCCGCGACGCTGGACGGCGCGAGCCGCTGGCGCCAGTTCTTCCACATCACGCTGCCCAGCATCAAGCCGATGATCTTCTTCGGCGTCACGCTGAGCGTCATCGGCGGCCTGCAGCTGTTCGAGGAGCCGTTCATCCTGACCGGCGGCAAGGGCGGCCCGCAGCAGTCGGCGATGACGTCGGCGGTCTACCTGTTCCGCGAGGCGTTCGACTTCAACGACTTCGGCGGCGCGAGCGCGATGTCGTGGCTGCTGTTCATGGTGGTGGCGTTGCTGACGTGGATCACGAACCTCGCGTTCCGGCCACGAAGGGACCAGGCATGAGCGCGGCGGTCAATACATCAGTGGGTATCTGGCAAGAGAGTGTCGCCGCGCGCGGCGCACGCTGGGTCGCGTACCTGATCGTCGCGATCGGCGCGCTGTTCATGCTGGCGCCGTTCTGGTTCATGTTCGTCTTCGCCACGCATTCGCGCAGCGAGATCTTCAACCTGCCGCCGCCGCTGTGGTTCGGCCACGACCTGGTCCACAACTTCGAGCTGCTCACCGAACGGCTGCCGTTCTGGCGCAACCTCGGCTGGAGCGTCTACGTGGCGGCCATGGCCACCGTGCTGACGCTGCTGTTCTGCTCGATGGCGGGCTACGCGTTCGCGCTGATGGAGTTCCGCTTCAGGAAGGCGCTGTTCGGGCTCGTGATGGCCACGATGCTGCTGCCCTCGTTCATGAACATGATCCCGATGTTCATGATCATGGACGCCCTCGGCTGGATCGACCAGCAGCGCGCGCTCTACGTGCCCGGCGCCGCCAGCGCGTTCGGCATCTTCCTGATGCGCCAGTTCGCGGCATCGGCCGTGCCCAGGGAACTGGTCGAGGCCGCGCGCATGGACGGCTGCGGCGAGTTCTCGATCTACTGGCGCATCGTGCTGCCGCTGATGAAGCCCGCGCTCGGCACGCTGGCGCTGATCACGTTCATCACGTCGTGGAACAACTTCATCAACCCGCTGATCGTGATGCGAAGCCTGCCCAACTACACGCTGCCGCTCGCGCTGCGCAGCCTGCAGTCCACGATGAACACCGAGTGGGGCGCGCTGATGTGCGGCTCCGCGATCGCCACCATCCCGCTCATCGTCCTTTTCGCGATCACGTCGCGCCAGCTCATCGCCGGGCTCACCGCCGGTGCCGTGAAATGATGTCCAACACTACCGCCCTTGCCAACATGTTCCCGCCCGACTTCGTGTGGGGCGTGGCCACGAGCGCGTTCCAGATCGAAGGCGCCGCCTTCGAGGACGGCAAGGGCGAGTCGATCTGGGACCGGTTCTGCCGCGTGCCCGGCGCGATCGCCGACGCGAGCAACGGCGACGTCGCCTGCGACCACTACCACCGCCTCGGCGCCGACCTCGACCTGATCGCCAGCCTGGGCCTGGACCTGTACCGCTTCTCCGTCGCGTGGCCGCGCGTGCAGCCGCTGGGCGAGGGCGCGTGGAACGAGCCGGGGCTGGCGTTCTACGACCGGCTCGTCGACGGCCTGCTCGCGCGCGGGCTGGCGCCGCACCTCACGCTCAACCACTGGGACCTGCCGCAGGCCCTGCAGGACAAGGGCGGCTGGGCGTCGCGCGACACGGTGCATCGCTTCGTCGACTACGCGCTGGGCATCCAGCGCCGGCTGGGCGACCGCCTCGCCGCCATCGCGACGCACAACGAGCCCTGGGTCGTGGCCGTGCTGGGCAACGAGGAGGGCACGTTCGCGCCGGGCATCAGGTCGCGCAGGACGGCGATCCAGGTGTCGCACCACCTGCTCCTGAGCCACGGCCTGGCGCTGCAGGCGCTGCGCGCCGAGGGCGCCACGGCCAGGCTGGGCATCGTGCTGAACATGGCGCACCAGATGCCGCTGACCGACTCCGAGGCCGACAAGGCCCAGGCCCGGCTCGACGATGCGCGCGGACGCCGCTGGTACGCCGACCCGCTGTTCAGGGGCGAATACCCGGCGGAGGTATTGGCCGAACTCGGCGCGGATGCTCCCGCGACGGAGCCTGGCGACATGGAGATCATCGCGACGCCGATGGACTACATCGGCATCAACTACTACTCGCGCGCGCTGTCGAGCGCGTCCGGCCCGATCGAGGCCAGGGACAAGCCCTATCCGAAGACAGCCATGGGCTGGGAGATCTACCCCGACGGCCTGCGCGAGCTGCTGCTGACGATGCATCGCGACTACCGGCTGCCGCCCACCTACATCACCGAGAACGGCGGTGCGTTCCCGGATCCGACCGTCGACGGCCGCGTGCACGACGCCGACCGCATCGACTACCTCGCCACGCACATCGCCGCGGTGGGCCAGGCGCTGGCGGCCGGCGTGCCCATGGCCGGCTACATGGTGTGGAGCCTGATGGACAACTTCGAGTGGGCCAGCGGCTACGCCAAGCGCTTCGGCATCGTGCACGTCGACTACGCCACGCTGCAGCGCACGCCCAAGGACAGCGCGCTGTGGTACCGCGACCTGGTCGCCCGGTGCCGCGCGTTGCGCGCGGCGGGAGCCTGAGGCGATGGGACGCGTGAGCCTGCGCAGCGTGCGCAAGTCCTTCGGCACCGTCGACGTCATCAAGGGCATCGACCTCGAGGTCGACGACGGCGAGTTCCTGGTCTTCGTCGGACCGTCGGGCTGCGGCAAGTCGACGATGCTGCGCATGATCGCGGGCCTGGAGACCATCGACGGCGGCGACCTGCTGATCGACGGCCGGCGCGCGAACGACCAGCGGCCCTCCGACCGCGGCGCGGCGATGGTGTTCCAGAACTACGCGCTGTACCCGCACATGACCGTGGCGGAGAACATGGGGTTTGCGCTGAAGATGTCCGGCGTGGGCCGCCAGGAGCGCGACCAGCAGGTCAGGCGCGCGGCCGACGTGCTGCGCATCGGCGACCTGCTGCAGCGCATGCCCAGGGAGCTGTCGGGCGGGCAGCGCCAGCGCGTGGCCATCGGCCGCGCCATCGTGCGCAAGCCGCGCGTGTTCCTGTTCGACGAGCCGCTGTCCAACCTCGACGCCGCGCTGCGCGTGGACATGCGCATCGAGCTGTCGCGCCTGCACCGCGAACTGGGCACGACGATGATCTACGTGACGCACGACCAGGTCGAGGCGATGACGATGGGCACGCGCATCGCCGTCTTCAACCAGGGCCGCATCGAGCAGCTCGGCGCGCCGCTGTCGCTGTACGACGCGCCGGCCAACGAGTTCGTGGCCGGCTTCCTGGGCGCGCCGCGCATCAATCTCGTCGGCCGGCCCGGCGCCGACGCGACGCCCGTGCATCGCGCGCTGTGGGCACTGCTGCTGCCCGACGCGCCCGCGCAGGCGTCGCGCGCGGGCGTGCGCGCCGAGCACCTGCGCGTGGGCGCGCCCGGCGCGGGCGTGCCCGCGACGGTGGCGATGGCCGAACACCTCGGCGACATCTCCGTGCTGCACCTGCGCGTCGACGGCCTCGCCGAGCTGGTGCACGCGAAGGTCGACGCGGGGCATGCGCACCTCGCCGCGGGCGCGTGCGTCGGGCTCCTGCCGGTCGCGGCGCCGGTGCTGGCGTTCGACGCCGCGGGCCTGCGGATCGCGTGATGCGTGCGCTGCTCGCGATGCTGCCTGCGACGCTGCTCGTCGGCCTGTCCGGCATCGCTGCCGCGGCCGACGCGCCGCCGCCGCCCGAGACGCTGAAGCCGCCCGCCGGCTGGCAGAGGGTGTGGAACGACGAGTTCGACGTCGACGGCCTGCCCGACCCGAATAAGTGGGCCAGCGACACGGCCTTCAACAAGCCGGGCTGGTTCAACCACGAACAGCAGTACTACTCGGCGCCGCGCGCGGAGAACGCGGTGGTGCGCGGCGGCAGGCTGGTCATCACGGCACGCAGGGAGACGCCGTCCGCGCAACCCGACTGGGGCGGCCAGACGTACACGTCGGCGCGCCTGGTCACGCGCGGGCTGGGCGAGTGGACGACCGGCTTCTTCGAGATCCGCGCCAGGCTGCCGTGCGGCCTCGGCACCTGGCCGGCGATCTGGATGCTGGGCACGCATGGCGACTGGCCCGCCAACGGCGAGCTCGACATCATGGAACACATCGGCCGCAACCCGGGCCGCGTGATGAGCACGATCCATACCCCTGCGGGCAACGGCGCGCATGGCGTCGGCGCCGTGGTGACGGTGCCCGACGCCTGCGTCGCGTTCCATCGCTACCAGATGCTGTGGACGGAGCGCGACATCACCTTCGGCATCGACGGCGTCGACACCCTCAGGTATCCGCGGCTGGACGTCGGCCCCGCCGGTGCCGCGCGCGCGTGGCCCTTCGACGGCCCGCAGTTCCTGCTGCTCGACCTCGCGATCGGCGGCGACCTGGGCGGGCCGGTGGACGATTCGATCTTTCCGGTGACGATGGAAGTCGACTACGTGCGCGTCTGGCAGCCGCCGAAGAAGCCGTGACGCGTCACGGCGGCAGGCGATAGGCCGGCGGCCCCGGCGGCATGGTGGTGCCGACGATCAGTTGCGGAATGACCGCCTCGACGTCGTCGATCAGCCGCACCATGCGCTCCAGTTCGGCGGCCTGCCCGGGCGTGGAGACACACCCCTTGAGCCACACCCAGCGGCGCTGGCCCTCGACCCAGATCGACGTGTCCTCGAACGTGTCGGCGGCGGCGATGGCCTTGACGACGCGGGGAACGATTTCCTTGTCGTACAGGTAGGCGTTCGGCAGCCGGCAGCGGCCCGACTGGTAGCAACTGGTGCCGCGTTCGGCGCGCCAGTGCGAGTCGTGGATCATCTCCGCTTCGGTCATGAGCGGTTGATCCGGGACGGGACAACCCGGCAGGGCGTGCGTGGCCTGGATGAACGGGTCGTCGAACCAGTTGCGGCGCTGCGCCGGCGACGCGGCGGCCTGTGCGTGCGCCGCCGTGCCTGCCAGTTGCAACGCCAGCACGAGCGCGATGGGTTTCGTGGACGCGGGCATCGTGCGGCCGATGTTAGCGCGGCCATGGGCATCGCAAGACCCGCCCGGAGCAAGGACTGCCGCGCTGCGCTTTAATGCGCCTTCCCGCCCAAACCGCCAGAACCGGAGACCCGTCATGTCCCTGTCCATGTACACCGCCACCGTCGTGCCTTACCGCTCGATCCTGAAGAACCTGTCGGCCGTCATCGCCAAGGCCGAGGCCCATTGCGAAGGCAGGAAGATCGACCCGTCCGCCTTCCTGTCGTCGCGCCTGTACCCGGACATGCTGCCGTTCACGGCGCAGGTGCAGATCGCCACCGACACCGCCAAGGGCGCCGCCGCCCGGCTGGCCGGCGTCGAGATCCCGAAGTTCGAGGACAACGAGAAGACGTTCCCGGAACTGCAGGCCCGGATCGACAAGACCATCGCCTTCCTCGACACGCTCACCGAGGCGCAGTTCGAAGGCGCCGAGGACCGCGACATCCTGCTGCAGCAGCGCGCCGGCACGCTCGAGTTCAAGGGCGCGACGTACCTGCTGCAGTTCGCCAATCCCAACGTCTACTTCCACGTCACGACCGCCTACGCGCTGCTGCGCCACGGCGGCGTCGAGGTCGGCAAGAAGGACTACCTCCGGGGCGGCGCGCCGCAAGCCTGACGGGTTCGATCCGCACCGATCGCCAGAGGCCCCGCGGGGCCTCTTTTCATGCGCGCTGCCGCGCAAAGCGACGATCTGGCCGGCATCCCACGTTCGAATCCGGCCATTGCCGCGCGAACATCTGTACAACCATTGGCGTTGCGGGGCTTGGCTCCGAGTTGTACAAATCGACTGCGTGCCGCTGCACCGACACCAGCCGACCACCCAGGAAGTTTCAGGCATGAGGCAGTTCATCCGGCATCCGCTCGATGTCCCGATCGAGATCCGCACGGATCAGCGCGGGCCCGCGGCGGTCTTCCACACCGAGGACATCAGCCTGGGCGGACTGGCCGTGCATTCGGCGGTGGCCGTCGAGCCGGGGTCGCTGATCGAGGTGCGCATCGCCTATGTCGAGCCCGCCTTCGAGGCCAGGGCGCGGGTGGCATGGTGCCGGCCGCGGCGCGATGGCGGCGGCCACGAGGTGGGCGTCAGCTTCCTCGACCCCGAGGACGTGTTCCGGGCGCGCATGGTCGCGCAGGTCTGCTACATCGAGGACTACCGGCGCTCGATCGCGCGCGCCGAAGGCCGCGAGCTGAGCTCCGAAGAGGCCGCCGGCGAATGGATCGCCAAGTACGCGCACCAGTTCCCCGGCGCCAGCGGCGGCCTGCAGTAGCGCTCGCGCAGACACCCCGGCACCCGTTCCGGGCGTATTCCACGGCCCCGTAAATCCCGGTACCGCGCGAGGCGCACCGCCCTCACAATCGCTTCGACGGCGCCGCTGCGGACGCCCAGGGAGCACACGATGAGATTGGACGGCCAGCGCGAGAGCGACAACGTCGAGGACCTGCGCGACCAGGATGGCGGCGGTGGCGGCGGCCCCGCGTTCGGCGGATTCGGCATGCACATCGGCATCGGCACGATCGCGATCGCGCTGATCGGCGGCTGGATCTTCGGCATCAACCCGCTCACCCTCCTCGGGCTGCTGAGCGGCGGCGGCGGGCCGGTGCAGCACAGCGCGCCCTACCGGCCCCCGCCCAGCCAGGCTGGCCAGACGGGACAGCCCGGCCAGCCGACCGCGCACGGCCAGGAAGACCCGATGAAACGATTCGTCTCCATCGTGCTGGCCGACACCGAGGACGTCTGGACGCAGGTCTTCAAGGACCGTGGCGGCACCTACCGCGATCCGACCCTGGTGCTGTTCCGCAACGCCACGCCCACCGCCTGCGGCCGCGGCGAATCGGCGACCGGGCCGTTCTACTGTCCGAGCGACGAGAAGGTCTACATCGACCTGAGCTTCTACGACCTGCTGCGCACCAAGCTCGGCGCGCCGGGCGACTTCGCGCAGGCCTACGTGATCGCGCACGAGGTCGGCCACCACGTGCAGAAGCTGCTGGGCATCTCCGGCAAGGTGGACGCCGCGCGCCGCAGCGCGAGCCAGGTGCGCTCCAACGCGCTGTCGGTGCGACTCGAACTGCAGGCCGACTGCTTCGCCGGCATCTGGGCCAACAAGGCGCAGGCGACGAAGAACCTCATCGAGGCCGGCGACATCGACCAGGCGCTGAACGCCGCCTCGCAGATCGGCGACGACACGCTGCAGCGCAAGGCCAGCGGCACCGTCCAGCCCGACACCTTCACGCACGGCACCAGCGCGCAGCGCGTGCACTGGTTCAAGCAGGGCTACGAGACGGGGCAGATCGAGCAGTGCGACACGTTCAAGGCCGGCTCGTTCTAGGGCCTGTTCACACTAAATGCGTGCCCGCGCCGGTGGCCTGCGAGGCCCCAGGCTAGGTGTGAAGGTTCAATAGGTTATTGCGGGTGTCCACCCGGAGTGGTTTTGAGAGACTGGGAATCGCCAAACCCCCCGTCGACCCAAACCGGAGCTCCGGATGAACACCCATA
>CAIMXF010000473.1 GCA_903845345.1 uncultured beta proteobacterium
CGGGCGGGAAAACATGACAGGTTCGCACGCCGACGCTGGCGATCGTCGCCGAATGCGACCCGCCGTGCAACGAGGGCGGGGCCGGCGTGGCGGTCGACTGCCAGCGCCACGACGGCATGCTGCATCCGTTCTTCACGCTGGGGCAAGTGTTCGACGACGTCCGCGCGTCGGTGGCCTGCGTGTGCGCGGCGCTCACGCGCGCGTTGGCCTGACTGCAGGCTCGTCCGCGCGGGGGCCCTAGAATCGCGCCATGCCCACCCGCCGCGGCCACCGCACCGTCTCCAGCTGGATCGCCCTGCTCGCGATCCTGGTGGTGACGTTCGCGCCGTCGTTCACGGGCCTGCTGTCCGCCGCGCGCGGGCTGCCCTGGGAGCAGGTCTGCTCGGCGGCCACGGCTGTCGGTGCGGCGACGAACACCGCCACGCGCGACGACTCCCCCGCCGCGCCGCACGCGTTCGACCACTGCCCGTATTGCGCGCTGCACGCCGACCTGGCGCCGCCGCCCGACCCGCGCGTGGCCGACACCGGCAGCGCCGCCCCGTTCCGCGCCTTCCCGATCGCGTTCTCGCGCGCGCCGCGCGGCAACGCCCTCTGGGCGAGCGGCCAGCCGCGCGCGCCGCCGTCACTCGTCTGAGATCCGCCTCGCGGCGTCGGCGTTGGTCGATGCCGCATCGGCTTCAATGCGTCCGCGTTCGCGCGGGCGCCTCCTGATCTCGAGCTTGCCGCGTCCGCCGATTGCCGGCGCACGCGCAGGCCACACGACCTGACATATCCCATGACGAAGAATCTTCCCGCGGCCACGGCCGCCACCCTGCTGGCGCTCGCCGCCGGCACCGCCTCGGCCTGCGCCACCTGCGGCTGCTCGCTGTCGACCGACGCGGCCACCGGCTACTCGACCACGCCAGGCTGGCGCCTCAGCCTGCAATACGACGACATCGACCAGAGCCAGCTGCGCCACGGCAACAAGGCCGTCTCCACCGCCAGCGTGGCCGCGATCAACGACGCCGGCGGCGACCAGGAGGTCGAGCACGACACGGTCAACCGGTACACGACGCTGGGCATCGGCTGGTCGCCCAACGCGGACTGGAGCCTGCGGGCGCTGGTGCCGTGGATAGACCGCGGCCACTCGACCTACGCGTCCGCGACCAACCCGGTGACCGACGAGCAGCTCAGCACCGCGAAGATCAAGGGCCTGGGCGACATCCGCCTCATCGCGACCTGGCAGGGCCTGCTCGAGGAAAGGAACCTCGGCCTGCAACTGGGCCTCAAGCTGCCGACCGGCCACTACGGCGGCCCGAATGCCGACGGCACCGGCGTCGCCGGCCGCCACCCGGCGGCCTTCAAGGCCGGCCCGCTGTCGACCAACGACACGCCCGACAACCTCGTCGACACCAGCCTGCAGGCCGGCAGCGGCACCACCGACGTGATCGTCGGCGCGTACTACCACCAGGCGGTCTCGACGACCGTCGACGCCTTCGTCAACGGGCAGTACCAGGCGGCGTTCGCCAACCGGCTGCACGCCGCGGGCGAGGACTTCCGCGTCGGCAACACGACCTTCCTCAGCTTCGGTGCGCGCTACGAGGCGAACCCGGCGCTCGTGCCGCAACTGCAGGTCAACATCTCGCACAAGAGCGCCGACCAGGGCGCGCTCGCCGACAACCCCGACAGCGCCGGCACCGTCGTCTACCTCAGCCCCGGCGTGACCGGCACGCTGGGCGACCACGTGCAGGCCTTCGCGTTCGTGCAGTTGCCGGTGGCGAGCCACCTGGTGGGGTATCAGCTGGCGCCGCGCTGGACGGGTTCGGCCGGGGTCAGCTACGCGTTCTGACGGCGCGGCGCGGGCCGTCCGACCCTGGTGGAGTCGCTGCGGCAGCGCGCGCATGACGCAGGCTTCCGACTGCCCGCCGCGGGCAAGAAGCCTGCCGTTCGCCGCAATGCCAGACCGCACCGAGTTCCAGCGACCCCTCCGCGTCGCGCCCGGCATGTGCGTGCTGCTGCGGCCCGACGCGGCGCGCAGGCGATCGCGATCGCCGAGACCTTCGTCCCCGACGTCGCCGGGCTCCACATCGCCATGCCGATCCTGGGCGGGATGGCAGCGGCGCGCACGTTGCGCGCCCGTCCCGCGAGCCGCCGGATGCTGCTGCTCGCGCCGAGCGGGTTCGGTCAGGCCTCCGACAAGCAGCGATCGGCCGATGCGGGCTTCGATGCCCCCTGGTCAAGCCGGCGGATCTTGCCGGGATCGAGAGGGCGATCGCCGACAACCCGCCGCGATAGTCGCCATCACTTCGCGCCGGCAGCGCGACCCCGCACCAGCGCCGTGGCCAGCAACTCGGCCAGTTGATCCATGCGCGGCGGCTTGGCGAGCCGCACATCGAACAAGCCGACGTTCGACTTCAACGGCTCCTGCCAGTGGCGCAGCCCCGACAGCGCCGCGATCATCGCCGGCGGACGCGCGCCGGAACGGATGAGACGGGCTGCGGCGCAGCCATCGAGCAACGGCATCTCGACGTCGAGGATGGCCAGCTCGGGCTGCAGCGCGGAGCACGCCTCGACCGCCGCGCGCCCGTCATAGGCGGCGACGGCGGCGTAGCCCATGGCGCCCAGCAATTCGACGAGCGTGTCGGCGGCCTCGCGGTTGTCGTCGGCGACGACGACGCTGCATTTGGAGCTCATTGAACGTCTCGGAGTGTGGTCGGGAGTCCGGCAATGCGCAGTCCCGTCAGCACCTGCTCGAAGCTTTATTTCGACGATCGGCCCTTGCGTGCGGTAGCGAACATACGCGGGCCTCGCGCTGGGGCAGACTCTGCGTAAGTCCATCCTTGGGCGACGACACGAGACCGCGCGAGCAAGGCGATCCGCGGAGCTTGCCGCTCACTCATCGGACTTCCATGCACCAGTTCTTGTTGGACAACCGCGCAGACTTGATCGAACGCTGCAAGGCGAAGGTCGCCATGCGCCCGAGACGCGCCGCGACGGCCGCACAGCTCGCCAACGGCGTCCCGATGTTCCTCGACCAGCTCGTGCGCACACTCGGCGCCGAGGAGCTCGGCTTGCACGACGAGAGTCTCAGGATTTCCGGCTCGTCCAACGGCGACACCACCGCGCCGTCGGAGATCGGCGTGAGCGCCGCCGCGCATGGCGGCGAACTGCTGCAACGCGGCTTCACCGTGGAGGCCGTCGTGCACGACTACGGCGATCTCTGCCAGGCCATCACGGACCTCGCCCTCGAACGCAACGAGCCGTTCACGATCGACGAGTTCCGCACGCTCAACCGCTGCCTCGACAATGCGATCGCCGACGCCGTGGGCGAGTTCGGCGCGCAGCGCGATGCCCGCGAGGCGCGCGCGCGGACGGCCGAGGAGAACGAGCGCCTGGGCGTTCTGGTGCACGAGCTGCGCAACGTCCTCCAGACCGCGACGCTCGCCTTCCAGGCCCTGGAGATGGGGCTGCTGCCCGTCGGCGGAGCCACCGGCGGCCTGGTCGCCCGCAGCCACGCGGCGATGGCCGCGATGCTGGGCGACTCGATGGCGCAGGTGCGCGGCTCCGCACGCGGGACGGCCGGCGAGGTCTTCTCCGTGGCCGAACTCGTCGCCGACGCGGCGCGCGCCGCGGGCTACGACGCGGCCGCGCGCGGCTGCGCGTTCGACGTGGACGAAGTGGACCCGTTCCTGGGTGTCTCCGGAAACCGCGCGAAGATCCTGGCGGCGCTGGCCAACATCCTCCAGAACGCCTTCAAGTTCACGCACCCCAGGACCGCGGTCGGATTGCACGTGCGAGCCGACGGCGAGCGGATCTTCATCGACGTGTCAGATCATTGCGGCGGCCTGCCGCACGGCGCCACCGAGACCATGTTCCGGCCCTTCACGCAGTCCGGCGAGGATCGCAGCGGCCTCGGGCTCGGGCTCTCCATTGCCCGACGCAGCGTCGAGGCGGACGGCGGCACGCTGACCGCACGCGACGTGCCGGGAGCCGGCTGCGTGTTCACGATCGAACTGCCGCAGCGGCCGCTCCATTGATTCGCCAGGACTCCCGGGCCGAACGGCGGCCCGGTCGCGAGCCAGGCCGCGCGTCTCGCGCTATGGCCCCTGATCCGCAGCGGCGCGACGCTCGTCGAGCGCATCCATCAACGCCGTCTGGGTCGACCCTGCGCGGAACAGTCGGTCGATGAACTCGCAGTCGTCGAGGCCGAGGTCGGCGAAGCGCGGCTGGCGCCGAATGTAGGCGAGAAGGCCGCGGAACTCCTGCTCGGACACGAGCCGGACATAGGCCATCGTCGCCGAACCGTAGCTCTCGCAGTAGTCCTGGGCGACCGATTCCATGTGGCTCGGGAACATGCGGATGCCCAGCCGGTAGAAGTCCTTGACCACATCGAGAGGCGTCTGCGAGTTCAATGAGCACTTTCTGAAGGAGCGGGGACCATGCGCGGATCCGGCATCGCCAAGTGTGCGCCGCGTCGCGCGATCGATCGTCCAGCCGCGGGCCGGGCCCCTATGTCGCCGCGTCTTCGGGCATGCGCGCCAGGGCCCGGGCCGTCGCGGCTTCGACGGCTTCGGACTCGGTCGCAGCGACGCCGTCGCGGTCGAGAAAGCGCTCGTCGCGCCGCTCGTCCTTGCCGCTGCCCACCAGCACCCGGGCCCATCCAGGTTCCCTGCTCGTCTTTCTCCGCGCGGCACTTGACGTCCTTCGTCCCCGAGACCCAGTTTCTTTCCCTGTCGATCTCCGAGATGAAGCCTGGCTCGGATCGCGATCGTTCAGCGCCGCTCGAGCTTGTCGGGTCGCAGCGGCTTCGGTGCCGCGCGCCCGTCGACCGGCACGGGCCGCGCCGCGGCACCGATGGCCGGGCTTCGCAAGGCAGCGTTCCCGGCCAGCACCACCGTCCCATCCACGGACGAGTGTTGCGCGTATGCGATCCACCAATGCGTATCGTCGTCGCGCGACCGACATTTCGCGGGTTGGCAGGGGTTGCTCATGAATCCGACTTTCGCGACGTGCTCCCGCCGCTCGTCCGCGCCTCGGCGTGACCCGGCAGCGGGCCCGTCGACGTCGCGTCACCGGACGGTGGCGGCGGCAACGGCAGCCGGGCGGTCCGGTCGATGCGGGCACGCCAGCGTCGCGCGAATGTGCAGGCCTCCTCGAAGTCCATCTAGTACTCCTGAGGCCAATGCTCGACGCTGATCGACTGGTCGCGGCCGTGCACCACGCGCAGGTTCGCGAGCCGCGGCAGCGATCCGCCTGAATCGAGCATCGCCAGGTAGTCCGATCCCGCCGACGCGATCGAGAGTGCCCCGGCGTCCGCGGCTATGAACCCGAGCAGGCGCAGCACCTCCACGTCCTGGGCGCAATTGCGCGGCCGCAGAACGTAGGCAGGCAGACCGAGGCCCTCTGCGACGCGTCGAAGGATCGTGATCTGTTGGGGCGTCAGGGAAGCGGTCAATGCGAACTCCTGCAAAGGCGGGACGTCCAGCTTGGACGCCTGACCGGCGCGCGTCTGTTCGGCACCGAACACGCCCGTCGCCTCTTCGTGCCGGTCGTGCGGACGCCAACTCGATGCGATGCGATGCGCAGCCCGGCGGCCCTCGTGGACGGGCTTCGAGCATGCTGAGTGCGCTACCGCACAGACGTGGACCCACCGGAACCCTAGGGTGCCAGGAACGCGTCAACAAGCTGCGGCATGTCAACACTTCATCTTCCGCGCCACGCGCCGGAAATCACGCACGATCGCAGATCGCGGATCCTGCATTCGGCGGCGCTCGCGTTCGCCGAGTGCGGCTTCAAGGGCGCGAGCCTGCGCGACATCGCGGCCGACGCCGAGGTCTCGCTGACCCTGGTCGATCACCACTTCGGGTCGAAGGAACAACTCCTTGAAGCCGTGGTCGCCCACCATCACGAGACCTGCAAGCACCGGATGGTCGGCTTGCGCACCGCGCTCCTGGTCGACGGACACGCCGCCTCGCTGGCGCAACTGTCGGCCGTCTGGACTCGCCATGAATTCCAACTCCTCCAGGGCGAAGGCGGCGCCGACTACCTGCGCCTGCTGATGAAGCTCATGAACGACGAGCAGATCGGCCTGGGCCTTCGACAGACGCTGGACTGCTCGCAACCCGTCGTCCTGCACGCCTTGACGCTCGCCGCGCCGAACGCGACGGCAACCGAACGAGGCCGGGCGTTCAGGCTGGCACGGGGAGCGATGCAGGCGGCGCTCATCGACTGCAGCGCGGCGCTGGAGTGCGGAACGGACGATGACGTTGCCCTCGAAGTCGACGCCTGCGCGAACTTCGTCTACGCGGGCCTGGCGGCGTCCTTGCGCTGAGCGCAGGGTCTCGAACCCGGGTCCCCGCGCATGCCGCGCTTCCCGCAGGCAGCGCCCGTCGCGGCAGCAAGCAAAAAGGCCTTGATTCGACGGGAATCAAGGCCTCTTGCGCATCACCAGTGTTCGGGTGGGGTGGCTAATGGGACTCGAACCCACGACAACCAGAATCACAATCTGGGACTCTACCAACTGAGCTATAGCCACCACCGGAGCCGACGATTATAGCGTGAATTTTCAGTTGGGGGCCGATGCCGCCTGCGAGGTGACGGCGGCGATACGCGCGTCGTCCAGCTTGGCCTTGTAGCGCACCTTCAGCGACTCGTAGACGGCCTGGGCTTCGGCGTCTTCGTAGGCGTTCGTGAATGCGTCCTTGGCCTGGGCGGCCTCGCCGGCGTCGGGCACGTGCGGGCTCGACTTCAGCACGCGGATCGCGGCGTAGCCGCCGTCGGCCAGCGCGGCGCCGACGACGGCCGGGCCCTTGGACAGGTCGGCCTTCAGCGCGGCCATGGTCACCTCGCGCGGGACCGGCGCGGCGCCGCTGCGATCGGGGATGCGGCTGACGGTGGCCGTCAGCGGCAGCGCCAGCGCGGGATCCTTCTGCGCGGCGGCGATGCGGGCGTCGGCGTCCTTCTTGGCGTCGGCCAGGGCCTGCGCCTTGCGCACGGCATCGACGACCTGGTCGTGCACCTCGGCCAGCGGACGCGTGTGCTGCGGCGTGTACTCGACGACGTGCGCCGACACGAGCTGGCTCGGGGCGGACTCCACGGCCTCGGTGTTGTGCTTGCCCTTGATGGCGTCGTTGGCGAACACGTCGGCCAGCAGCTTCGTCGACGCCAGCGGGCCGGCGGCGCCGGGCGCGGCCTGGCGCGTCACCGTGGCGGTCTGCTTGGTCAGCTGGAAGGCCTTGGCCGCGGGGTCGAGGCTGTCGGGCTGGTCGTACACCATGTTGGAGAACTTGTCCGCGTCGGCGGTGAACAGCTTCTGCGCTTCCTGCGTCTTGAGCAGGTCCTCGATCTGGCCCTTCACCTCGTCGAACGGCTTGACGGCGCCGCCGCGCACGCCCGTCAGCTTGACGATCTGGAAGCCGCTGTCGATGCGGATGATGTCGCTGATGTCGCCCGTCTTCATCGAGAACAGCGCGTTGTCGAGCGCCGGCACGCCCAGCGCGCCCTTGCGCATGAAGTCGAGGTCGCCGCCTTCGAGCGGGCCGTTGTCCTGCGGGATCTTCCTGGCCGTGTCGGAGAAGCCGGCCGGATTCTTGCGCACCTCGGCAAGCTCGCTCTCCGCGAGCGCCTTGGCCTTGGCGACGTCGGCGGCCGACGCGTTGGGCGCGACCTTGGCCAGGATGTAGCTCGCGCTGCGCTCCTCGGGCGTCGTGTACAGCCTGGCGTTGTTCTTGTAGTACTCCTGCACCAGCGTCGGGTCGGCCTTGACCTGGGACTGCAGCGCCGCCGCGTCCAGCACCAGGTACTCGATCTTCGCCTGCTCGGGCGCGAAGAAGTCGGCGGCGTGGGCCTTGTAGTACGCCTCGACCTGCGCGTCCGTGGGCTGGATCGCGGCGAGGTAGTCCTTGGCGTCGAAGCGCTGCCACTGGATGTCGCGCTGGTCGAACCAGGCGTCGGTGGTGGCCTTCATCGACGAGGCGGGGATGAAGCCGCTCTCGGCCACGCCCTGCAGCGCCTGGTTGCGCGCGAGCGTCTGGCCGATGTTCTGCAGCAGCAGGTTGCCGGTGAGGCCTTGCTGCGCCAGCAGGGCGTCGCGCTGGTCCTTGGGCATGGCGCGCAGTTGCGCGAACTGCGGGTTCGTCTGGTACTCGTGCACGATGCGATCGTCGCTCGCCGCGAGATCCTCGTGCGCGACGGCGGCCTGCATCACGCGATCGCGCACGACGGCGTCGAGCGCGCGCTTCTGCGCCTCGGGCGTGTCGAGCAGCTTCAGGTCGACCTGCGGGTTGCGCCGGCGGATGTCGTCGACTTCCTTGCGGTGCTGCGCGTCCCACTCGGCGCGCGAGATGTCGCGGCCGTCGACCGAGCCCACGGAACGGGTCTGCTCGTCGTTCATCGACAGATAGCTCTGCACGCCGAAGATGCCGAAGGACGGGATGATCAGGAGACCGAGAGCGATCTGCAGGAGACGGTTGTGCGACCGGACGAAATCAAACATGGAAAGCCTCTTGGAACGGAGCGAGCAAACCGCAAACGACAAAAACGACAAAGGCGAACTCGGGTGCCGGAGTTCGCCTGGTTCGATCGGACCTGCAAGAAGCTCGATCGAGTGGGTGGTGGGTGCTGACGGGCTCGAACCGCCGACCTACGCCGTGTAAGGGCGCTGCTCTACCAACTGAGCTAAGCACCCGCTGGAACCAGGTGCGACGCGGCCGTCCGGAGGTGGACGGCGCGGCGCCCGGTCGTCAATTCACCGCGTCCTTCAGGCCCTTGCCCGGACGGAACTTCGGCACCTTGGCCGACTTGATCTTGATGGGTTCGTTGGTGCGCGGATTGCGGCCGACGCGCGCGGCGCGCTTGGTCACGGCAAAGGTGCCGAACCCGACGATCGACACGCTGCCACCCTTCTTCAAGGTGGTCTTCACGCCACCGATGACCGCCTCCAGCGCGCGGGTTGCCGCGGCCTTGGAGATGTCGGCCTGGCGGGCGATGTGTTCGATCAATTCAGACTTGTTCACGAAGGAACCCCCTCTCGAAATGCGCTGGCGATTGTTTGATGGAAGCGGCCCTGACCGGCCGTGGCGCACGCCCGGAAACCCGCGCCGCGCCTGAAGAAGACGTTGGCCTCGACGGCCATGGATGATTACAGACCCTGGGCCCTGACAGTGTCAAGGGAGACGCGGATTGTATTGGCTTTCGTTACACCGGCCCGGCCGCCCGGAAGCGCGACCGTCAGCGCAAACCCTGATCGCGAGGCGTCTCGAGAAGCGAGGCTCGCAGCCGAGCCGAACCGAGCTCCGCCTCGGGGGTCGGCGACTCGAGGAGCGAGTGGGGCCGTCATTTCGCCTTGGCCCGGATCTCGGGGATCGCCTTCTGCAGGTAATACACCATCGACCAGATGGTCAGCACGGCCGCGACGACCAGCAGCCACGTGCCCCACAGGCGCGTGTCGATCAGGCCGAACAGCGAGCCGTCGAACAGCAGGAACGGGATCGCGACCATCTGCATCGTCGTCTTCCACTTGCCGAGCATGTGCACCGCGACGCTCTTGGACGCGCCGATCTGCGCCATCCATTCGCGCAGCGACGAGATGGCGATCTCGCGGCCGATGATCACCAGCGCCAGCAATGCGTTGCAGCGGTCGAGGTGCACCAGGACGAGCAGCGACGCACAGACGAGGAACTTGTCGGCCACCGGATCGAGGAAGGCGCCGAACGCCGACGTCTGGTTGAGCCTGCGCGCGAGATAGCCGTCGAGCCAGTCGGTCAGCGCAGTCACCACGAACAGCACCGTGGCGATCAGGTTGCGCATCGGGTCGCTGATCGGCAGGTAGAACACGCCGACGATCAAGGGAATCGCGACGATGCGCGCCCAGGTCAGCAGAGTGGGGATCGTGAAGAACATCGGGGCATTCTGCCTTGCAATGCGTCACCCGCGGTTGTGGGTGTCCGCAGGCGGGATGTCCACGCGCTCAATCGAGCACCTTCGGCTTGAAGTGCCCGTCGTAGTCGAACAGGAACACCTGCAGGAACTTCCACGGCCTGGGCACCTGCGACGCGTCGCCGAACGGCGCGGCGCGCTTGAGCGCCTCGATGGCCACCTGCACGGTCTCGGGCGACTCGGCGGGCGTGCGCACGACGCTGATGTGGCGGATGCTGCCGTCGGCGTTGACCTCGACCTCGAGGATGGGGATGCCCATCAGGATGTCGGGCGCGCGCTTGACGTACGTGATGTCCGGATTGGCCGCGACCAGGCGCACGCCCATCTGCCGCTTGTACTCGTCGGCCGTGCGCGCGGGGCGCATGTACGGCGCGGGAGCCGGCGCAGGCGCCGCGCGCGGGGCGGGCGACGGCGCAGGCCTGGGCGCCGGCTTGGACGCGGGCGGGGGCTCCAGCGACACGGTCTGGCACGCCGACAGGGCGCACACCCCCAGCCAAGCGGCGAGGCGGCGCAATCGTCCGGGCGCGGGCAGCGCGCCGTCTCGTTCAGTGCAAGGCACGGTAGATCTCCTCGGCCAATGATCGGGATATGCCGTCGACGGCCATCAATTCTTCAACACTGGCGGCGCCCACGCCACGCACGCCGCCGAATCGTTGCAGCAACTTTGCGCGTTTCTTGGCACCGATGCCGGGAATCTCTTCGAGCTTGCTGCTGCCGCTGCCGGTGCGCACGCTGGCGCGCCTGGCGCGCATGCCGGTGATGGCGAAGCGGTGCGCCTCGTCGCGGATCTGCGCCACCAGCATCAGCGCGGCGGAGTCGGCCGGCAGCGTCAGCTTCTCGCGGCCGTCGGCGAACACGAGTTCCTCGAGGCCGACCTTGCGGCCCTCGCCCTTCTCGACGCCGACGATGCGCGAGATGTCCAGCCCCAGCGACTTGAACACGTCGCGCGCCATCGACACCTGCCCCCGGCCGCCGTCCACCAGCACCAGGTCGGGCAGGCGCGTGCTCGAGGATTTCTTCGGCACCCTGGCATCCGCCTCGGCCGCCGGTTCGGCCAGCGCGGCGTCGACCAGCGGCTCCTCGCTGCCCGCGCTCTCGGCGGCGAGCGGCGCGCCGGTGAGCGGGTCGGACTGCGCGTCGGCGACCGCGTCGCTCGCGACGGCCCGCGCCGCATCGACGGCCGCGTCGTCCGCGGAGTCGGGCTGCAGGCCGGCGCCCGCTGCACTCGATGCAACGGCCGGCACCACGCCGAAGCGCGAGTAGCGCCGCGTCAGCACCTGGCGCATCGCGGCGTAGTCGTCGCCGCCGACGATGCCGGCGATGTTGAAGCGCCGGTACTGCGCGCTCTGCATCTTGTGGCCTTCGTAGACCACGCACGACGCCTGCGTCGCCTCGCCGGCGGTGTGGGAGATGTCGAAGCACTCGATGCGCAGCGTGTCGAGGTCGTCGGGCACCAGGTCGATCGCGTCGGCCAGCGCGCGCGTGCGCTCGCGCTGCGAGCCTTCCTCGGCCAGCAGCCGGCCGAGCGCCAGGTCGGCGCCCTTCTCGCACATCTCGAGCCAGATGCGGCGCTGCTCGCGCGGGCTGCTCTGCACGTTGATCTTCATGCCCGTCTGCTGCGACAGGGCCTCGACGAGCGACTTGCTCACCGCGTGGCTGGTCACCCACTGCGGCGGCGGGGCGCTGCCGATGTAGTGCTGCGCGATGAAGGCCTCCAGCACCTGCACCGCCGGCTCGACCGCCTCGGCGGCCGCGTCGTCGTCGACCGCGAGCCCGCCGCCGATGGCGGTGGCGTCCTCGACATGCGTCGGGAAGTACGCGCGATCGCCCAGGTGGCGGCCGCCGCGCACCATCGCCAGGTTGACGCAGGCGCGACCGCCCTGCAGCTTCACCGCGAGGATGTCGACGTCCTTGTCGCGCGCCGACAGGCTGCTCTCGTCCATCGCCTGCTGGTGCAGCACGCGCGACAGCGCCGAGATGCGGTTGCGGTACTCCGCGGCGCGCTCGAACTCGAGCGCGTCGGCGTGCGCCATCATCGACGCCTGCAGCTCGCTCATCACGGTCTCGTGGTCGCCGAGCAGGAAGCGCTCGGCATCGGCCACGTCGCGCGCGTAGTCGGGCGCGGACACGAGCCCGACGCACGGCCCCGAGCAGCGCTGGATCTGGTACAGCAGGCACGGTCGCGAGCGGTTGGCGAAGACGGTGTCCTCGCAGGTGCGCAGCTTGAACACCTTCTGGATCAGCTGGATCGTCTCCTTGACGGCCCAGGCGCCCGGATACGGCCCGAAGTACTTGTGCTTGCGGTCGACCGCGCCGCGGTAGTA
>CAIMXF010000474.1 GCA_903845345.1 uncultured beta proteobacterium
CTGGACCTGCCCAAGTCGCTGGTGCAGGGCGAGACCGAGCGCCTGGTCAACGGCGCCCGCGAGGACCTGAAGCAGCGCGGCGTCAAGGATGCCGACAAGGCGCCGATCCCTGCCGAGATCTTCGTGCCACAGGCCGAGCGCCGCGTGCGCCTGGGCCTGGTCGTGGCCGAGCTGGTGCGCGCCAACAACCTGCAGGCCAAGCCGGAGCAGCTCCAGGCGCACATCGAGGAGATGTCGCAGAGCTACGAGAAGCCGGTCGAAGTGCAGCGCTGGTACCTGTCCGACCGCTCGCGCATGGCCGAAGTCGAAGCCATCGTCGTCGAGAACAACGTCACCGAGTTCGTGCTGTCCAAGGCCAAGGTCACGGACAAGGAACTGCCGTTCGACGCGCTGATGACGGCCTGATCCGAGAGGACGACCTCGAACGCCCGGCAGTGCCGGGCGTTTTCATTTCCCGGCTCAGCCGTTCGACCGCCTGCAGGCAGTTCGAGGAAGCGGCGGGTCCGGCTTCGCCGGGCCGATCGCGGCCGGCCCCTCGGGGGCAGCGAGCGACAGCGACCGTCGGGCAGTCATTTCGCCGGCCGGGTTGCAATGGCGGGAACCACCGCCATCTCCGACGGTGGGGTCGCGCCCGACGCGACATAATGGGTCCACGGATCCCCTCAAGCTACGGAAAAGAACTCCTCCATGAGCGCACTTGAAACGCAGGCCCTGGGCATGGTGCCCATGGTCATCGAGACCTCCGGCCGCGGCGAACGCGCCTACGACATCTACTCTCGCCTGCTGCGCGAGCGCATCATCTTCCTGGTCGGGCCGGTCAACGACCAGTCCGCCAACCTGGTGGTCGCGCAACTGCTGTTCCTGGAGAGCGAGAACCCCGACAAGGACATCTCGCTGTACATCAACTCGCCGGGCGGCAGCGTCAGCGCGGGCATGTCGATCTTCGACACGATGAACTTCATCAAGCCGCACGTCTCGACGCTGTGCATCGGACTGGCGGCCAGCATGGGCGCGTTCCTGCTGGCGGCGGGCGAGAAGGGCAAGCGCTTCTCGCTGCCCAACTCGAAGATCATGATCCACCAGCCGCTCGGCGGCATGCAGGGCCAGGCGACCGACATCGAGATCCACGCCCGCGAGATCCTCAAGACGCGCGAGCAGATGAACAAGATCACGGCCGAGCGCACCGGCCAGCCGCTGGAAAAGGTCGAGAAGGACACCGAGCGAGACTATTTCATGTCCGCCGAAGAGGCCAAGACCTACGGCATCGTCGACCTGGTCGTGTCCAGCCGCGGCTAGGAAAGGCTCAGGCTCCGGCTTGGTCTATCATTCACTCGAAACACTCTCACCAGGCTTGAAGCACGTCCATGGCAGATAAGAAGGGCACCTCCGCCGAAAAGGTCTTGTACTGCTCGTTCTGCGGGAAGAGCCAGCACGAGGTCAAGAAGCTGATCGCCGGTCCGTCGGTGTTCATCTGCGACGAGTGCATCGAGCTCTGCAACGACATCATCCGCGACGAGGTGCCGGCCGAAGGCGCGGGCGTCGCGAAGACCAAGTCCGACCTGCCGATGCCGTCGGAGATCAAGGCGAGCCTCGACAACTACGTGATCGGCCAGGACGTGGCCAAGCGCATCCTGTCGGTGGCCGTGTACAACCACTACAAGCGCCTGAAGCACATGTCCACCTCGAAGGACGAGGTGGAACTGTCCAAGAGCAACATCCTGCTGATCGGCCCGACGGGCTCCGGCAAGACGCTGCTTGCGCAGACGCTCGCCCGCCTGCTGAACGTGCCGTTCGTGATCGCCGACGCCACCACGCTGACCGAAGCCGGCTACGTGGGCGAGGACGTCGAGAACATCATCCAGAAGCTGCTTCAGAACTGCAACTACGACGTCGAGCGCGCGCAGCGCGGCATCGTCTACATCGACGAGATCGACAAGATCTCGCGCAAGGCCGACAACCCGTCGATCACGCGCGACGTATCGGGCGAAGGCGTGCAGCAGGCCTTGCTGAAACTGGTCGAGGGCACGATGGCCTCGGTGCCGCCGCAGGGCGGGCGCAAGCATCCGAACCAGGACTTCCTGCAGATCGACACGACCAACATCCTGTTCATCTGCGGCGGCGCGTTCGATGGCCTCGAGAAGGTCATCCGCGGCCGCACGGAGCGCTCGGGCATCGGCTTCGGCGCCACCGTGCACAGCAAGGACGAACGCCGCGTCTCCGACCTGTTCCGCGAGGTCGAGCCGGAAGACCTGATCAAGTTCGGCCTGATTCCCGAACTGGTCGGCCGCCTGCCGGTGGTCGCCACGCTGGGCGAACTCACCGAGGACGCGCTGGTGCAGATCCTCACCGAACCCAAGAACGCGCTGGTCAAGCAGTACCAGAAGCTGTTCATGATGGACGGCGTCGAGCTCGACATCCGTCCCACGGCGCTCGCCGCGATCGCCCGCAAGGCGCTCAAGCGCAAGACCGGCGCCCGCGGGCTGCGCTCCATCATGGAGCAGGCCCTGATCGACACGATGTTCGAACTGCCGCTGCTCGACGGTGTCGCGCAGGTCGTGATCGACGAACACATCATCGAAGAGAACGCGAAACCGCTGCTGGTCTATCGAGAACAGGCCAAAGCCAGCGCTTGATCTCGCTGCAAGTCCTGCGGTAATGCCGCAGCATCGGGTTGGCATCTTGTAATTGAATGCTCGGGCTGCATATGAGCTCGAGAAAGAGAGGTTATCCCCCATGTCCGGACATCCCATCCTGCCTTCCGAGCCGATCACGCTTCCGCTGCTGCCGCTGCGCGACGTCGTCGTGTTCCCGCACATGGTGATTCCGCTGTTCGTCGGCCGTCCCAAGTCCATCAAGGCCTTGGAAGCGGCGATGGAGGCGGGTCGCCAGATCATGCTCGTGGCCCAGAAGGCCGCCGGCAAGGACGAGCCCCGTGCCGACGACATGTTCGAGATCGGTTGCGTCTCGAGCATCCTGCAGATGCTGAAGCTGCCCGACGGCACCGTGAAGGTGCTGGTCGAGGGCATCCAGCGCGCGTCGACCAAGGACATCAGCGACAACGGCGAGCACTTCGTCGCCGAAGCCGTGCCGGTCGCGCCGCAAACCGAGACCTCGCCGGAAGTCGAGGCGCTGCGGCGCGCCGTCACGCAGCAGTTCGACCAGTACGTCAAGCTCAACAAGAAGATCCCGCCGGAGATCCTCACCTCGATCGCCGGCATCGACGATCCGGGCCGCCTGGCCGACACCATCGCGGCGCACCTGCCGCTCAAGCTCGAAGCCAAGCAATCCGTGCTCGACCTGTTCGACATCGCCCAGCGCCTCGAAAAGCTGCTGGAGCTGCTCGAGCACGAAGTCGACATCCTGCAGGTCGAGAAGCGCATCCGCGGCCGCGTCAAGCGCCAGATGGAGAAGAGCCAGCGCGAGTACTACCTCAACGAGCAGGTCAAGGCGATCCAGAAGGAACTCGGCGACGGCGAAGAAGGTGCCGACCTCGAGGAACTGGAGAAGAAGATCAAGGCCGCGCGCATGCCCAAGGAAGCGCGCAAGAAGGCCGACAACGAGCTGAAGAAGCTCAAGCTGATGTCGCCGATGTCGGCCGAGGCGACGGTGGTGCGCAACTACCTCGACACGCTGATCGGCCTGCCGTGGGCCAAGAAGACCAAGATCAAGCACGACCTCGGCCATGCGTCCGACGTGCTGAACGAGGATCACTACGGCCTCGAGAAGGTCAAGGATCGCATCCTCGAATATCTTGCCGTGCAACAGCGCGTGGACAAGGTCAAGGCGCCCATCCTGTGCCTCGTCGGCCCCCCGGGCGTCGGCAAGACCTCGCTGGGCCAGTCGATCGCCAAGGCGACCAACCGCAAGTTCGTCCGGATGGCGCTGGGCGGGGTGCGCGACGAGGCCGAGATCCGCGGCCATCGCCGCAC
>CAIMXF010000475.1 GCA_903845345.1 uncultured beta proteobacterium
CAGCGAGAAGCCGTTCGTCGTCGTGAAGGCCGACAACGGTACTTACGGCATGGGCGTGATGACGATTCGGGACGCCAAGGAACTCGACGAGGTCAACCGTCGCACGCGCAACAAGATGGACGTCGTCAAGGACGGCCAGCACGTGACCGAGGTGATCATCCAGGAAGGCGTGCCGACCTACGAGCGCGTCAACGAGGCGGTGGCCGAACCGGTGGTCTACATGATCGACCGCTACGTCGTCGGCGGGTTCTACCGCATGCACGCCGAACGCGGCATCGACGAGAACCTCAACGCGCCGGGCGCAAGCTTCGTGCCGCTGGCGTTCGCCGAGAGCTCGCACCTGCCCCGGCCGGGCGAGAAGCCGGGCGTGAGCGCGCCGAACAGGTTCTACATGTACGGCGTGATCGGGCGACTGGCGATGCTGGCGGCGTCGTACGAGCTCGAGGCGACGGATCCCGAGGCGGAGGTCTACGAGTAGGCGTCAACGTGCGCTGACCGAGGCCCGTTCGACCAGCAGCGTCGATCGGATCCAGTCTCTGCGCCGTGCATGCATGTCCTCGATCGTCACGCCTTGTGCTACGACCGACAGGCGCTGTCGGAGTTCGTCGTCGTCCAGCCTCCCGGACAACACGCCGATCCGCGTCGCCAGCGCGCGTTCATCGCCTCGCTCGTATAGCAGTTCTTCCGGGATCCCCAATGCGCGATAGGGCAACGTCGCCGGGCAGATGATGAGGCAGCCCTGACTGATGGCGTCGAAGATTAGCCTCGGCTGCTCGTCGTTCAAATTGGTGAACAGGACGATGTCGCTGTCTCGAAGCAATCCGAAGAACGGCTCCGGATAGGCGAGCGATCCGACGAAACGAACGCGATCCCCGAGTCCCTGCTGCGCAGTCAGTGCCTGCAATCGCTCCTGCTCGGGGCCGATGCCCGCGACCGACAGAAAGGCGTCGATGGGGTCGGCTGAGCGGCGCAAGGCGCCCAATGCGCCAAGCGCAAGGTGGATCCCCTTCATCGGTTCGAGCCGCGCGGCCGCGCACAGAGCAAGGGCGCCGCCACGCACGCGTGGCGGGACGGCACGTGCCAGGCTCTCGGCCCGGATCCAGCTGGCCGTCCCGACGTGAACGTTCGCGCTCCACCGTTCGAGCGTTCGACGCAGCCCTTCGCCGACGACGAAGACGCCGTCCGATCGCGCTGCGAGATAGGCCTGACTGGCGCGAATCCCGACGAAGCGGATCCGCGCACTTACCTTGCCAAGCCATCCTCTCGTTGCGTTGATGACCTGGGTTCGGGCCCGGTCGCTGGAAACGCCGAGCACCGCAGCCTTCCCATGCTTGCGCGCCAGACGCAGGAACAACCGCGCTCGACCGGCCCTGAACCACGGCTGATTGCCCGGAACCTGCACGACGTCGACCTTGGCGACCTCCGCGCAGAGCGTCCGTCCATCGCATCCCAGATCAACCACACGAATCGTCGCCGGCAGCGGCAACAAAGCGCCCCAGGACTCGGGAAGCGTGTCAACGACCGGCGAGAACAGGATCAGTGCGTCGATCGCCTCGATCTGGGCCTCCAGATCCTTGACCCACAAGTCGAGCGTCCAATAAGCGTCGTCTCGCCACAGCAGTTGTATTTCGCTCAGCAGGCCCAGTCGATAACTCATGCTGTTCTTCATCGCTTTCCGGCATCGCCGAGGACACGTTGTCGTCCGACTGTCACGTAGCCGCAGTACAAACGATTCTCGCCATTGGCAAGCTCGTATCGAGGACACAAATGCGGACTTTGATTGCGATCGGTACGCGCTGCTTATGCCGCACGCGGATGCATCTCGTCAAATGGCACCTGCGGGCGCTGGAGATCCTCGCGAGCAGCGAAGCCGCAGCAGCGGAAGGGGCAGCCCTCGACGACCGGGGACGGATGAGCCAGATGCGCTTCGAAGCGCTCGCGATCGAAAGAGCCAAGACGGCGCACCTGCTTCAAAAGCTGCGCAGAGACGAACGCCGCGCACGCGTGTCGATGGCCTCCGACGCGTATCGGAAGCATGCGTGCGTCGCCTGCAGGAAGCGTTCGGCGGGCCATTCTCTTCGGTTCAACGACAGCGCGCCGAAGCCGATCAAGAGGTAACCAAGAACATCCACGGGACGGCAATCCAACGTCCGTCGATGGCGGTCGATCCAGAGGCCGCAACGTCGCGGCGAGAGTCCCAGAGACATCGACAGTCTCACGAGATCGCCGATCGGCGTCCCGGCCGGATCTCCCCCGCCCCAGTCGATGACGTAGAACTCAGGTGACGCGCCGGTAGTCGACAGACCATGGACGAGATTGCCCCACCACAGGTCGTTGTGCGTCGCCACCGTCGACGGGTGCCAGCGCTCCGAGCGGACGTCGTCGAGCGCGGTCGCTGCGGCCCGGCGGATCACGGTGTCGAGCGCGGAATCGTCCTCGATCGCGCGAAGCGGCTGGACGACGCGTCGATCCAGCGAGTTCGCATCGACGGACTTCCTCGAGAAAACGACTGCCTCTTCCAGCCAACGAAGCACCTTCGGCGCGAGCAGCCGACGCTCCAACCCTCCGAATAACCGCCGGCCGCTGAGCGGCCTGCAGTAGGCGAAGATCGAGTAACTCCGGCCATCCGAAACCGCCACGCGAAACGGCGTCAACACGTTGGCGCCAAGGCGCTCGCCCAGCGCACCACGCACGTCCACGGCTCGCTGCGCGGCATCCGAGACGACGTCCGGATGACTCTCCGGGGAGACGATGACGAACGCCGCCGGGTTGCCGTGGTCATCCAGCGCGATGAACTTTTCGCAATGGTCACGGACCATCCGCTTCAAGGAGAGTTCAGTGACGCTTCCCAGCCTACGGTGCGGTCCGAGAAACTCGCGCAGCAGGGTTTCGGCCCCTTCGGGCAACGCGCCACCGCCCTGGGAAGAGATCGCTCTTGCGCCGCTACAAGCCTTCGCGGGCTCGCAGTCTTCGAAAAGCGCCATCGGAATTGGCGATTTCATGGTTGAGTTATAGATTCGTCCAGTCCTCCGGCGGACCCGAAGCTGGAACCAGACTGGCAGAAGATATGCCAAATCATAGGCGCGGTTCGCATATGGAGCACACCATGCCTGCATAAGCGGACGTGCAGGGGCCGATCGCTGCCCCGCCAAGCCAAACCCTAGGCGCGCCCGGGCTTTCACCATGGCGCCGATCGTGAGCGCGCACTAGTCTGGCGCAAAGGCCTGCAACATCGCGTGGCGGCCGCCAGCTATCGGTGCGCCCATGACCCAATCGCCCACGTCTTCGCTCGCTCTCCAGCGCCTGTACCACTGGGAACGCACCATTCCCGACTGCACCGCGTTCACGCAGCCGATGGGCGGCAACCTGCTGAAGGAGTTCACCTGGAAGGAGGTGGTCGACGAGTCGCGCCGCATGGCGGCCTTCCTCCAGCAGCAGGGGTTCGAGCCGGGCGCGCGCATCGCGATCCTGTCGAAGAACTGCGCGTGGTGGCTGATGAGCGACTTCGCCATCTGGATGGCCGGCTACGTGTCGGTGCCGCTCTACCCGACGCTCGCCGCCGGCACCATTGCGCAGATCCTCGAGCACAGCGAGGCGCGGCTGTTGTTCGTCGGCAAGCTCGACGACTGGGCCGCGATGCGTCACGGCGTGCCGGCCGGCTTGCCGTGCATCAGCTACGCGCTGTCGCCGGCCGACGTGCGCGAGCGCGTCGACATGCGCTGGGACGACATCGTCGCCCGCACGCTGCCCATCGCCGGCAGCCCGGTGCGCGAGGCCGACGATCTCGCGACCATCGTCTACACCTCCGGCACCACCGGCATGCCCAAGGGCGTGATGCAGACCTTCGGCGCCTTTGCCTGGGCGATCGACTCGGGGCTGAAGCGCATCAAGGTCGGCAGCGACACGCGCATGCTCAGCTACCTGCCGCTGGCCCACGTGGCCGAGCGCGTGCTCGTCGAGCACGGCCAGCTCGCGTCGGGCATGCATCTGTTCTTCGCCGAGAGCCTCGACACCTTCGCGCGCGACCTGCAGCGCGCGCGGCCGACGGTGTTCTTCTCGGTGCCGCGCCTGTGGGTCAAGTTCCAGCAGGGCATCCATGCGCACATGCCGCCGCAGCGGCTCGAGCGCCTGCTCAAGATCCCGCTGGCAGGTCGACTGGTGCGTCGCAAGATCCTGAAGGCGCTGGGCCTCGACCAGTGCCAGTTCGCCGCCGGCGGGGCCGCGCCGATGCCGCCCGACCTGCTGCGCTGGTACACGTCGCTGGGCCTGAACATCATCGAGGTCTACGGCATGACCGAGAACTGCGGGATCTCGCACGCGACGCTCGCCCACATGAAGCGGCCCGGCACGGTCGGCCTGCCGTACGACGGCGTCGAGTCGCGCATCGATGCGCAGACCGGCGAGATCCAGGTGCGCCACGGCGGGCTGATGCTGGGCTACTACAAGGAGCCCGAGCTGACGGCCGCCGCGTTCACCCCCGACGGCTGGCTGCACACGGGCGACAAGGGCTCGCTGGAGGCCGACGGCTGCCTGCGCATCACCGGCCGCGTGAAGGATCTGTTCAAGACGAGCAAGGGCAAGTACGTCGCGCCCGCGCCGATCGAAGACAGGCTGGTCACCAATCCGGCGGTCGAGGCCTGCTGCGTGGTCGGTGCCAACTACCCGCAGCCGTTCGCGATGCTGATGCTCAACGCGGACGCAGCGGCGAAGTCGCGCGACGCCTCCGGCCGCGCGGCGCTGGAAGACTCGATGGCCAACCACCTGATGAGCGTCAACGTCGGGCTCGACCCGCACGAGCAGCTCGAGGTGCTGATCCTGATGACCGAGCCGTGGACGGTGGAGAACGGGTTGATCACGCCGACGTTCAAGGTCAAGCGCGCAGCGCTGGAGACGCGCTACGACGCGCAGTTCGACAAATGGACGTCCGGCAGCCGCAAGGTGGTCTGGGCGGCCTGACGACAGCGCCCCGTCATGAAGAAAGCCGCCCGCGGGCGGCTTTCTCGTCGACGATGCCGTGCCTTCAGAACGACGCTTCCTCGTACAGCGGCAACGTCAGGAACTCCGCAAACGCCTCGTCCGTGCTCATCTTCTCGAAGATCTGCGCCGCACGGTCGAATTCGCCGACGGCCGACGTCGCCTTGATCTTGGCGAGTTCCTCGGCGACCAGCGGGCGCACCATCGCGGCGGTGACCTTGCGGCCGTCGTCGAGCACGCCCTTGGGGCTGCGGATCCATTGCCACACCTGCGAGCGGCTGATCTCGGCGGTGGCGGCATCCTCCATCAGGTTGTGGATCGGCACGCAGCCGTTGCCGGCCAGCCAGGCGCCGAGGTAGTGGATGCCGACGTTGATGTTGTAGCGCAGGCCCGTCTCGGTGATGGGCGTCTCGGGCTGGAAGTCGAGCAGCTGCGCCTGCGTGACAGAGACGTCGTCGCGCTGCTTCTCCCACTGGTTGGGCTTGTCGCCCAGCACCGCGAGGAATTCCTTCATCGACGCCTCGACGAGGCCCGGATGCGCCACCCAGCCGCCGTCGTAGCCGTCGGTGGCGTCGCGCTTCTTGTCGTTGATGATGCCCTGCATCGCGATGGCGTTCTTCTCCGGATCGTTCTTGATCGGGATCAGCGCGCTCATGCCGCCGATCGCCGGCGCGCCGCGCTTGTGACAGGTCTTGAGCAGCAGCAGCGCGTAGGCGCGCATGAACGGCGAGGTCATCGTGACCTTGGAGCGCTCGGCCAGGCAGAAGTCGGTGTCGAGCTTGAACTTCTTGATGCACGAGAAGATGTAGTCCCAGCGGCCGGCGTTCAGGCCCGCGCTGTGCTCGCGCAGCTCGTACAGGATCTCGTCCATCTCGAACGCGGCGAGGATGGTCTCGATCAGCACGGTCGCCTTGATCGTGCCCTGCGGCAGGCCCAGCTTGTCCTGGGCGCGCACGAAGATGTCGTTCCACAGGCGCGCCTCGAGATGGCTTTCCATCTTGGGCAGGTAGAAGAACGGGCCGGCGCCGCGCGCGATCTGCTCCTTCGCGTTGTGGAACAGGAACAGGCCGAAGTCGAAGATGCCGCCGGACACGCGCTGGCCGTCGACCAGCACGTGCTTCTCGTCCAGGTGCCAGCCGCGCGGACGCACCTGCAGCGTGGCGATGCGGTCGTTGAGCTTGTAGTGCTTGCCGTTGGTCTCGAGCGTGAGCGTGCGGCGGATCGCCGCGGCGAGATTGATCTGGCCCTGGATCTGGTTCTCCCACTTCGGGGCATTGCTGTCCTCGAAGTCGGTCATGTAGCTGTC
Source organism: uncultured beta proteobacterium (assembly GCA_903845345.1). Lineage (GTDB taxonomy): Bacteria > Pseudomonadota > Gammaproteobacteria > Burkholderiales > Burkholderiaceae_C > Scleromatobacter. Next base: position 6,281 of record CAIMXF010000475.1, read on the forward strand.
GGCGCCCGAGTTGAACGCGTTGATGACCATCTTGGCGTCGACCGGGCCGGTGATCTCCACGCGGCGGCACGAGAGCGCGGCCGGCAGCGGCGCGACCTTCCAGTCGCCGGCACGGATGTGCGCGGTGGAGGCGAGGAAGTCGGGACGCTCGCCAGCATCCAGGCGCGCCGTGCGCTCGACGCGCGCGGCCAGCAGTTCCTGGCGCCGGCCTTCGAACGTGCGGTGCAGGTCGGCGACGAAGGCCAGCGCCTCCGGCGTGAGGACGGCGTCGAAGCCCGGCTGGATCGCGCCGGAAATGGTCATGCCCGGGGGCAGCTGGAGGGTCATGGAAGAACTCCTGGAGTTGGCTTGAGTGGCTGGATCGAGCGCGGCAACCATCGTGCGGCCGCCGTCGTCGGCGGGACGGGATAGTCCGTCGACGCGCTCAGAAGAATTCGAGGACGTCGCGCAACGAGTGCCCGACGCGCGTGGGTTGGATGCCGAGCTGCTCCATCGGCGCGTCGGCGCGGTTGATCCACAGCGTCGTGTAGCCGTACCACGCGGCGCCGATCGCGTCCCAGCAGTTGGACGACACGAACAGGATCTCGGACGCCGGCAGCCCCAGCGCCTGCGGGCCGAGCGCGTAGGCCGCGGGATCGGTCTTGTAGCGCTGCGTGGCGTGCACGCTCAGGATCGGGTCGATCAGCTCGATCAGGCCGGCGCTGCGCAGCGTGACGTCCAGCATGTCGGGATCGCCGTTGGACAGCACGCCGATGCGCACGCCGCGATCGGCCAGCGCCAGCAGCACGGCGCGGTTCTCGGGGAACGCGGACAGGTGCCGGTACTCGTTCATGAGGCTGTCGCCGCTCGCGGTATCCAGCGTGAGGCCGAGCGTTCTGGCGCACACCTCCAGGGCGTCGCGCGTCAGCTGCCAGAACGGGCGGTAGCGGCCGCTCATCGACACGAGCCGCGAGTACTCGATCTGCTTGTCGCGCCACGCGCGCGCGAGACGCTCGCCCCCGCCCGGGAACATCTGTTCGGCGCGCAGGCCCACGCTGTAGACGTCCAGCAGCGTGCCGTACACGTCGAACAGCACGGCCTTGGGCGGCGTGGAACGAAGGGGGGCGGCGGTGTCCATGGATGAAATCTATTCCATCCTCCAATGGTCATTCCCACCATAATTCACGATTGATTGATGACTTTTTCGCAAAACTGAGGCACCATGGACAAGCTCAAGCAGATGGAATCCTTCGTCGCGGTGGCCCAGCGCGGCAGCCTGACTGCGGCAGCCCAGGCCGAAGGCATCGCCCCGGCCGTGATCAGCCGCCGCCTGGACGCGCTCGAGGCGCGCCTGGGCGTGAAGCTGCTGGCCCGCACCACGCGCCGGGTGGCGCTCACGCACGAGGGCAGCGCCTTCCTGGAAGACTGCCAGCGCCTGCTGACGGACTTCGCCAGCGCCGAGGCCAGCGTGTCGGCGGGCG
>CAIMXF010000476.1 GCA_903845345.1 uncultured beta proteobacterium
ATCCTGTACGCCGACAGGATGACCGAGTCGATGCGCAAGGCCATCGGCGAGACCGAGCGCCGGCGCGAGCGCCAGATCGCGCACAACCTGGCCAACGGCATCGTGCCGCGCGGCATCCGCAAGACCAACCGCGACCTGATCGACGGCGTCGCGGCCGAGCGCTCGGGCAAGGACGACCTGAAGTTCGCGCAGCAGGCGGCCGAGGTCGAGGCAATGAGCGAAAAGGATCTCGGCAAGCGCATCAAGCTGCTCGAGAAGCAGATGCTGGAGCACGCCAAGAGCCTGGAGTTCGAGAAGGCGGCGCGCGTGCGCGACCAGCTCGCGCAGCTGCGCGAGCAGGCGTTCGGCAGCGCGGGCCACGACGTCAACATCGTGGCGGCGCCGGCGGCGGTCGCGGCGCGCAAGGCCTGACCCGGCCCGGCGCGCCTCGGCGCCCGCGCTGATCGAACGCGCGTTCGAGAAAGACGTCACGCTTTGCGCGGAACGCGATGTCGGCGGCGTCGCATTCATGCCGGAGCAGCTCATCCATTGCCGGGGCGCTCTCCTAGAATTCGGGCATGAACGATCAGACCCCCGCCATTCGGCGCCGGATCGATGCCGCACAGATCGACGAGTGGCGCAACGAATGTCTCGCAGCCGCGCGCCACGGAACCGACCAGCGCACGCTCGAGAACTGGCTCAAGGAGAACGGCTGCCCGCCGCGCGCGCGCGAGGACATCCTGACCCAGGCGCGCGGCGTGCGTCGGATGCATCACCGCGGCACGGGTGCGAAGGCGTTGGGCCTGGGGCTGTCGATGTGCGCGGCAGGCGCGGTACTCATTGGCATTTCCGTCCGCGGCGTGCCGATCGGGGACGGGATTCGCATGCATTCCGGCAGGGCGCTCTTCGGCGGCGGCGCGCTGCTGTTCAGCGGGCTCGTTCCGCTGCTGTTCGGCCTCTGGAAGACGCTCACGGGCAGCGCCGTCGAGGTTCCGGGGCCGCCGGGAGACTGAGGCGCGCGATACTGCGGCGCATGCCCACTGCTTCGAACAAGATCCGCGTGCTGATGGTCTGCCTGGGCAACATCTGCCGCTCGCCCACCGCCGAGGCGATGCTGCGCAGGAAGGTCCACGAGGCTGGGCTGGACGATCGCGTCGAGGTCGATTCCGCCGGCACCGCCGACTACCACGTCGGCTCGCCGCCCGACCGCCGCGCGATCGCGCACGGCGAACGGCGCGGCCTGAAGTTGCAGCACCTGCGGGGCCGGCAAGTGGAGCGCGCGGACTTCGACCGTTTCGACCACGTGCTGGCGATGGATGAGGACAACCTCATGAATCTGCAGCGCCTGCGGCCTCCGGGTTCGCGCGCGAGGGTGGCGCTGTTGCTGTCGTACGCGCCGCAGGCCGGCGCGCGCGAGGTGCCCGATCCGTACGGCGGCGGCGCGGAAGGCTTCGAACAGGTGCTCGACCTGACCGCCGCGGCGGCGGACGGCTTCATCGCCGCGCTGCGTTCGAATTGATCATTCCCGCAGCGCCAAGACCGCTTTCCGCAGTGCGGGTTTGGGGACGGCTCCACCGGGCGTCAGCCGCGAAAGTCGGATGCCCTGCCGCACCGCCGCATCCGACGCGGGCAAAGCCGACGTAATCGCTAGGCTTCTGGCATAATCGACTAAAACGCTCGGAATCAACCAAGGGTTATCACTGCTCTCCGACCTCCCGCCGCCTCCTCGGCACGGACCGCAGTCGATCGCCCCAATCACCCCCAGGAGAGCACCCCATGCGTCTGACCACCAAAGGCCGATTCGCCGTCACGGCGATGATCGATCTGGCCCTCCGCTCCAGCAATGGTCCGGTCGCCCTCGCTGCCATCTCGCAGCGTCAGCAGATCTCCCTGTCGTACCTGGAACAGTTGTTCGGCAAGCTGCGCCGCCACGAGCTCGTCGAGAGCACGCGTGGCCCGGGCGGCGGCTACTCGCTCGGCCGCGGCGCCGAGTCCATCACGGTCGCCGACATCATCGTCGCGGTCGACGAGCCCATCGATGCCACCGGCTGCGCCGGCAAGGAAAACTGCATGGGCGACGACACCGGCCGCTGCATGACGCACGACCTGTGGGCCAGCCTGAACGTGAAGATGATCGAGTTCCTCGATTCGATCTCGCTGAAGAAGCTGGTCGACGAGCAGCTCGCCAAGGGCGTGTCCATCGAGGAAGTGCCGGTGCGCCGCGCCATCTCGTCTCAGCCCGTCGTCAAGCCGATCAAGATCAACGCGCCGAACTCGGTGTTCGCGCTCGGCAACGCGTTCTCCAAGTAATCCAGCTCCGGTTCTCCCGACTCATGACTCCGCACCTCCCGATCTACATGGACTACGGCGCGACGACGCCGGTCGACCCGCGCGTGGTCGATTCGATGATTCCCTGGCTGCGCGAACACTTCGGCAACCCGTCCTCGCGCTCGCATGCGTGGGGCTGGGAAGCCGAGGAGGCCGTCGAGCGTGCGCGCGGCCAGGTGGCGGCGCTGATCGGCGCCGATTCCCGCGAGATCGTCTGGACGTCAGGCGCCACCGAATCGAACAACCTCGCCATCAAGGGCGCGGCCAATTTCTACAGCACGCGCGGCAAGCACCTGATCACGGTCAAGACCGAGCACAAGGCCGTGCTCGACGTGATGCGCGAGCTGGAGCGCCAGGGCTTCGAGGTCACCTACCTCGACGTCGAGGCCAACGGCCTGCTCGACTTCGACAAGTTCAAGGCGGCGATCCGTCCCGACACGATCCTGGCCTCGGTCATGTTCGTGAACAACGAGATCGGCGTGATCCAGGACATCCCGGCGCTCGGCGCGCTGTGCCGGGAGCGCGGCATCATCTTCCACGTCGACGCCGCGCAGGCCACCGGCAAGGTCGACATCGACCTGGCCACCTTGCCGGTCGACCTGATGAGCCTGGCCTCGCACAAGACCTACGGCCCCAAGGGCATCGGCGCGCTGTACGTGCGCCGCAAGCCGCGCGTGCGCCTCGAGGCGCAGATGCACGGCGGCGGCCACGAGCGCGGCATGCGCTCGGGCACCTTGCCCACGCACCAGTGCGTGGGCATGGGCGAGGCCTTCCGCATTGCGCAGGAAGAGATGGGCGCCGAACGCGAACGCATCCGCGCGCTGCAGCAGCGCCTGTACGCCGGCCTGCAGGGCATCGAGCAGGTGGTCGTCAACGGCGACCTGGCGCGCCGCGTGCCGCACAACCTGAACATCTCGTTCAACTATGTCGAAGGCGAGTCGCTGATCATGGGCGTCAAGGGGCTGGCGGTGTCGTCGGGCTCGGCGTGCACCTCGGCCAGCCTGGAACCCAGCTACGTGCTGCGCGCCCTGGGTCGCAGCGACGAGCTGGCGCATTCCTCGCTGCGCATGACCATCGGCCGCTTCACCACCGAAGAAGAAATCGATTCCGCGATCGCGATGCTCAAGGACACGGTCGCGCGCCTGCGCGAACTGTCGCCCTTGTGGGACATGTACCGCGACGGCATCGACATCAGCGCGATCCAGTGGGCCGCCCACTGAAACGCATCCCATAAATATCGTTGAGGGCAGAACAACATGGCATACAGCGACAAGGTCATCGACCACTACGAGAACCCGCGCAACGTGGGCGGCTTCGACAAGGGTGACGACACCGTGGGCACCGGCATGGTCGGCGCGCCGGCGTGCGGCGACGTGATGAAGCTGCAGATCAAGGTCAACCCGGTCACGGGCCTGATCGAGGACGCGCGCTTCAAGACCTACGGCTGCGGCTCGGCGATCGCGTCGTCGTCGCTGGTCACGGAATGGGTCAAGGGCAAGTCGCTCGACGAAGCGATGGCCATCCGCAACACGCAGATCGCCGAGGAACTGGCGCTGCCGCCGGTCAAGATCCACTGCTCGATCCTCGCGGAAGATGCGATCAAGGCGGCGGTCAGCGACTACAAGGCGCGTCACGGCGCCAAAGTCGCCGAGACCGTGTCGGCGAACGCCTGAGGCCCAGGACGATGGCGGTGACCCTGACCGAGCGCGCGGCGAAGCACGTGACGCGCTACATCTCCAAGCGCGGCCGCGGCGTCGGCGTGCGCCTGGGCGTGAAGACGACGGGCTGCTCGGGCCTGGCCTACAAGCTCGAGTACGCCGACGACGTCGCGCCCGAAGACCTCATCTTCGAGGGCCACGGCGTCAAGGTGCTGGTCGACCCGAAGAGCCTGCCCTACATCGACGGCACCGAGCTCGATTTCGTACGCGAGGGCCTCAACGAAGGCTTCAAGTTCCACAACCCGCGCGAGAAGGACAAGTGCGGCTGCGGCGAATCGTTCCGCGTCTGATCTCCTCATCGCGCAAACGCCTCGAAGGCGCGGCACGGGTCGCGCCTTTTTGTTGGCGAATCCCGTTTCTCGCTTCCATGACCCTGGACATCCGACCTACGCCGCCCGACCACCCGCAGGTGCAAGCGCTGATCGCCGAGCTCGATGCCTATCTCGCGTCGCTCTACGATCCCGAGGACGTCTACATCGTCGACCTGGCCGGCCTGATGGCGCCGTCGGTGACTTTCCTGGGCGCCTGGGACGGCGACCGGCTGGCCGGCTGCGGCGCGGTGCGACTGCTGCCGGGCGAGCCGGCGACCGACGGCCGGCCGTACGGCGAGATCAAGCGCATGTTCGTGGCGCCCGCGCGGCGCGGCGCACGCATCGGCGAGCAGCTGCTGAACGCGCTCGAGGGCCCGCTGCACCGGCGCGGCGTCGACCGCGCCCTGCTGGAGACCGGGCCGCCGCAGGTCGAGGCGATCAGGCTCTACACGCGCTGCGGATATGTCGAGCGCGCTGCATTCGGCGGTTATCCGCACAATCCCGCGGCGTCCGTCTTCATGGAGAAACGATGGAAGACGGATTGACGTTGCAGGCGACCGACTTCGCGTTGTTCGGCCTGCCCGAACGCTTCGCGATCGACCTGGCCGCTCTCGACGCGAAGTGGAAGCACCTGCAGGGCGCCGCGCATCCCGATCGCTTCGCGACCGAGACCGCCGCGGCGCAGCGCGTGGCGATGCAGTGGGCGATCCGCATCAACGAGGCCTATCGCCGGCTGAAGGATCCGCTCGCCCGCGCCGCGTACCTGTGCGCGCTGCACGGCGCCGACATCGAAGCCGAGAGCAACACCGCGATGCCCGCCGCGTTCCTGATGCAGCAGATGGAGTGGCGCGACGCGCTCTCCGAGGCGACCACGCTGGAGGCGGTCGATGCGCTGTCCGGCGAGGTCATGGCATTGCGCCAGGCGACGCTGAAGTCGCTGCAGGCGCAGATCGACGACGCCGCGAACGTCGACTGGTGCGCCGTCGCCGGCACCGTGCGCGGGCTGATGTTCGTCGACAAGTTCATCAGCGACATCGACCGCCGCGTCGATGCGCTTTCATGAGAAGAATCGATTCATGGCATTGCTCCAGATTTCCGAACCCGGCCAGGCGCCCGATCCGCACCAGCGTCGCATCGCGGTGGGCATCGACCTCGGCACCACGCATTCGCTGGTCGCCGCGGTGCGCCACGGCGTCGCCGAGTGCCTGCCGGACGACGCGGGCCGCGTGATCCTGCCGTCGGCCGTGCGCTACCTCGAAGGCGGCGGCCGGCAGATCGGCCACGCCGCGCTCGAGTCGCAGGGCGAGGACGCCGAGAACACCATCGTCTCGGCCAAGCGCTTCATGGGCCGCACGCTGGCCGACGTCGCCGGCCACCAGCGGCTGCCGTACGACTTCGTCGACCAGCCCGGCATGGTGGGCGTGCGCACCCGCGACGGCGTGAAGACGGCGGTCGAGGTGTCGGCAGAGATCCTCGCCACGCTGCGTTTCCGCGCCGAGGACACGTTCGACGACGACGTCCACGGCGCCGTCATCACGGTGCCCGCGTACTTCGACGACGCGCAGCGCCAGGCCACGAAGGACGCTGCGCAGCTGGCCGGCCTGAACGTGCTTCGCCTGATCAACGAGCCGACCGCGGCGGCGATCGCCTACGGCCTCGACGAGGGCGTCGAAGGCCTCTACGCGGTCTACGACCTGGGTGGCGGCACCTTCGACATCTCGCTGCTGCGGCTGGCGCGCGGCGTGTTCGAGGTGGTGGCCACCGGAGGCGATTCGGCGCTGGGCGGCGACGACTACGACCAGCGCTTCGCGAGCGCGCTGCTGAAGCGCGCGGGCCTGAAGACGCTGGAGGCGTTGACGCCGCGCGAGCGCCGCCGCGTGCAGACCGCGGCGCGGCATGCGAAGGAAGCGCTGAGCGGCGTCGACGAAGCCACAGTCACCTTCGAGGTGGACGGCGTCGTGCACGACCTCGACGTCGACCGCAGGGAGTTCGAGGTCGCGACTGCCGAACTCACGGCGACCACGTTGCGCCTGTTGAAGCGCGTGCTGCGCGATGCCAAGGTGTCCGCCGATGAAGTGCAGGGCGTCGTGATGGTCGGCGGCTCCACGCGCATGCCGGTCGTGCGCGAGGCGATGGCCGCGCTGTTCGGCAAGCCGCCGCTGATCAATCTCAACCCGGACGAGGTCGTCGCGCTCGGCGCGGCGATCCAGGCGAACGCGCTGGCCGGCAACGCCACCAGCGGCGACCTGCTGCTGCTGGACGTGACGCCGCTGTCGCTGGGCCTCGAGACCATGGGCGGGCTCGTCGAGCGCGTGATCGAGCGCAATTCGACCATCCCCACCGCGAAGGCGCAGGACTTCACGACCTTCAAGGACGGCCAGACCGCGATGGCCGTGCACGTGGTGCAGGGCGAGCGCGAGCTGGTCTCCGAATGCCGCTCGCTGGCGCGCTTCGAGCTGCGCGGCATCCCGCCGATGGTGGCCGGGGCGGCGCGCATCCGCGTCACGTTCCAGGTCGACGCCGACGGGCTGCTGAGCGTCAGCGCCAAGGAGCTGGGCTCGGGCGTCGAGGCCGCGATCGTCGTCAAGCCCAGCTACGGCTTGAGCGACGAGCAGGTCGCGGGCATGCTCAAGGACGGCTTCGCGACCGCGGAGTCCGACATGGCCGCGCGCAGCCTGCGCGAGGCCCAGGTCGACGCCGAGCGCATGGTGCTGGCGACGGAGTCGGCGCTGGCCGCCGATGGCGACCTGCTGGACGCCGCCGAACGCACGAAGATAGACGCGCTCCTCGCGCGCGTGCGCGCCACCGCGCGTGAGGCGGGTCCTGCGGAGGGGCCACGCCCGATCGAGGCGGCCGTCGAGGCGCTCGCCGAAGGCACCGAAGCCTTCGCCGCCGCCCGCATGAACCGCGGCATCCGCGACGCCCTCGCGGGCCGCAACGTCAACGAGATCTAGCCCATGACCGTCATCAAGATCCTTCCGCACGCCACGCTCTGCCCCGAGGGCAAGACCATCACGGCGGCGCCGGGCACGTCCGTCTGCGAGGCGCTGCTGGAAAACGGCGTCGAGATCGAGCACGCGTGCGACATGAGCTGCGCCTGCACCACCTGCCACGTGATCGTGCGCGAGGGCTTCGGTTCGCTCAACGAGGCCGACGAAGCCGAGGACGACCTGCTCGATCGCGCGTGGGG
>CAIMXF010000477.1 GCA_903845345.1 uncultured beta proteobacterium
CGGCCGTCCAGACGCCGAGACCCCAGCCCACGACGACCGCCTCCCTGGTTCCGCCGCCGCCCATCGCCGCGACCGCGCGCCGGACCGCGCCGTCGTCGGTCGTCAAGACGTCGGCCCAGACCGTCATCTTGCTGGTCGACGATTCGAAGATGGTGCGCGTGAAGTCCAGCCGTTTGCTGGTCTCGCACGGGTTCCAGGTGGTCACCGCCGTCGACGGCATCGACGCGCTCAAGCAGCTCGAGAACTGCTGCCCCGACCTGGTCATCACCGACGTCGACATGCCCGGGATGGACGGCTTCGGCCTGGTCAACGCGCTGCGCGGCAATCCGCGCACGCAGCACATCCCGCTCGTGATGATCACCTCGGCCGAGGAACGCCATCGCGAGGAAGCGCTGCGCGTCGGCGTCGGCCTGGTGATGGGCAAGCCCTACGACGAGGCCGCGCTGATCGACCACATCCGCAGCTTCAAGTTCTTCGCCAGGGCCGAGGAACCGGAAGCGCTGGCCTGCGCCTGAAGCCGGCCTGAGCGGTCGCCCTGGCGCGGCCGGTAGCATGTCGGGATGCCGCTGCCGCTCCCGTCCACGCATCCGTTCAGGAACCCGCTGCTGGGCACCTCCTTTCGCTGGCTCCTGTGGAGCGATGCGCTGACGCTGCTGGCCATGATGGTGGGCCAGGTGGCGCTGCCGTGGTGGATCGCGCAGTCGGGCGGTGCGCACGACCTGTCCGTCTACGGCGTGATGGTGTCGGTGATGTCCATGGTCGCGCTGCCGCTGCTGTCGCCGTTCGCCGATCGCCATTCCAAGCGCAGCCTCATGACCGTGGGCCTGCTCGGCTTCGGGATCGCCACCAGCGCGATGGCCGCGTTCGCGACGCTGGCGCACTACCGGCTGACGGTCGTCGTCGCGATCGAGGCGATCACCGTGCTCGCGGGCGCGCTGGTCATGCCGGCCATCAACAGCATCGTCACCGAGCTGGTGCCGGCGAGCGGCCTGTCGCAGGCGCTCGGCCTGCAGCAGACCGCGCAGGCCAGCGGCCGGCTGGTCGGGCCCGCGCTGGCCGGCGCCGTGCTGGCGGGCGTGGGCACCGCGCCGACGCTGTGGCTGGGCGGACTGCTGCTGTTCGCCGCGGCGCTGCTGGCCACGCGGCTGCCGCGGCCCGATCGCACCGCGCCGCAGAAGCCGCGCGGCCGCTGGATCGACGAGGTGCGCGTGGGCCTGCGCGTCAACTGGGCCATCCCGATCGAGCGCGGCTGGGTCGTCTGCAACTTCGTCGGGGCCGTGTTCATGGTGCCCTGCGTGGCGATGCTCGCGCCGCTCAAGGTGCAGTCGCTGGGGCTGTCGGCGGCGTGGCTGGGCGGCTGCGAGGCCGGGATGTCGCTCGGATTGCTCGTCGGTTCGCTGGGCCCGGCGGCCTGGTGGGCGCGCGTGCAGGGACGCTTCGGCGCGCGCGTGAGCGGCGCCGCGGGCATCGGCCTGGCGCTGGCCGTGGCCGGCCTGACCGCCGACCGCTTCGTGCTCGTCGCCTGCTTCGCGGTGGTGGGCGTGTGCGCGGCGACGACCACGCTGGTGGGCAAGACGCACCGCATGCTCGCACGCCCGCTCGCGTACCGCGCGCGCATGGTGGCGGCGGCGGTGATGACGATCCAGGTGTCGCAGACGCTCGGCCCGGCGCTCGCCGGCCTGGCGTTGACGCACTGGAGCGTACGCACCGTCTACGTCGTGTTCGGACTGCTGAGCGCCGCATCGGCGCTCGGCTTCTTCCTCATCCCGGGCTTTCGCGCCTTCATGGCGCTGGAGCACGACGAGGTCGACGGCTGGTACGGCAAGACCTGTCCGGCCGCGTTCGCCGGCGTCTAACTTTCGTCAGCTCTCCAGCCGATGCCGCTTGTGCCACTCGGCCAGCGATTCCTTGGGATAGTCGTCGAAGGTGTCGTCGGCCGGGCGCACGTGGGCGTCGACCCAGTCGGGCTTGAACTCCAGCATCATGTGGACGACGTCGGGCGGCTTGGCCAGCGGGGTGTCGACCGCGCCCGCATGCGGATGCACCAGCTCCGGCCAGGTCGGGTCGTAGAGCCACAGCGCCGTGCCGCAGTGCTTGCAGAAGTGGCGCTGGCCGGTGCTGGTGTGGCCGTCCTCCAGCTTCGCCTGGTAGACGCCCAGGTGCTCCTTGCCGGCGACCTTCAGCGTGCGATGGTCGGCCCCGAGGTTGATCGCGTAGCCGCCCGTGCCGGCAGTCTTGCGGCAGATCGAGCAGTAGCAGCGCGTGTAAGGCACCGGCTCGTGCGCCGTCACCGTGTACGACACGGCGCCGCAATGACAGGATCCTTCCAGCAGCATCGTCGTCGCTCCCCGCGTGAGGGGCCCGCGTCCCGCGCGCCCACGACGGGGATCGGCAAGAGGCGTACCAGCGCCGCCCGGCCCGGCTCGCTCAGGCGTCCGGCGTCTTGCGGAAGGAGATCGCCAGGCGGTTCCAGCAGTTGATCATCGAGATCGCCAGCGTCAGGTCCATCTGCTCCTTCTGCGTGAACTGGGCATCCAGCGCGGCATAGGCGTCGTCCGGGGCGCCGTGGGTCGAGATCCGGGTGACGGTCTCGGTCCAGGCGAGCGCGGCGCGCTCGCGCGGCGTGAAGAACGGCGTCTCGCGCCAGGCCGTCACGGCGTAGAGGCGGCGCTCGGTCTCGCCGGCCTTGCGGGCGTCGGCGCAATGCATGTCGATGCAGAACGCGCAGCCGTTGATCTGCGACGCGCGCAGCTTGACGAGCTCGAGCAGCGAGTGCTCGAGGCCCAGCTTCTCGGTGGCGGCCGAGAAGGCGATCATCGCCCGGGTCGCTTCGGGCGAAGCCTTGTAGAAGTCGAGGCGGGGTTCCATGAGGGGCTCCTTTGGTTGGGGTGTGCCTGCATCGTAGGAGCGCGCAGGCCGCGCGCGGGCGGCCAATTCCGGGCAAGACGAGGAGACCACTGCCGCGCCGATGGCCGAGAATCGGCGCCATGGAACTGCACGTCGTGATCACCGGCGACAAGGATCTGTCGGGCCAGCTGTACCGCCAGCTGCACGAGGCGATCCGCAGCGGCAGGCTCGCGGCCGACGCGCAGTTGCCGCCGTCGCGCCTGCTCGCCGGGCAGCTGAAGATCTCGCGCAAGACGGTCTCGGAGGTCTACGCGCGCCTCACGTTCGAGAAGCTGCTGGTGGGCCGCGTGGGCATCGGCACCTTCGTCGCGCCACAGGCCGCCGCGCGCGTGGCGCGCGCGCCCGCGCGGCCGCTCGCCAACCACGCCGCGGTCGAGAAGTGGCGCACGCTCGAGCTGCCGCTGCGCCACCCGCCGGCGGCCGGAACCGCGCGCTACGAGTTCCTCGGCGGCTCGCCGGCCATCGAGCTGTTCCCGCACGCCGACTGGCGCCGCTGCACGCTGCACGCGTTGCGCGAGAACGCGCGCACCCGCGCGCTGTACGGCCCGGCCGAGGGCCAGCCCGAGCTGCGCGAGGCGATCGCGCGCCACGTCGGCTTCGCGCGCGGGGTGCGCTGCACGCCGCAGGAGGTCGTCGTGACCAGCGGCGCGCAGCAGGCGCTGGCCTTGCTCGCGCGCGTGCTGGTCGAGCCGGGCGGCACGGCAGTGGTCGAGGATCCCGGCTATCCGCAGGCGCGGCTGATCCTCGGTGCCACCGGCGCGCGCGTCGTGGGCGTGCCGGTGGACGCCGAGGGCATCGTCGTCGACGAGATCCCCGACGACGCGCGGCTCGTCTACGTGACGCCGTCGCACCAGTTCCCGCTGGGCATGCCCATGAGCGAGCCGCGCCGGCGCGCGCTGCTCGCGCGGGCGGGCGAGATCGGCGCCATCGTCGTCGAGGACGACTACGACAGCGAGTTCCGCTACGAGGGCCGTCCCACCGATTCGCTGCAGGGCAGGGACGACACCGGCAACGTCGCGCTGGTGGGCTCGTTCTCGAAGACCGTGTCGCCGTCGCTGCGGCTGGGCTACACGATCGCGCCACCCGCCGTTTCGCAGGCCCTCGCCAACGTCAAGCACCTGGTCGACTGGCACACGCCCACGCAGACGCAGGTGGCCCTGGCGAAGTTCATGGCCGACGGCGACCTGCAGCGCCACATCCGCCGCTGCCACGCGGCCTACGGCGAGCGCCGCGAACGGCTGCGCGCGCGCTTCGCCGACGATCTCGCCCGCTGGTTCGAGCTGGTGCCCACGGTCGCCGGCTTCCACGTGGCCGCGCTCGCGCGGCGGCCGCTGGACATCGCGACGCTGGTCAACCTGGCGCGTCGGGTCGACGTCGGCCTGTATCCGCTGGCACCCTTCTACGCCACGACGGCGCCGCGCGACGGCCTGCTGCTGGGCTTCGGCGCGATCGATGCGGCGGACATCGATCCCGCGCTGGACCGCGTGCGCGCCGTGCTGGAGCAATTGGGTTAGCGCGCCGACAGCCGCGCCGTCAGGTAGCCCACCAGCATCGCGTCGAGCTCGCGCAGCGCGGCCTTGAACTCGGCGCCTTCGAGGTCGCCGCGCAACTGCACGGCGGACTTCATCGCATGCTGCACGACCGGTGCCATCGCGTGCAGCATCTTGCGGTCGGCCGCGGGCGCGTGGCGCACCAGGATCGCCTCGACGCGCTCGCGCACCTTGCGACGCACGCTGGCCACGAACGGCGACGGCGGCCCCGGGCGCTCGACGAGCGTCGCGAACGACGGGTGATCGGCGCGGAATCCGACGAAGCAGCCGGCCAGCGCATGGCCCAGCTCGGCCGTGGACAGCACGGGCGCCCGTTCGGCCAGGCCGTCCATCCGCGACCACAACGCATCGACCTGCTGGCGGATCAGCGCGTCGGCCACCGCCTCCTTGGTGCGGAAGAACTGGTACAGCGAGCCGATGGACGACTGCGACTGCGCGGCGATCTCGGTCATCGTCGCGGCGTCGAAGCCCTTGCCGGCGAAGACCTCGGCGGCCGCGGAGAGCAGGGCCTCCACGCGCAACTGGCCGCGCGCGCGGCGCGGCGCGCGCGCGGGAGCGGCATCGTCGACGGTCGAAGACGAATCCCCTGGAACGGGAAAGGCGCTGGACATTGATGAGTCTTTCCTCATAAGATTTGAAATGAGGATGCCCTCATGTTATTCCGGAATTCAGTCATGACCCTGCCAAGCCCCTTGAACCTGGATGCCGCCACCACGGCGCTGGTGCTGATCGACCTGCAGCAGGGCATTCTTCCTTACGCGCAGGCGCCGTACGGCTCGGCCGCGGTGCTGGCCAACGCCGCGCCGCTGGCCGCGGCCTTCCGCGCCGCGAGGGCGCCCGTGGTGCTGGTGAAGGTGGGCTTTTCCGCCGACGGCGGCGATGCGCTCAAGGCGATCGTGGACGCCCCGAATCCGCCCGGCGCGCCGCCCGCCAACTGGCTGGACGACGCGCCCGAGTTGCCCGCGCAGCCCGGCGACATCCGCATCCTGAAGCGCCAGTGGGGCGCGTTCCACGGCACCGAGCTTGACCTGCAGCTGCGCCGCCGCGGCATCAGGACCATCGTGCTGGCCGGCATCGCGACGTCCATCGGCGTGGAATCGACCGCGCGCAACGCCTGGGAGCTGGGCTACGACATCGTGTTCGCCGAGGACGCCACCAGCGGCCCCGACGCGGGCATGCACGCGAACTCGTTCGAGAAGATCTTCCCGCGCCTGGGACGCGTGCGCAAGACGGCGGACGTGCTGGCGGCGCTGAAGCAAGGCCGCGTCAACCCGGGTCAACCGTAGTTGCGGATCCAGGCCAGTCCTTCGGAATACGCCGCGTCGATCGCGGTGTCCGGGCTGGTGTACTGGCCACGCGGCACGGCGATCTCGCGCGGGCGCGTCGGCCAGACCTGCTTGGAGACGATCAGGTTCGGGGCGAAGCGCCCCGCGTCCACCGGCTTGGCACTGCAGAGCAGCTCGTAGTTCTGCCACTTGTAGACCCGGGTCATGTCCATCGGCGCTCCTGCTGTCGAGAATGACAGTATGCGCCAAGCCCGATGACAGTTCCGTGCGGCGTCGGACAATGTGCGAAAACCGCGGGTTTCCACGGCACGACCCGTTGCCGCACAGCCTCGATTCAGCCCCGATACGGCGCCGAGTATTTTGCGGAGCGAGTGTCAACCGCGGGTGTCCGCGTCCCGTTGTGTGTGCAAGTTCGGCCGATGCCGGACCCGCTCGAGAGAGTCGGAGCCAAAACGAATCTCGTCTGAACCGGAATTTTGAAATGACCAAGACCCTCCTCGTTGCCGCGCTGCTCTCTTCGTTCGCAGCGGCTTCGTTCGCTCAAGCCTCCGCGCCGATGGGCGCCGCGTCAGCCCCGGCCAAGCACATGAAGGCCAAGAAGGCCAAGCACGCCAAGAAGGCCGCTTCGGCTGCCGTGAATCCGCAAGCCGCGGCTGACAAGAAGGGTGGCGCCTGAGCAGTGCATCCGGCCGCCTGGCCGGATGACGCCTGGTTGCAAGCCGGGGAGGCGACTCCCTGGCGGCCAAAGGAAAGAGGGTCGACGCGAGTCGGCCCTTTTTTCATTGGCCGACGCGCTCGGGCGACAATGGCGGCACCCCGATGCCCACCGCCCGCGCGCCCCGCCAAAGCCATCACGTGTACGTGGTGCTGCTCGACGACCGCGTCTGGAACGAGCCGTCGTTCCGCAAGGCCAACCCCGACCACACGCTGGCCAGGCCCTGCGTCTACGTCGGCATGACCGGGCTCGACCCCGACCTGCGCCTGGACAAGCACAAGGCCGGCATCCAGTCCAACCGCTTCGTCTTCAAGTACGGGCTGCGGCTGCTGCCCGAGCTCTACGCCGTCTACAACCCGATGCCCTACGAGGCCGCGCGCGAGATGGAGGTGGAGCTCGCGATCGGGCTGCGCGAGGCAGGCTACGGCGTCTGGCAGGCGTGACGTGGCGCCGCGCAACGGCCGCGCTGCGCGAGGACGTGCGCACGCAGTACACCCGCCTCGGCCTCACGGTCGCGCGCGCCGGACGGCGTATGCTGGCGGCCTCCAAACTGTCGGGCTGCCGCGCATGACGATGACCAAGACATTGATGATCCTGGCCGAGCTGGCCGTGATCAACTGGGCGCTGATCGTGGTGGCCAGCATGATCAAGGCCAAGGGCTGGACGCCGACCGGCCTGCTCGCCGCGATGGGCAACCGCGACAAGGTCGAGGACTGCAGCGGCTTCCCGGCGCGCACCGACCGCGCCGCGAAGAACATGCTCGAGAACATGGTGCTGTTCACCGCGCTGGTGGCGGCGGCCAGCCTCGGCGGCGTCGCCGATCCGCACGTCGAGCTCGGCGCCCGGATCTTCTTCTGGGCGCGCATCGTCTACATCCCGATCTACATGATCGGCATCCCCGTCGCGCGCACGGCCGTCTGGGCGATCAGCATCATCGGCATGGGGCTGATCTTCGCGAGCATCGTGCAGGCCTTGCCCTGACGGCTCAGCGCCGGTTCATCTTCCAGACCGCCGTGCTCAACACGGTGGCGAAGGCGACCCAGGCAACCAGCGGCACGCCGATGGCGGCAGCGGGCTTGTCCACCGGGCGCGCCGCGGCGACGTAGGCCGTCGCGGTGGCGGCGATCGCGGCCGAGCCGGCGGCGGCCGCGCCCAGGTTGTGGCGGCCGAAGAACAGCCTGGACCAGCCCGTGATCATCGCGACGTTGGCCGCGAACAGCCCCAGCGCGCGATTGCGCTCGGGCGTCGCGGGCTGGCGCGCCAGTCGATAGGCCCCGACCGCCAGCGCGCCGTCGAGCGCCGTCCACACGATCGGAAACACCGCCTTGGGCGGATTGAAGCGCGGCTTGCGCAGCCCCGCGTACCAGACCAGCGTCGAGAGCGATCGCGACGGGTTGTCGCTGAGCGAGGCCAACGCCGGCGCGACCAGCGCCGTGGCGGCCAGCGCGGCCGCGGCCGGCCTCGACAGTCTGCCGTCTTCGAACAGGTTCTTCTGCTGCATCGGTGCACTCCATGTAGGCGATGGCGCGGGGCGGCAAAGGACGCGCCCGGCCGCCACGCGCACGCCGCTTGCCGAGCGACGACCATGCTCGAAAAACTGCCCGACTTCGTCGGCCACGCGCTGCGCGACCAGCGCGCCGGCCTGGACCAGATCGTCTTCAACCGCGTCTCGCTGCGCAACGGCCACGGCACCATCGCGGTCACCAGCGGCGTGTTCGTCGACCACGGCCCGCTGCCCGTGGCCTGCACCGCCGACGGCGCGGGCGTCTCGCCGCCGCTGCACTGGTCGGAGTTGCCGGACGCGGCGACGTCGGTCGTGCTGATCGTCGAGGACGCCGACTCGCCCACGCCGCATCCGCTGGTGCACGCGATCGCCGTCGGGCTGCCGGTCAGGATCGACACCTTGCGCGGCGGCGCGCTGGCCGACGACCAGGACACCCCCGCGTCCGCGACGCTGGGCCTCAACTCCTACCTGCAGCACGGCTGGCTGCCGCCCGACCCGCCGCCCGCGCACGGCAAGCACCGCTACGCGTTCCAGGTGTTCGCGCTCGGTGGCGACGAGCCGGTGCCCGAGGCGCCCGGACGCGACAAGCTGATGGAAGTGATCGAGACGAGGGCGATCGCGAGCGGCATGATCATCGGCACGTATGAGCGCAACGACACGACGGTGAGCAGCTCGGAGCTTGCGGTGCCGCAGGGCGCGGCACCGGCCTAGTTCGGCAGTTCGCCCAGGCCGGCGGCGACGCGATCCGCCCACTGGCCGGGCGTCAGCGAGAGCGTGTTGGCGTCCCAGTTCGAGGCGATGCCGATGTCGAAGCCGTGCGCGAGCCGCACGGAGAGGCGATCCTGGCGCTTCGCGTCGGGCCAGGTCGCGAGCGCGATGCCAGCCAGTCGCGTCGACAACGGCACGGCGTCGTCCAGCGGCTTGGCGATCGTCGCCTCGATGAACAGGGTGTCGTTCAGGCGCGAGTCGCTGGAAACGCCATAGGTGCGCAGCGTCGACCCGTACACGTTCACCGAGCGCAGCTCCGGCTCCAGGGCGAGGCGGTCGTGGATCGCCCGCATGGGCCGCACGGACGGGTGCAGCAGCGACGTCGTGCCCGCCAGCAACGCCAGGACGCCGGCGATCGCGAGATGCCCGCCCCCCGCGCGCGCGGGCCCGGGTGCGTCACGCGTGCCCGCGCTGGCGCGCACGACGAACGCGCCGACGGCGAGGTCGTGCAGCGACTGGCGCGTGCGTCGGTTCAACGCCAGCAGCCAGGCCAGCGCCAGCAGGCCGCCCAGCGTCAACGCCGCGATGGGAAAGCCGCCCGCGAAGGTGACGACTTCCGACGGGAGCGCCGCGCCGATGAGAAACCAAGGCACGCTCAACACCGCGAAGCGCACCGCCCCGCGCGCGGGACTCAACACCTGCCCCTGGGCGTCGACCACGCGGATGCGCAGCAGCCGCTTGCCCGGCGACTGGCCGCCGCGGGCGGATTCCTGCGCCACGAACCAGGCAAGCGCCACGACGAAGCCGACGCACGGCCCCCACGGCCCGATCCGCACGAACACGCCGGGCAGCGCGAGGCCGAGCAGATGGCCGATGCAGCCGATGATCGCGGCATCGACGACGAAGGCCGTGACGCGGCGCCAGAAGCCGGCGATGGGTGCAAAGGCGACGGTGTCGGACGTTGGCGTGGAAAGCATCGAGACGTGTTCTGCTGCAGATTCGACACCATAGCGGACCGCATCGCGTTGAAATCACCAGCGTCGCCGCCAGCTTGATCGTCGACGGATCACGTCACGAGCGCTCAAAAAGCCACCACTCCTTGTAGAGCCTTCACGTCGGCGAGATAATGACAGCCATCATGAAAACCACTCACCCCTTCCTCGCCCGCGTGGGCCAAGTGAACAAGGCCACGCTCGCCACCTGAGTGCTCTTCGACTTCTTCGTCGGAGGGCCGTTGCGCCTCGCCGACACGACAAACCCCGGCAGGCCCCGTCTCCCGGGGTTTCGTTTTTTCGTCGCTCGTTCCATTCAACAGCAAGGCTCGCCATGCGCACGTACGACAAGCTGATCGCCACGATTCCCGACCGCCGGGACGTGGACGAGCCACGCCCGTGCTCCGGCCACGGGACTCGACCCAGCAGCTGACCGACCTGGTGAATCGCCCAGGTGGCGGCCGCGACAAGCAGCACACACCTGGCGGCGCGGGAACGCGCCCGGAAAGATTGACCATGACCACGACCACCCCCCTGCGCAACCTGCGCAACATCGGCGTCATCGCGCACGTCGACGCGGGCAAGACCACCACCACCGAACGCATCCTCTTCTACACCGGCGAGAACCATCGCATCGGCGAGGTGCATGACGGCAACACGCGCATGGACTTCGATCCGCAGGAGCGCAGGCGCGGCATCACGATCAACAGCGCGGCGATCACCGTGCACTGGAACGGCACGCAGATCAACCTGATCGACACGCCCGGGCACATCGACTTCAACATCGAAGTCAACCGCTCGCTGCGCGTGCTCGACGGCGCGGTCGTGGTGTTCGACGGCGTGGCCGGCGTCGAGCCGCAGACGGAAACGAACTGGCGACTCGCGGACAAGTACCGCGTGCCGCGCATCGCCTTCGTCAACAAGCTCGACCGCACGGGCGCGGACTTCGCGCGCGTCGTGGCGATGATGGAAGAGCGCCTCGGCGTGGCGGCCTTGCCGTTGCAGATCCCGATCGGCGCGGAAGGCGACTTCCGCGGCGTCGTCGACCTGCTGCGCCTGCGCGCGCTCGTCTGGGACAAGGACGACGCGAGCGCCCCGCCGCGCGTGGCCGACGTGCCCGCCGGGCTTCTCGATGAAGCACGGCGTGGGCGGGCTCGCCTGGTCGAGGCGATCGTCGAACAGGACGACGCGACGCTGGACGCGTGGCTGCGCGGCGACGAGATTTCCGTCGAGGACCTGCAGGCCTGCCTGCGCAAGGGCACGCTGGCCGCGGCCTTCGTGCCGGTGCTCGCGGGCTCGGCGTTCAAGAACCGCGGCGTGGAGCCGCTGCTGGATGCGGTCGTGGACTATCTGCCTCGACCCGGAGAAACGAATCATGAAGACGAAACACTGAATGCCGATCCCGATGCGCCGTTCGCGGCCCTCGCGTTCAAGGTCGTCGCCGACGACCACGGCGCGATGACCTTCGTGCGCGTGTATCGCGGGCGCCTCGCGCGCGGCGCGAGCGTGTTCAACGTGGCCACCGGCCGCAACGAACGCGTCTCGCGCGTGTACGAGGTGCATGCGGACAAGCATCTCGAGAAGGACGAGCTCGTGGCGGGCGACATCGCCGCCGTCGTCGGGCTCAAGGACACGCTGACCGGCCACACGCTGGCCGATCGCGCCCATCCGGTTCACCTGGAGGAGATCGTCGTGCCCGAGCCCGTGATCGACGTCGCGATCGAGCCGAAGTCGCAGGCCGACCAGCAGAGCCTCGGCAAGGCGCTGCAGTCGCTGCTGCGCGAGGACCCGAGCCTGAAGCTGCGGCAGGACGCCGACTCCGGGCAGACGATCCTCTCGGGCATGGGCGAGCTGCAGCTCGAGGTCTCGATCGAGAAGCTGCGCGCGCGCCACGGCGTGGACGTTTCGGTGGGCCGCCCGCAGGTGGCCTACCGCGAGACGATTTCAACGGAAAGCGAGGTTCATCATGTGCACAAGAAGCAGACCGGCGGCCCCGGCCAGTTCGCCGAGTTGAAGCTGCGTCTCGCGCCCCTGGCACGCGGCGAGGGCTTCAAGTTCGCCAACGAGAGCGTGGGCGGCGCGATCCCGCGCGAGTTCGTTCCCGCGATCGAGGCCGGCATCCGCCGCGCCGCGCGCCAGCGGCGCGAGACGCAACGTCAGCTCGGCGAACTGGCCGGGGCCGCCGCTCTGCTTCTTGTGCACATGGGTCACCTCGCTTTCCGAAGAAATGGTCTCGCGGTAGGCCACCTGCGGCCGGCCCACCGACACCTCCACGCCGTGGCGCGCGCGCAGCTTCTCGATCGACACCTCGAGCTGCAG
>CAIMXF010000478.1 GCA_903845345.1 uncultured beta proteobacterium
CCGACGACGTCAGCCAGGGCTTCGCGGTCGGTGGCAGCGACTACATCTCCAAGCCGATCAACGCCGACGAGGTGCGCGCCCGCGTGCGCTACCAGCTCGAACGCCGCAACCTGCTGGAGCAACTGCGCGAGCTCAATCACGGCCTCGAGGAGAAGGTGCGCGACCGCACCGCCGAACTGACGATCGCCAACCGCCACCTGCGCCAGGAGATCAACGAGCGGCGCTACATGCAGGATCGCCTGAACTACCTGGCGACCCACGACTTCGTCACGCGCCTGTACAACCGCGGCGCGCTCGACGCGCACGTGTCCGAGCTGCTGGCCAAGGTGCAGCGCGCCGAGTGCGATGCCGTATTCCTGCTGATCGACATCGACCAGTTCCGGCTCGTCAACGAGACCTGCGGCTGCATCGCCGGCGACGAGCTGCTGCGCCAGTTCGCCGAGGTCGTCAGCGGCCTGCTGCAACGCACCGATTTCTTCGCGCGCCTGGGCGGCGACAAGTTCGGCGTGGTCATCGAGGACTGCGGCCCCGACGGCGGCCCCGCGCTGGCGCGCCGCATCCTGCACCAGCTGGCCGAATTCGAGTTCCACTGGGAAGAGCGCAGCTTCAAGATGGCCGCCTCGGTGGCCGTCGTGCGCATCGCCCGCGACATCGTCTCGTTCGACCAGCTGATGCTCGTCGCCGACGAGGCCGCCTACCTGGCCAAGCGCGACGGCCGCGGCTCGATCCGCGTGCACGACTCGTCGCTGCTCGAAGGCGAGGGCCATCGCGAGTCCGTGAACTGGGCGCTGGTGCTGGTCGACGCGTTGAAGCGCAACGAGTTCCGCGCCTACTTCCAGCGCCTGACCCCGCTCGCCGCGGCCGACGACGGCCACGCGCACGGCCTGCACATCGAGACGCTGATCCGCCTGTGGGATCCGCGCCGCCAGAAGCTGGTGCTGCCCGGGCTGTTCATCGCCCCGGCCGAGCGCTATCACCTGATCGGCGAGCTGGATCGCTGGATGATCCGCGAGGTCGTCAAGCTGCTGGGCAGCATGCCCGACGCGCACGACGGCATCGAACAGGTGGCGATCAACCTGTCGGCCGTCTCCATCCGCGAGCCGGGCCTGGTGCAGTTCGTGGCCGACACCTTGCTCGAATTCGACGTCCCCGGGCGCCTGATGTGCTTCGAGATCACCGAGACCGAGGCCATCGTCAACCTGCAGAGCGCCAGCGAGTTCATGCACACGCTGCACCGCCTCGGCTGCCGCTTCTCGCTCGACGACTTCGGCTCCGGCTTCGCGTCGTTCACCTACCTGCGCCAGCTGCCGTTCGACACCATCAAGATCGACGGCATGTTCGTGCGCGACATGGACGCCGACCTCGTGCATGGCGGCATGGTGCGCTCGATGACCGAGATGGCGCGCCTGCTCAAGAAGCCCGTGGTGGCCGAGTTCGTCGAGACCGAGGCCGTGGCGAGCCTGCTGCGCGAGCTCGGCGTCGACTGGGCCCAGGGCTTCCACTACCACGTGCCGGAGCTGCTGACGGCCGAGGCGTTGCGCGCGAGCCTGCCGCTGCCGGTGGCGCCGGCGGTCGCGTTGCCCACCCCGGCGCCGTCCGCGTCGACCGGTGCGACTTCGGCGACGCCGCCGGCCGCGCTGGCTTAGCAGCGCGCCTTCACGCCGGCGCGCCGCGGCGGCGCGTGAGGACTATGGCCCGGGGACGGCGTCGAATCAGAGGTTCGATATCCCCGCCGCGACGTGCCCCGACGGCACATGGCTGGCCGCGTTCTCCACGTGGCGCGTCTGGTCGTCGAAGAAGAAATCGGGCTCGAACTCGCGCAGGAACTCGCCCTTGGGCAGGCCGCCCAGGAACATCGCCTCGTCGATCTCGATGTCCCACTCCATCAGCGTGCGGATGGCGCGCTCGTGCGCGGGCGCGCTGCGTGCGGTGACGAGCGCGGTGCGCACCTTCATCGCGTCGGTGGACGAGCGCTGCAGCAACTGCAGCGCCTGCAGCAGGGGCTTGAACGGGCCGGCGGCCAGCGGCGTGGTGGAGTGCGACGACTCGTGGGCCTGGAACGCGTCCAGACCCTGCGCCTGGAACACGCGCTCGGCCTCGTCGGAGAACAGCACGGCGTCGCCGTCGAACGCGATACGCACCTCGTGCGGATGCGCGTCCGACGCCCGCGCCGAATGCGGGAACACGCGCGCCGCCGGCACGCCGGCTTCCAGCGCGGAGCGCACGTCCTCGTCGTTGGCCGACAGGAACAGGTGCGCGCCCAGCGGCTTCAGGTAGCGCCACGGACTGCGCCCCCGCGTGAACGTGCCGCGCTCGATGGGCAAGCCGTAGTGCTTGGCCGATCGGAACGCGCGCATGCCCGAGACGGGGTCGTTGCGTGACAGGATCACCACCTCCACGCGCGGCGCCGGATCGCGGAACTGCAGCAGCTTCTTCACCAGCGAGAACGCGACGCCCGGACGCGCGGGCACGTCCAGCCGCTCGAGCTGCACCTGCATGTAGGCGCGGTCGTCGTTGCCTTCGAACACGCGGTTCTCCTCCTCGAAATCGAACAGCGCGCGCGAGGAGATGGCGACGACGAGTCGCCCATCGAGAGTGGTAGCCATGCAAGGATCATAGGCGCGCGGCTGGCTCACGCCGTGAGCCAAAGGCGCGATTTCGCGGAAGAAGAGTGACTCCGTCCATCCCGGCCGGCACTGCCGCTCACGCGCGTCACCGGAAGTTCAAGGGAGCGGCGGAACCGGCTTCGCCGGGCCGCTCGCGGCCGGCCCCTCGGGGGCAGGGAGCGTGCGCGACCGTGGGGCCGTCATTTCTGGAGCGGCGGAACCGGCTTCGCCGGGCCGCTCGCGGCCGGCCCCTCGGGGGCAGTGAGCGTGCGCGAAGCCTCCCCTCGGGGGACAGCGACCGTGGGGCCGTCAATGCGTGAACCCGACCTTCGCGCGCCGCGCATTGCCCGACGGCAGGTCGTCCAGCCGGATCGCGTCGCAGCTTGCCAGGCGCGCGTTGCCGAAGCCGGTCATCAGCGCGCGCCGCATCTCGCGCGGGGCGAGTTCGGCCAGGCGATCGAGCACGTCGGCGCGCGGCACCGGGTCGAAGCGCTGGCCCCAGTCGTGGTCGGCGCGGATCTCGGCGTACAGGCGTTGCGCGATCGCGCGCGCGGCGGCGTGGTCGGGTGCCTGCACCTGGTAGACGTTCATGCGGTTGAGGATGGGATCGGGGATCGCGCGCTCGTCGTTGGCGGTGGCCACCCAGATCACCTGGCTCGCGTCGATCGGCACCTCGGCGAATTCGTCGGTGAAGGCCTCGGCGGTGTCGTGTTCCATCAGGCCGTACAGTGCGCCCAACGGGTCGTACGCGTGCTCGCCGCGCGCCTTGTCGATCTCGTCGACCACCATCACCGGGTTCGCGTATTCGCCGTCGACCAGCGTCTCGAACACCTTGCCGGGACGCGCGCCCTTCCACTGGCTGGACGCGCCGCTCAGCACCCAGCCGGCGGTCAGCGAACTCATCGAGATGAAGCCCATGCCCGTGCCCAGCAGCTCGGCGACCTCGCGCGCGAAGTGCGTCTTGCCCACGCCCGGCGGGCCGAGCAGCAGGATGGGCATGATCTCGAGGGCGTCGCGGCTGTCCTGGCACAGCGCGATCTGGCGCTTGACGTCGTCGAGGGCGTCGTGGAAGTTGGGCAGCTCGTCGTACAGGTGGTCCATCGCGGGCAGGCCGGCGGGCTTGACCTGGAAGCGGTCGGCGCCCTTTTCCAGCATCCGCTCGTAGGTGGTGCGCAACGTCTGGTGTTCGTCCTGCGTCTGCAGCTTGGCCAGCCGCTGGCTGACGGCGTCGAGCCGGTAGAGCGATCGCATGCGCGCGATCGGGATCCGCGGGGCGCGGGTCTCGGTGGACGGTTCGTTCGCTGCAGCCAAGGTGACCTCCGACGTGGTGCGAGAGCGGTCCGTCCCATTGAAGCATACGTGGCGGCTGCTCGGCGCGCCGAACAACCGGGCAGGACGACCCTTTATCGCGCTCGAGCAATCTTCGTGCCCCGCTGTCGGACCGGGCGCGTGATTTATCTCACGCGCGCGGTGGCCAGCACAAGTCGACGAATCCAGAACGCGAAGGTTCGCGTAATCCCCATGTCGGCACGCCCATCTGGCGCACCGAACCGTGCTCTCATGGAACTTCGCCGCGCATCTCCCGTGAACCGACCGTTCGTGCCGCTTGCGCACACGCACGCTGCGCCTCTTGCGGAAACGCCAGGCCGCACGTCAAAACCGGGCGCGCCCCATTTCCGTGCTGAACCAACCAGGAAATCCCTTCGTGAAAGTGATCCCGTCATGACCGCGGCCGCCCTGAAAAGCGCGGACGAACTCGAGGCCCGACTCGTCGACTGGCTCTCGCGCTGCGCCCTCGGCGACCGCCAGGCCTTCCGCCAGCTGTACGAGGCCACCTCGCCGCGCCTGCTCGGTGTCGTCGCGCAGCTCGTGGGCCGCGGCGCGCTCGCCGAGGACCTGCTGCAGGACGTCTACGTGCGCATCTGGAAGGCCGCCGGCCAGTACCGCGCCGGCGCGGGTTCGCCGATGGCGTGGATGGCGGCCACGGCGCGCTATCGCGCCATCGACCACCTGCGCTCCCGCGGTTCGCGTCCCGAGGTGGCGATCGCCGACCTGCCCTCGCATGCCGGTTCGGAAGACGGCGACGATGATCCCACGCACCGCATGCCCGATCCGGGCCGGGGCCCGGCGAAGGAATTCGAGGCGCAGTCCGAGGCCGAGGCCGTCAACGGCTGCCTGGGCACGCTGCAGGGCTCGCAGCAGCAGTCGATCGCGCTCGCGTACTACCAGGGCCTGTCGCATGGCGAGATCGCCACGCACCTGGGCGCGCCGCTGGGCTCGGTCAAGACGTGGGTGCGGCGCGGGCTGATCGCGCTGAAGGCCTGCCTCGAACGCTGCGGCTGGTCGGGAGGCGTGGCGTGAACATCATCCTCGGAGAACTGCCCGACCGCCTCGCGGCCGAGTACGTGCTGGGCACGCTGACCGGCGGCGCGCGCCGACGCTTCGACGCGCTGCTGCCGGCCCACCCCGCGCTGCGCGAGGCCGTGGCCGGCTGGGAGAAGCGCCTGCTGCCGATGGCCCTGAAGGCCGCGCCGGTGCAGCCGGCGGCGCGCGTGTGGACGTCCATCGAGGACAGGCTCGGCTGGACGCCGCCGCCCAAGGCGTCGTCGCTGCGCGTGCGCTTCTGGCAGGCCTTCTCGGCGGCGGCCACGGTGGTGGTCGTGCTGCTGGCCACGTCGACGCAAAAGCCGCCGAGCGAAGCGCCGATGATCGTCGTGCTGCACGCGACCAAGGGCAGCGAGACGATCGTCGCCGGCCTGAGCCCGGATCGCACGCAGCTCTCCATCCAGCCGCTGCAGAAGGTGTCGCTGACGTCGGACCAGTCGCTCGAACTGTGGGCGCTGAAGAAGGACGGCCCGCCCGCCTCGCTGGGCGTGATCGCGGCCGACAAGCTCACCGCCGTCAACAGGCAGGCGCTGCCCAAGGACACCAAGGGCCTGGCCGTGTCGCTCGAACCGCTGGGTGGCTCGCCCAGCGGCGCGCCGACCGGACCGGTGCTGTTCGTGGGCGACCTGACGCTCTGATCGCGGCGCGGCCAGGAGAAAGGGCGCCCGCAGGCGCCCTTTCGTGTTTCCCGCCGACGGCCGGATCGCAGGGAGCGGGCCGGCCGTCGCGAGGAAGGCGCACGGCGCGCCTTCCTGTCACTCTCGCGAATCAGAGACCGAGGTCGCTGATGAACGCGTTGGTGAAGCCCCAGGTGCCGGCGCTGCCGTAGCTGTTGCAGGTGGCCGAGGCGTAGCCGGGCGCGCAGTCGTTGTCGCGGTCGAGCGACCAGAAGTGGATGCCCGCGATGCCGTTGGCCTTGGCCCACGTGCTCAGCGTCGACGCGTCGGCGATCGAGAAGGTCTCGTCCGTCGCGTCGTTGCCGCCGATCATCGGCGTGATCTCGATCGCCGAGTACGGCACGCCGTAGTAGGTATGCAGGTTGATGGCCGACTGGATCGCCGACTTGCCCATGTCGCACTTGCCGCTCGAGTTCAGCGTGCAGTTCGCGGCGATCGCGCTGCCGTAGTCCATGGCCATCAGGTTGACGATGTAGTTGGTCAGGCCGTGCGACTTGATCGACGCCATCACCGTCACGCCCATCGAGCCCAGGCTCTGCGACACGTTGCCGCCTTCGGTGGCCAGCGTGAAGCTCCAGCGCAGGCCGGGGTGCTTGGACTGCGAGGCCTTGACGCGCGCCACCAGGTTGTCGATGTCGGCGGACGACTGGCCGGCCTCGATGTCGAAGTCGATGCCCGCCAGGTAGGCCGACGAGTAGCGGTTGACGAAGGTCTCGAAGTCGGTGTCGTTGGCGCACGTGAACGAACCCGCCGCGCCGCCGGTGGAGATGACGTACTTCACGCCGGCGTTGACGAAGTTCTGCACGTTGGCGGAGGCGACCGCGGCCGGTGCCAGGCCGCCCCAGGTCTCGCTGCCGCAGGCGCCGGTGGCGAACGCCCAGGTGACCTCCTTCAGCTTGGCCGGCTTGACGCTCAGCAGCGGCGACAGCGTGCCCGTCACCGCCGTCGAGATGACGTTGGTGTTCCAGTTCATGCTGACCGTGATGTCCTTGTACGGGCCGTAGAACGTGGAGCCGGCGGGCGACGGTGCGGGAGGCGTGGGGGTCGGCGGCGGAGGCGTCGGGGTGGGCGGCGGCGGGGTCGGGGTCGGCGGGGGCGGCGTGGGCGTCGGCGGAGGCGGCGTCGGGCTGGAGCAGCCGCTGGACAGCGTCCAGGGCTGGCCGGAGCCGGAGCCGCCGTTGTTGGTCACGGGCTCGTTGCCCTGCGTCCACCAGTTGGCGGTGTAGGTCTTGCCCTGGTCGACGACGACCGCGCCCGCCGTGTAGGCGACGGACGAGCTCCAGGCGGAGCAATTGGGCGGATTCGCGGCCATGGCGGCCGCGGGGAGGGTGGCTGCGACGGCCGCCGAGAGGGCCGCCAGCATCTGCAGCTTGCGCTGGCGTGCCGTGTCGTTCGTGGTCATGTTTGTTCTCCGTGAGTTCCGGGGCTGGGAGCGTCTCTGGGGAGGGGACGCGGATTCGATTCGAGAGAAGGCGTCGCACGGGTGACGATTCGGGAGCGCGGGCGCCTGGAATCCTTCGGATCGAAGCTCAGCGTAAGACGCTGTCATGAAATCGACATGATGGATAACCACTACAGAACCAGTTAACTTGTCAAATACTAAAATAGTACGTACATACTTTCGCCGAACCGAATTCTGTCACCGCTGAACCGTGCTCGGTGATTTGGAGGATCTGGCGGTTTGCCGAGTCCACAGCAGGAGAAACCGACGATTCCACCGCGGCACGGGCTGCCGGGCATTTCGCTCAAGATCCTGGTTATGCTGGTACTGTCCAGTCCCCGACTGGTAATGCCAATTATTAAGAGATTCTCGTCATGTAATATTGGTCAATACCGGAAACAAGGTATCGGATCGGGCATGAAAAAAGCCGGCGGCACTGTTTGCCTCCGGCTTTCTCGTCGATCGACGATCGTCCCGGCCGCGGCCGGGAACGGGCGATCAGAGGCCCAGCGCCGTCGTGAACGCGTTGTCGAAGCCCCAGGTGCCGGCGCTGCCGTAGCTGTTGCAGGTCGACGAGGCGTAGCCCGGCGCGCAGTCCTTGTCGCGGTCCAGCGACCAGAAGTGGATGCCGGCGATGCCGTTGGTGCGGGCCCAGGCGGTCATCGTGGCGACGTCGGCGATCGAGAAGACCTCGTCGGTCGCGTCGTTGCCGCCGATCATCGGCGTCAGCTCGATCTGCGAGTACGGCGTGCCGTACTGGGTGTGCAGGTCGACCGCGGCCTGGATCGCCGACTTGCCCATGTCGCACTTGCCGCTGGCGTTCAGCGTGCAGTTGTAGACGCTGGCGCTGCCGTAGTCCATCGCCATCAGGTTGACCAGGTAGTTGGTCAGGCCGTTGTTCCTGATCGCGGTCATCACGCTCTGGCCGGCGCTGCCCAGGCTTTGCGCCAGGTTGCCGCCTTCGGTGGCGACCGTGAAGCTCCATCGCAGGCCCGGGTGCCTGGCCTGCGACGCCTTCACGCGCTTGACGAGTGCATCGATCTGCGCATCGGTCTGGCCGGCTTCGATGTCGAAGTCGACGCCTGCGAGCATCGTGGACGCGTAGCGGTTGACGAAGGTCTCGAAGCCCGCGTCGGTGGCGCAGGTGAACGAGCCGGCGGCGCCGCCGGTCGACAGGATGTAGTGCTTGCCCGCGGCCACGTAGGCGGCCACGTTGGCGTTGGCGACGTCGGCCGGAGCGATGCCGCCCCAGTTCTCGCTGCCGCACTCGCCGGTGGCGAACGCCCAGGTCACCATGGGCACCTTGGCCGGCAGCACGGACAGCAGCGGCGACAGCGTGACGGTGACCGACGTCGACATGACGTTGGTGTTCCAGTTCATGTTGACCGTGATGTCCTTGTACGGGCTGAACGCGACGCCGCCCGACAGCGGTGCTGGCGCGGGCGCGGGCGTCGGGGCCGGCGTCGGGGCCGGCGTGGGAGCGGGCGTCGGCGCGGGCGTGGGGGCCGGCGTCGGCGCGGGGGCCGGAGCCGGGGTCGGCGCTGGAGACGGCGAGCCGCTGCAGGTGCCCTTCTGGGTCCACGGCTGGCCGGTGCCGGTCGCGCCGCTGTTGGTCCTGGGCTCGTTGCCTTGCGTCCACCAGTTGGCGGTGTAGACCTGGCCCTGGTCGGAGACGACGGCGCCGGCGCTGTAGGCGGTGCCCGCATTCCACACGGCGCAGTTGCCGGCCGGCGCGGGGGCAGGCGCGGGGGCGGGCGTCGGAGTGGGCGTGGGCGCCGGGGTGGGAACCGGCGTGGGCGCGGGCGCCGGCGTCGGGGCGGGCGAACCGGAGCAGGTGCCGGTCTTCGTCCACGGCTGGCCGGTGCCGATGGCGCCGTTGTGGGTGATGGGCTCGTTGCCTTGCGTCCACCAGTTGGATGTGTAGACCGCGCCCTGGTCGGTGACGACCGCGCCGCCCGAATACGCGGTGCCGGCATTCCAGGCCGTGCAGCTGGCGGCTGATGCGGAGGTCGGGCAGATCGCGGCGACGGCGGCGGACAGGGCGGCCAGCAGCTGGAGCTGGCGGTGGCGGGAGGAGTCGTTGGTGGACATGAACCAGTGCTTTCCGGAGAAGTGGTGGAGGTGGACGGCCTCCCGATCGGAGTCCATCCGACGAACGTCTGAACGTAACCAAACGCGTCAAACGTAAGTCTGGCCAGCCGTCGAGCAAAAGGCATCCATACAAACCACTAAAGAACCAGTCGACATGAAATCGTGACGTACCACTTGCGTCGAAGAGGCTGCCTGGCCCTCCCCGTCCCGGGTGGGTTCTCGGCATATACGTCTTGAATCGGGTGGGATCTTGGCCCCCCGTACCAGCGTCGGCGTGCCCGCTGAAGGATGGTCTAAAGTGGTTCTATATACGTCATGAATCGATAGCGATCAGTACTGAAACTGATCGGATGCGATACAGATGAAGAATCCGAACGAGCCCGCGCCGGCGGCGCGCGGCGGTCGCCGGTCGGCGACCGCCGCGTCTACTTGACGAAGTCGTTCAGCTGGATGATCGGCAGCAGCACCGACAGCACGATCACGAGCACGACGCCGCCCATCGCGACGATCAGCAACGGCTCCAGCAGCGTGGCCAGGGCGAACGCGCGGCGCTGCACCTCGTTGCTGAGCTGGCGCGCCGCTCGATCGAGCATGACCGGCAACTGGCCGGTCTGTTCGCCCAGGCGGGCGAACATGGCCAGCAGGCCCGGGAAGCGCTTGTGGGCCGCCAGCGCCGACGCCAGCGGCGCGCCTTCGCGCACCTGCACCAGCGCCTCCATCGCGTCCGCGCGCATCGCATGGTTGCCCAGGGTCTCGGCGGCGGCCTGCAGCGCCTTCAGGATCGGCACGCCGGCGCCGGCGAGCATCGCGAGCGTGCCCGCGAAACGCGCCGCGTTGTAGCCGCGCGCGAGGCGCCCGGCCAGCGGCAGGTTGAGGAAGGCCGCGTCGAAGCGCAGCCGGAACGCGGGCTGGCGCAGCGCCGCGCTGAACAGCACGCCGCCCAGCACGAGCAGCGCTGCGGCCAGCAGACCCCACTGGCGCACGAAGGCGCTGATGGCCAGCATCATCTCGGTGAGGAAGGGCAGTGCGTGCTTGCTGCTCGCGAACACCGACGCCACCTGCGGCACCACGTAGGTCACGAGGAAGGTGACGATGATGACCGCGATCACCGAGACGATGGCCGGATAGAGCGCCGCGCCGATCAGCTTGCCCTTGAGCGACTGGCGCTCCTCGAGGTCGTCGGCCAGGCGTTCGAGCACGCGGCCCAGCGCGCCGCTCTGCTCGCCGGCGGCGACGACCGCGCGATAGACA
>CAIMXF010000479.1 GCA_903845345.1 uncultured beta proteobacterium
AGATCTGGTTCATGTACAGCTCGAGGATCTGGTCCTTCGTCAGCGCCCGCTCGATCTTCAGCGCCAGCAGCGCCTCGGCGAACTTGCGCGACAGCGTCTGCTTGCGGCTCAGGAAGAAGTTGCGCGCGACCTGCTGAGTGATCGTCGACGCGCCTTCGTGCTTGTGGCGGAACACGTTGGCGAACAATGCCCGCACGATGCCCTTGACGCTGACGCCGCTGTGGTTGCGGAAGTCGGCGTCCTCGGTGGCAATCAGCGCGTCCTTGAGCACGGCCGGGAAGTCGCCCACCGGCATGAAGCGGCGGCGCTCGGGGCCGAACTGCGCGAGCTCGCTGCCTTCGCGCGTGACGATCTCCAGCGGCTGGCGCGGCTGGTAGTGGGTGATCTCGTCGAGCTCGGGCAACTGCTCGGAGACGACGACGATGGAGACGATCAACGCGACCAGGAACGCGCAGGCGACGAACCCGCTGACCCAGGCGATGAGGACCCACTGTTCGCGGGAAGGCTTCTTGAGCACGGTGCAGGCCGCCGCGGCGGCAAAGCAGACAAGACGTCGACTTTAAGCGACGCCAGCGGCCGGGCGGTGTCCAGGCGTGCCGCACGGCCGGGCGGCGTGAAAAGTATCGTGTCGTGCGCCCGCGGGACGCGCGGGTCGCACCGGTCGCTCAGCCGCTCGCGAGCTGCTGCGTCAGTTCCCTGCTGGCCTGCATCAGCCGGTTGCCCAGCATCGCGCCGCGCGCCGGCCCCAGCCGCGAGCGCAGGGCCGCGATGCTGATCGAGGCCACCGGCGCCTGGTTGGCGTCGTAGACCACCACGCCGATCGCCCAGCTGTCCTCGAACACCATGCCCGGCTGCAGGCAGTACCCGCGCTCGCGCGTGTCGCGCACCAGCGAGAGGAGGGCGGGGTCGGTGCAGCGCGGGAATTTGTCGGCGCGCAGCGCGGCGTTGCGCGCCAGCACGTCGGCCACGGTTTCGTCGGGCAGCGCCGCGAGGATGGCGCAGCTGCCGGCGCCCACGCCCAGGGGCCAGCGGTCGCCCGGCTTGATCAGCTGGTTGCGGATCGGGAAGTCGCCCTCGTCGCGCGACAGGCAGATGCTCTCGTGGCCGTGCAGCACGGTGAAGAACACGGTGTCGCCCGATTCGGACGCCAGTGCCCGCAGCATGCCCGCGGCCTGCCGTTGCAGCTCGTAGCTGGGCTCGGCGGCCAGGCCCACGGCGAAGGCCTCGGGCCCGAGCCGGTAGCGCCCCGCGGCGCGGTCGTGCAGCACGAAGCCTTCGTCGACCAGCGTGCGCGTCAGTCGGATCGCGGTCGTCCTGTTCAACCCGAGCCGATGGCCGATCTCGCCCATGCGCAGGCCGCCCGGCCCGACGCGCGTCAGCAGCCGCAGCACGGCCAGGCCGCGGCGCAGCGTCTGCGCGCCGGCGGTCTCGGGGCGCTCCGGCTCGGGCGCCGGCGCGACGACCGCGACCGGTTCGCCGAACGCGTCGTCCGCGAGCGCAGGCGCGGGCACCCGCCCGAGCGCGGACGTCTGCGTCATTGCGCGTTGGCCGCCGCGGCGTTGCGGCGCAGCGTGGGCAGGCCGACGCCGGCGGCGTCGAAGCCGCCGTCCACCGCCAGGAACTGGCCGTTGATGAAGCTGGCGTCGCTGCTGCACAGGAAGCCGACCGTCTGCGCCATTTCCGCGGGCGTGCCGTAGCGGCCCAGCGGGATCGCGTCCTGGTAGTCGGAGCGGATCGCCACGCTGTGCACCAGCTTGGCCATCTCGGTCTCGACCGGCCCCGGGCAGATCGCGTTGACGCGGATGCCGACGTCGCCGAGTTCCACCGCCAGCTGCTTGGTCAGGTGCATCAGCGCAGCCTTGCTGGTGCCGTAGGCCACGCGCAGCGTGCTGGCGCGCAGGCCCGAGATCGACGCGATGTTGACGATCGCACCGCCGCCGGCCTTCAGCATCTCGGGCACGCAGGCCTGCGTGCACAGGAAGGCGCCGTCGAGGTTGGTGTTCAGCACCGCGCGAAATTCGGCGTAGCTGGTCTGCATCACCGGCTTGAAGACGGCGATGCCGGCGTTGTTCACGAGCTTGTCGATGCGGCCGAAGGTCGCGACGACCTGGGCGATGCCCGCGCTCACCTGCTCGGGATCGGACACGTCCGCATGCACGGCCAGCACGGCGTCGGGGCGGTCGAACGCGGCGGCGGTGCGGTCCAGCGTCTGCCTGTCGATGTCGACCAGCGCGATGCGATGGCCGCGATCCAGGAACCATTGGCCGATCGCGAGGCCGATGCCGCGCGCGCCTCCGGTGACGACGGCGACGGGCGAATTGGCGGCGAGGGGGGTGGACGTGGTCAAGGTGGTCTCCAGGATGATGTGCTTCAGGCGGCCGACGGCAGCCACTCTTCGAGCGTGACTTCGAACGTCACGCACACGGGATTCGCGCCGGCGACGAACGGGCCGCCGTGCACATGGCCTTCGGTGTCGGCGACGATGCCGGTGATGGCCGCGCGCAGCGAGCCGTCCGGCTGGGGGCGCACCTCGCCGGCCAGGCTGACGATCTCGACGGCGGGCCCACGCACCTGGCGCGTGCCGCCGCCGGGCGCGGCGAAGCAGGCGTCGACCAGGCTGCCGAGCGCGCCGCGCACGAACGCGTGGCGGAAGCCTTCGGCCGCGCACAGCTTCTCGATGCTCAGCACCAGGTCCTCGTTGGGCGCGACGCGCGCGTACGCGACGCGGCCCATCTGGCCGGCTTCGACGAGTCGGACTTCAGACGCCATGGCGGGTCTCCTCCACGTCGGCAGCGAACGGGCGCATCAGCGGCATGTGGGTTTCCTCGTCCTGCGTGATTCGGAGTTCGATGCCTTCCAGCGACGTCGCGAGCACCGCGATCGGCGCGTCGGCGACCGTGCTGCGGTCGACGACGACGTGGCCGCCGCGCACGTTGCCGTCCTCGCAGACGAAGGTGGCATGGCAATGCACGATCGGCTCGCCGCGGCCGTTCTTGCCGAGCGTGGCATTGCCGAAGATCAGCGTGGCGGCGCCGGCGTCGATCGGCCGCGTGTAGTTGGCCACGCGCTCGCCGGTCGGATCGGGCGGCGCCACGCAATAGAGCAATTTCTCGAGCCGGCCGCCCAGGATTGTCATCGAGGCGGCCTGCACGCCCAGCAACATCAACGGCTCGATGATCGCGTCCTGCAGCGTGCGCCCGGGTTCCAGGCCGAGCCGGAAGTGGCGGCCCTGGCTCGCATGTCGGTGCTCGATGCGGATCGCGCCGACGGGGCCCGGGTGCACCAGCGTGCGCGGGCGCGGCAGTTCGAGGGCGTTCGTGAACTCGGTCATCGTGTCTCCAGTCGCGTTCGTGGCGCGTCAAGTTCGAACTGCCCTCCGGTTGGGAGGGTTCGATATGGGGGACAGTCTAGGAAAAGGCTTCCATTCGAGGAAGTTTGCAATTCCTATCGATTGATCCAAAATCCAGATCGATGGAAATGCGTCATCTCCGCTGCCTGGTCGCCGTCGCCGAGGAACTCCACTTCGGGCGGGCGGCCACGCGCCTGAACCTGTCGCAGCCGCCGGTGAGCCTGGCCATCAAGGAGCTCGAGGTCGAGCTGGGCGTCACGCTGTTCGAGCGCAGCTCGCGCCGCATCGCGCTCACGCGCGAGGGCGAGGAAGCCTTGCACGACGCCCGCGCCGTGCTGGCGCGCGCCGAGTTGCTCAAGCGGCGCGCGCACGATTCGGCGCAGGGCCGGTCGGGCGCGCTGTCCATCGGCTTCATCAGCCTGGCGGCGTATTCGTTCCTGCCCGACGCGCTGCGCCGCTTCATGGCCGACTATCCGAAGGTGAAGGTGGCGCTGCACGAGTCGACCACCGACCAGATGCTGGCCGAACTCGAGATCGGCGCGCTGGACGTGGGGCTGATCTTCGCGTCGCCGGGCATGTCGCCGACGCTCGCCTATCGTCCGACGCAGCGCGAGGCGCTGATCCTCGCGCTGCCCGAGCATCATCCGCAGGCGAAGTCGCCGCAGGTCGCGCTGGACAAGCTCGCGCACGAGCGCTTCCTCGGCTTCGAGCGCCACTACGGCCCGATGATCTTCGACGCGATGGTGGCCACCTGCATGCGCCACGGCTTCAGCCCGGAGCTGTTCCCGGCGCGCCAGATGCACACCATCGTGAGCCTGGTCTCGGGCGGCATCGGCGTGGCGCTGGTGCCGGCCTCGGTGAAGGCCTTGCATCGCGAGGGCGTGGTCTACCGCAACATCAAGGGCGAGCGCACGCTGGTGGAGACCGGCGCCGCGTGGCGCCAGGCCGACGACTCGACGCTGGTGCAGGCGTTCGTCGAGTACCTGCCGCGGCTGAGTACCTAGCGTTGCCGGCGCGGCCGTCAGAGCCAACGACGCGACGCGGCTCCGGTCAGTGCGCCGCCGAGGCCGGCGCCGCCGGCGCGTTCGCGTCGCGCATGGAGTCCTGCATGATCTGCATGACGCGGGGCATCAGGCTCTGCATGTGCGCCTGGGTCAACTGCATCACCTTGCCCATCATCACCGGCATCTTCTCGATCATCGCCCGGCCCGCCGGGGTGCGATAGAAGGCGAGGATGCCGTCGATCTCGTCCTGCGAGAAGGTGTCCACGTACATCTGCTCGTACTCGGGCTTGAGCCTGCTCCAGTCCATCTCGTCGCGCATGAGCACGTACATGCGTTGCATGCCGTCGTCGAAGCCCTTGCGCTGGTCGGGCGTGAGCGACTGCAGCTGCGGGTTCTTGAGGAAGGCGTCGTTGACCGACTTCTGCATCGCCTCGAAGGTGGCGTCGTAGGTCTTCTGCATGTCCATCACCGAGAACAGCTGTTCGACGGAATCACGGCTTGCCGGCGCGGCCTGGCAGGCCGTGGCGACGAGGAAGTACAGGGCACAGGCGAGCGGCAGGCTGAAGCGCATGGGGTGGGCAAGGTTGGATGGATGTGGCGCAGGGCGCGGCAGGCCTTGAGTGTCGACGATCCGCGCGAGCGTCCGCCACGGCGAAACCCTGAAGGAGGGCCTGGCTTGCAGGAAAACCAGCGCCGGGTCGTCCACGATGTGAACCTGTTTCTGCATCGTCGCGTTGCAGCAGATGCGCCACTCAGCTCGGAAGCTGCGCAGAATCACGTCACCGAACGGGGGATCGCCGAGGCGATCGGTTCACATGACGAACCACCACCGCCCGCCCCGCATTCCCGCCAACCGCAAGGCCAGACATGAACAACGCACACATCATCGGCTGGGGCCACACGCCCTTCGGCAAGCTCGACGCCCTCGACATGGAGCAGCTGATCCGCGACGCCGCGCTGCCGGCCGTGGCCAGCGCCGGCCTCGAGCTGTCGGACATCGACGGCATCTTCGTCGGCCACTTCAACGGCGGCTTCGTGCAGCAGGACTTCAGCGGCGCGCTGGTGGCCGTCGCGATTCCCGAGTTCCGCCACGTGCCCGCGGTGCGCGTCGAGAACGCCTGCGCCACCGGCTCGGCCGCGGTCTGGGCGGCGCTCGACGCGGTCGGCTCGGGCCGCGTCAGGCACGCGCTGGTGATCGGCATGGAAAAGATGAACACGCTGCCCGGCAAGGAGATCGGCGACACGCTGCTCAAGTGCTCGTACGTGAAGGAAGAGGCCGATACCCCCGGGGGGTTCGCGGGCGTGTTCGGCGACCTCGCCGGCGTCTACTTCGAGCGCTTCGGCGACCAGAGCGACGCGCTCGCGATGATCTCCGCCAAGAACCACGAGAACGGCGTGCGCAACCCGCTTGCCCACATGAAGCGCGACCTCGGCTTCGACTTCTGCCGCAACGTCTCCGAGAAGAACCCGTTCGTCGCCGGCCCGCTCAAGCGCTCGGACTGCTCGCTGGTGTCCGACGGCGCGGCCGCGCTGGTGATCTCGCGCGATCCGGTCAAGGGCGCGGTGTTCCAGCCGGTGCGCTGGCGCTCGCGCACGCAGGTCAACGAGTACCTGCCGCTGTCGCGCCGCGACCCGACGAAGTTCGAGGGCGCCGCGCTCGCGTGGCAGAAGGGCATGGACACCGCCGGCGTGACGCTGTCCGACCTGCACTTCGTCGAGACGCACGACTGCTTCACGATCGCCGAGCTGCTCGAGTACGAGGCGATGGGCCTGCGCGGCCACGGCCAGGGCGCGCGCGCGATCCTCGACGGCGACACGCGCCGCGACGGCAGGCTGCCGGTCAATCCGTCGGGCGGCCTGAAGTCGCGCGGGCATCCGATCGGCGCGACGGGCGTCTCGCAGCACGTGATGGCCGCGATGCAGCTCACCGGCACCGCCGGCGACATGCAGCTGCCGCGCGCCGGCCTCGGCGCCGTCTTCAACATGGGCGGCGCGGCCGTCGCGAACTACCTGAGCATCCTGGAGGCCGCATGAGCGCCGCCCGGCCGGCGGCAGCGGCGCGCAGCATGGAGAATTTCCTGTGAGCAACCGCGCGCAGGTCTGCAATCTCTCGCAGCTGCTGCGACAGACCGCGGCGCTGCATGCCGACCGCCCCGGCCTCATCCAGGGCGAGCAGCAGTGGACGTGGGGCGAGATCGACGCCCGCGTCGACGCGATGGTGGCGGCGCTGCGCTCGCTGGGCATCCGCAAGGGCGACCGGCTGCTCGTGCAGTCGCGCAACACGCTGGCGATGTTCGAGAGCTGCTGGGTCGCGTTCCGTCTCGGCGCGGTGTGGGTGCCGGTGAACTTCCGGCTGACGCCGCCGGAGGTCGCCTACCTCGGCGCCTCGAGCGGCGCGGTGGCGATGCTGGTCGACGAAGGCTTCGAGGCGCATGTCGCCGCGGTTCGCGAGGCGTCTTCCGCGCTGCGCCTCGTCATCCCGATGGGCGGCGGCAAGGCCGGCGAGCTGAACTGGGAGGCGCTGATCGAATCGCATCGCGGCGCCGAGCCGTCGGAGGCGCCGGTCGAGGCCGACGATCCGCTGTGGTTCTTCTACACGTCCGGCACGACCGGGCGCCCGAAGGCCGGCATGCTGACGCACGGCCAGATGGCCTTCATCGTCGCCAACCACCTGGCCGACCTGATCCCCGGGACGACGGAGCACGACGTGTCGATCGCGGTGGCGCCCCTGTCGCACGGCGCCGGCATCCACGCGCTGCTCAACGTCGCGCGCGGCGCGGCCACGGTGCTGCTGCCCAGCGAGAAGCTCGATCCCGCGGTGTTCTGGGAACTGGTTGAACGGCATCGCGTGAGCAACCTGTTCACGGTGCCGACCATCGTCAAGATGCTGGTCGAACATCCGGCCGTGAACGAGCACGACCACTCGTCGCTGCGCTACGTGATCTACGCCGGCGCGCCGATGTACCGCGCCGACCAGCAACGCGCGCTGCGCACGCTGGGCCCGGTGCTGGTGCAGTATTTCGGCCTCGGCGAGGTGACCGGCTGCATCACGGTGCTGACGCCGGCCATGCACTCGCCCGACGACGATGCGCCGAACGCCAACGTCGGCTCTTGCGGGCGTGCGCGCACCGGCATGGAGGTGGCGATCCTCGATGCGGACATGCGTCGCGTGGCGGTCGGCGAGGTCGGCGAGATCTGCTGCCGCGGGCCGGGCGTGTTCGCGGGCTACCACGATAACGCCGAGGCCACCGCGAGGGCCCGGCGCGGCGGCTGGTTCCACACGGGCGACCTCGGGCGCGTCGACGCGCGCGGGCTGCTGTACATCACCGGCCGCGAGTCCGACATGTACATCTCGGGCGGCTCCAACGTCTACCCGCGCGAGGTCGAGGAGGTGCTGCTGACGCATCCGGCCGTCGCCGAAGTGGCCGTGCTGGGCATTCCCGACGAGAAGTGGGGCGAGGTCGGCGTGGCCGTCATCGTCGCGCGCGAGGGGGTCGCCTGCGACGCGGCGATGCTGCTCGCGCACCTCGAGGGCCGCTGCGCGCGCTACCGCTGGCCGCGCCACGTGTTCTTCTGGGACGCGCTGCCGAAGTCCGGGTACGGCAAGGTGACCAAGAAGGACATCCGCGAACAACTCTTCGCACGCGGCGAATTGTGGGAATCCACAGAGTTGGGGAAGACGAGGGAATCCTCGCCGGCCTGAGCGCTCACAATCGTCGGCACGGCCGATTCGCGACGCCCCAGCAGGGTGCGCGCGACGACAAGAATCACAGACAACAACGGAGACAACCGACATGCAACTCTCACGCCGCCAGATCCTCGCCGGTGCCGCCAGCACCCTCGCGCTGCCCACGTTCGGCGCGTTCGCGCAGAAGGCCGAGTTCACGTACAAGTACGCGAACAACCTGCCGGTCACGCACCCCATGAACCTGCGCGCCAAGGAGATGGCCGACGCGATCCGCGCCGAGACCAAGGGGCGTGTGGACATCCAGATCTATCCGAACAACCAGCTCGGCTCCGACTCCGACATGCTGAGCCAGCTGCGCTCGGGCGGCATCGAGTTCTTCACGCTGTCGGGCCTGATCCTCGGCCAGCTGGTGCCCGCGTCGCAGATCAGCGGCATCGGCTTCGCATTCCCCGACTACGCCACCGTGTGGAAGGCGATGGACGGCGAGCTGGGCGCGTGGATCCGCGCGCAGATCCTGAAGAAGGACCTCGTCGCGATGGACAGGATCTGGGACAACGGCTTCCGCCAGACCACGTCGTCGAGCAAGCCCATCGTCACCCCGGCGGACTTCAAGGGCTTCAAGATCCGCGTGCCGGTGTCGCCGCTGTGGACGTCGATGTTCAAGGCCTTCGACGCGTCGCCGGCCTCGATCAACTTCGCCGAGGTGTATTCGTCGCTGCAGACCAAGGTGGTCGAGGGCGAGGAGAACCCGCTGGCCATCATCGCCACGGCCAAGCTCTACGAGGTGCAGAAGTACTGCTCGCTCACCAACCACATGTGGGACGGCTTCTGGTTCCTCGCCAACAAGAAGGCGTGGGAGAAACTGCCGGCCGACCTGCAGGCCATCGTCGCGAAGAACATCAACGCCTCCGGCGTGAAGGAGCGCGCCGACGTCGCCGAGCTCAACGCCAGCCTGCAGAAGGACCTGGCAGCCAAGGGCATGGTCTTCAACGCCACCAACGCCACGCTGTTCCGCGACCATCTGCGCAATGCCAACTTCTACAGCGACTGGAAGAGCAAGTTCGGCGAGGAGGGCTGGGCCGTGCTCGAGCGCAGCGTCGGCAAGCTCGCATAAGCCATGAAGCCCGTCCGACTCGACGAGCTGCCGCTCGCCACGCACGACGCCTTCGGGCACGCGCTGCCCGAGGCCGCCAACGCGCCCGTCGTCACGCAGACCAGCACCCGGCGCGGCTGGCTCGCGCACATCGACCGGGCGCTCGGCTGGGCCGTCGAAGTGCCGGCCGCCGCGCTGGTGGTGGCCGACATCGGCGTGCTGCTGGCGGGCGTGATCGCGCGTTTCGCGCTGCACAGCCCGCTCGTCTGGTCGGACGAACTCGCCTCGATCCTGTTCCTGTGGATGGCGATGTTCGGGTCGGTGATCGCGCTGCGGCGCGCCGAGCACATGCGCATGACGGCGATCGTGGCGCGCCTGTCGCCGGGCGCCCGCGCGCTGATGGAGGCCGTGGCCACCTGCGCGTGCCTCGCGTTCCTGGCGATGGTGTTGTGGCCCGCGTGGCAGCACGCGTCCGACGAGGGCGACATCACCACGCCCGCGCTCGAGATCTCCAACCTGTGGCGCGAGATCGCCATGCCGATCGGCATCGCGCTGATTGGCATCTTCGCGGTGCTGCGCCTGCTGCGCGAGGCGAGCGCGAGGCACATCGCCACGGCACTCGTGTCGGTGGCGGCGATCTGCGGCGCTTTCTGGCTCGGACGCCACGCGTTCGAGGATCTCGGACGCCTGAACCTGCTGATCTTCTTCGTCGGCGTGGCCGCGGGCTGCGTGCTGGCCGGCATCCCGATCGCGTTCGCGTTCGGTCTCGGCACCTTCGGCTACCTCGCCTTGTCCACCGACACCCCGATGGCCGTGATGGTGGGCCGCATGGACGAGGGGATGTCGCACCTGATCCTGCTGGCGGTGCCGCTGTTCGTGTTCCTGGGCCAGCTGCTCGAGGCCACCGGCATGGCGCGCGCGATGGTCGCGTTCCTCGCCGGCCTGCTGGGCCACGTGCGCGGCGGGCTGCAGTACGTGCTGGTCGGCGCGATGTACCTCGTCTCGGGCATCTCCGGCGCCAAGGCCGCCGACATGGCCGCCGTCGCGCCCGCGCTGTTTCCCGAGATGAAGGCGCGCGGTGCCGACGAGGGCGAGCTCGTCGCGCTGCTCGCGGCCACCGGCGCGCAGACCGAGACGGTGCCGCCGAGCCTGGTGCTGATCACGATCGGCTCGGTCACCGGCGTGTCGATCGCTGCGCTGTTCACCGGCGGCCTGCTGCCGGCGCTGGTGCTGGGCATCATCCTGTGCTCGGTCGTCGGCTGGCGCAGCCGCGGCGAAGACCTGTCCGCCGTTCCCAGGACGCCGTGGCGCCAGAACCTCAAGCTGTTCGCGGTCGCGTTCCCCGCGCTGGCGCTGCCGTTCCTGATCCGCGCCGCGGTCGTCGGCGGCGTCGCCACGGCCACCGAGGTGTCGACCATCGGCATCGCCTACGCGCTGGTCGTCGGCGCGGTCATCTACCGCCAGATGAAGTGGCGCAACCTCGGCAGGATGCTGGTGGGCACGGCGGCGTTGTCGGGCGCGATCCTGCTGATCATCGGCACCGCCACCGCGATGGCCTGGGGCCTCACGCAGTCCGGCTTCTCGGGCTGGCTCGCGAGCACGATGGGCAACCTGCCCGGCGGCGCCCCGATGTTCATGGCCGTGTCGATCCTCGCGTTCGTGATCCTGGGCTCGGTGCTCGAGGGCATCCCGGCGATGGTGCTGTTCGGCCCGCTGCTGTTCCCGATCGCGCGCCAGCTGGGCATCCACGAGGTGCATTACGCGATGGTCGCCACGCTGGCCATGGGCCTGGGCCTGTTCGCGCCGCCGCTGGGCGTGGGCTACTACTCGGCCTGCGCGATCGCGCGCGTGAACCCCGACCGCGGCATCCGTCCGATGGTGCGCTACATGCTGGCGCTGCTGGTGGGCACCATCATCATCGCCGCGGTGCCCTGGCTGTCGACCGGCTTCCTGTGACGCGAAGGGCCGTCGCGCGACGGCCCCTTTTCCTCACGGCAGGTTGGACACGACCACGTCCTTGGACGCCGTCACCGTGTGCGAGATGCTGACGCGGCGCGTGTCCCGCGCGGGAATGGCCAGCGTCCATTCGGCGACGCCCGGCACCTTGTCCCAGTCGGTCGTCGACGGTTGCGGCACGTAGGCGTGCGTCACCTGGATCGCCTCGTTGCGCGAGACGGGCGAGGCGTCCAGCAGCTCCACCGTCACCGCGTCGGGATGCTGGTTGACGACCGCGTAGACCGCCGTCGACGTGCGCTCCGTGCTGCCGCCGAACACGCCGCGCGATTGCGTGAAGGCGCCGGGCGACTCGATGTCGACGTGCATCTGGTCGTCCTGCCCCAGCGCCACCTGCAGCTTGTCGCCCTGCGAGGGATGCCACTGCGTGCGATCCACCAGCGTGCCGTCCACCCAGGACTGCAGCGGGCCGGCCGGCCAGGAGCCCGCGGGGCGCAGCGCCTCGGCGAGCAGGTAGACCGTGCGGCTGTCGCGCGGCGTGACGCGGCGCTTGAGCGTCGCGGCCACCGTCTGGCTCGCCAGCTGCAGGGTGTGCGTCTCGCCGTCGGACGGCAGCGTGACCGCCTGGGCGATGTCGAACTCGGTCGCGTACTCGCTCTCGACGGTGCTTGCGCCCCACGGCGGCGCGATCGGGCGGTCGGAGCGGCTGAGGGCGCTGCCGGTGACTTCCACGCGCTCGACCTGCGCAAGCGCCGGCGCGGGCGCGGGTGCCGACGCATAGAGGGTCGCCGTCGGCCGGGGCACGACCACGTCCAGGAACCAGGCGTCCGGCAACGGCGCATGCGCCCCGCGCTGGACGCGTCCGGTGGACAGCTTCACATGCACCTCGCCCCAATCCTCGCCGCTGCCTTGCACGATGTCGGCCTGGCGGTCGATGCGCAGCGTGGCGCGGGCGCTGTCGAGCGTGGCGCGGTAGGTGGGGCGCCAGTAGGCGTTGATGACGTTGTAGCGCACGCGCAGCGACGCGGCGGCGGGCGTCCAGACGTCGAAGCGCACGGTGCGCCAACCGTCCTTGCCACGCGACGGCGGCGCCTCGTCGCCGAGCCGCGTGTCCTCGCGCTCGAGCGTCTCGAGCTCGCGCTTGACGCGGGACTGGTCGACCAGGATGTCGAACGCCGCCTGGCGCAGGTCGCCGGCGAGCGCGCCCGGCCGCGACGGGGTCGGCCTGGCGGCCGCCTTGCCGCCGGCGGGTGCCGGCGCCGGCGCGGATGTCTGGCCTCGATCGTCGGCATGCGCCGACGATCCCCAGACCTTCAGGTACGACAGCGCGAGTTCGTTCGAGTCGCGCTGAGCCTCCAGCGACGCCCGCTTCGCATCCAGCGCCTTCATGCGCGCATCGAGCGGCGACGGATCGCATTCGGCCCAGCGCGTCTGCGGCAGCGGCGAGGTGCGGATCTCGCCCAGCCGCAGCTCCGGGTCGCCGTCGACCTGCAGCGTCGTCACGTCGACCCCGGCCGGCACGCAGGCCAGCGTGATGTGGCGCGTCCCGCCGGGAACCTTGAGCTCGCGCTCGACGCGAGCGCTGTCCGGATAGACCGTGGCGGCGACGATGCGGCTGGCGTCCTGGGCTTGCGAAGCCGAGGCCGCGAAGGCGAGCAGGGTGGCGCCGGTTGCGCGCACGAGGCGGGGAAGTTTCATCGATGCTCCTGATTCGTCGGGGCCGCGAGATGCGGCGCTTGTCGTTGAACGGCGGTCTGCGCGAAACGGGGTGAATGGTCGTCGGCCCCGGTCTGAACGCATGAACGTGCTCATCATCTTCGCCCATCCCGAGCGTGCCTCGTTGAGCGCCGCCCTGAAGAACGAAGCCGTCGCCGCGTTGGCCGCGGCCGGCCATCGTCGCGTGGATGCCGGGGCGCGTCGATGCGCACGAGCGCGCTGCATACATCGCCGCGTATCGCGAACGACTGTCTTCGTTGGACAGTCTCTAGCCGCTG
Source organism: uncultured beta proteobacterium (assembly GCA_903845345.1). Lineage (GTDB taxonomy): Bacteria > Pseudomonadota > Gammaproteobacteria > Burkholderiales > Burkholderiaceae_C > Scleromatobacter. The sequence continues at coordinate 13,082 of CAIMXF010000479.1, forward strand.
TTCTTGCACCCGTGGGATGACTGGGACGAGAGCCAGCGGCTCAAGCCGCGCGTCGTCGCGCGAAACGGGCGTGCAGTGGAATCCGCGGCGCCGAGGCCGCGGCGCGTCACGGCTTGGCCGCCGGCGGCGCCTTGCAGGCGGCGAACTCGGGCGATGCGAGCATGGGCTCGAGGCTCGCCCATGGCACGGTGATCGGGCCCGGGTTGCAGGCGTAGCAGCCGGCCTCGCCAGCGTCGAACGAGATCTGCAGGCCGGCTGGCGTCAGCAGCCAGCGGTCGGGATTGGCGGCCGACTCCGTAATGGCTTCCTTGATGGACGCCAGTTCCTTGTCGGCCTCGGGATCCTGGGCGTAGATGTTCCAGAACAGCAGCGGCAGCCGGGTCTTCCACGGCGTGCCGGCGGCGAACAGGTCGCTCGCGGTCATCTTGCGCATCGCGGGCGCGAGCAGCGCGTTGTGCACCGTGTGGTCGTAGTTGCCGTGCGGCGTGCCGTGGTTGTACTCCGAACCGTCGAATTGCATGCTGATGAAGCGATCGCCGACGCAGCCGAGCGTGTAGTCGATGTCGTCGTCCTCGGCGGCGCCGTCCGCCGCGTCGCCGGCGCTGATCGGTCCCGGATCGTCCTTGCGCTGCGTCGCGTTCCAGGCGGTGGTCGCTGCGGTGACCGGCGCGTCGATCTGCGGAAACGCGACGTGATCCGTCACGAAGCCGCCGTGGGCGCCGGTGTCGTCCTCGTGGGTGCGCGCGGCTGCGTAGTAGTCGATGCGGTTGAACACGTACGGCCCGACCCGGATGCCGGCCTGCGCCAGTTGCTCAATGCGATGGCCGAACTCCGTCTCGAGGCATTCGGCCGTGCTCTCGCCTTGGCCGGGCCGCTTGCCCGGCACGCAGACCTGCGTCGCGAAGCGCAGCCAGCTGCGCTGCGACGCCTTGAGCTGCGCGGCGCCCGCGGCGCTGAGCGCATGCAGCGCGCGCTCGTAGTCCTGTGCCAGCTTCTCGTCCAGCGCCGACAACCTGGGCGATCCGCAGATCGCCTTCTCGGTGGGCGTCTTCGCGGCCTTGCAGTCGAAGCTCGCGGCGTTCGCTCCGGCCGCGGCGAACAGCAGGGCCAGGCCAGCTCGGCGAACGAGCGGGATCGCGGGACGATGACGTTCGGTGTCGTGCATCCGCACGAGTGTCGCACGCGTCATCGGGCCCTTCAGAACGGCGCGTCGCCCTCGATCGTCGTGCGGTTCAGCCGTCGCCGCAGGTGGTCGGGCGTGCCGCCGGCCAGGTGCATCAGCGAGCGGTTGTCCCAGAACACCATGTCGCCCGGTTGCCACTGATGGCGGTAGACGAACTCGGGCCGCGTCGAATGCGCGAACAGCTCGGCCAGCAGCGCACGGCTCTCGTCCTCGGGCAGGTCGAGCACGCGCGTGGTGAAGTGCTCGCTGACGAACAGGGCCTTGCGGCCGGTCTCGGGATGCGTGCGCACGATGGGCTGCGCCACCGGCGGCACGGCGTCGATCTGGGCCTGCGTCAGATCGGGCCGCCACGGGTTGCGCTTCTGCAGCTCGGCATACTTGCACAGGTACCCGTGCTCGGCGCGGCGGCCCTCGACCGCGTTCTTCAGCGCGGCGGGCAGCGCGTCCCAGGCGCGATGCTGATTCGCGAACAGCGTGTCGCCGCCCTCGGCGGGCAGCTCCTGCGCGTGCAGCATCGACCCCAGGCTGGGCCGGGGCATGTACGACAGGTCGGAGTGCCAGTAGGCGCCGGCGTCGCCCAGCCCGATCGGCTTGCCGTCGACCTTGATGTTGGAGATCACCAGCACCTCGGGATGCCCGGGCAGCGCGAAGTTGTTGAGCACGTGGATCTGCAGCGGCCCGAAGCGGCGGCTGAACGCGACCTGCTGCGCGGGCGTGATGGCCATCTCGCGGAACACCAGCACGTGGTGGTCGAGATGCGCGCGGTGGATGCGCGCGAAGTCGGCGTCCTCCAGCGGACGCGACAGGTCGAGGCCGATCACCTCGGCGCCGCACGCGGCATCGAACGGGCGGATCAGCAGGTCGGCGGCGAGTGCGTGCGTTGGCGCGGGCATGAGCGGCGCAGGGTAGCGTGTCGTCCCACATCGCGCATGCGGCGATTTCGCATATGGACAGTCGGTCGACGAGCAAGCGCTCGCATGGCGGTGTTGTCGGCAGGACCTGGCGCCGCAATCCATCGCACCGCCTGCCTCGGGTAAAATGGCGTCAGGAAGGGGACCGATGAGCAGCGTTCAAGCCCACCCTCGCACATCCCGGGTCATCGGCACGGAGGCGGCTTTGCGTGCGCTGATCGGCGAGCCTGCGCCGTTGACCTGTGCCAAGATCAGCGATCGCCTGAACGCGATGACACGCCTGTTCATCGAGCGCTCTCCGTTCCTGTGCATCGCCACCAGCGATCTGGCCGGAAACTGCGACCTCAGTCCGCGTGGCGATCCGGTCGGCTTCGTGCGCATCCTCGACGACCGCACCCTGCTCATTCCCGAGCGGCCGGGCAACAGGATCGCCGATTCCCTGCGCAACATGCTGGCGAACCCGCACGTCGGCCTGCTGTTCCTCGTGCCCGGGGTCGGCGATACCTTTCGCGTGAACGGCCGCGCCACGGTCACCGACGACGCCGGGTTGCTCGCCCCCTGCGCCGTCGAGGGCAAGGTGCCGCTGCTGGGTATCCTGGTCGACATCGACGAGGCCTATACGCAGTGCTCGAAGGCCTTCCTGCGGTCGCACCTTTGGGATCCGCAACGGCATGTCGACCCGGCCACCATGCCCACCGGCGGCGCGGTCCACCGCGCGATCCAGGGCGAACAGTTCGATGCCGAAGGCTACGACGAGGAGCGTCAGGAGCGCTACCGGCAGCGCGTCGGCTTCTACTGACAGCCACCGGCGCTGCAACCGCGTTTCCGCGGCGATCTCTTCGAGAGCCGGCAACAACGCACCATGCATGCGAAGAAAAGGGGCCGGTCGCCCGGCCCCTTCGAGTCTGTCCCCCCAGGAAAGATCAGGCCGTCACGGCCTTGGCCTTGTCCGCGAATTCCTCGATCTTGTCGAAGTTCATGTAGCGGTAGATCTTCGCGCCGTCGGCGTTCACCACGCCCATGTCGGCGTGGTATTCGGCCACCGTCGGGATGCGGCCCAGCTTGGACGCGATCGCCGCCAGTTCGGCCGAGGCCAGGAACACGTTGGAGTTCTTGCCGAGGCGGTTCGGGAAGTTGCGGGTGGACGTGGACACCACCGTCGCGCCTTCGCGCACCTGCGCCTGGTTGCCCATGCACAGCGAGCAGCCCGGCATCTCCATGCGCGCGCCGGCCGTGCCGAACGTGCCGTAGTGGCCTTCCTTCGTGAGTTCCGAGGCGTCCATCTTGGTCGGCGGGGCGACCCACAGCTTGACCGGGATGTCGCGCTTGCCTTCGAGCAGCTTCGAGGCCGCGCGGAAGTGGCCGATGTTGGTCATGCACGAGCCGATGAAGACCTCGTCGATCTTGGTGCCGGCCACGTCGGACAGGAACTTCGCGTCGTCCGGATCGTTCGGGCAGCACAGGATCGGCTCCTTGATGTCCGCGAGGTCGATCTCGATGACCTCGGCGTACTCGGCGTCCGCATCGGCCTTGAGCAGCTGCGGGTCGGCGATCCAGGCCTCCATCGCCTTGATGCGGCGCTCCAGCGTGCGCTTGTCCTGGTAGCCGTCGGCAATCATGTTCTTCATCAGCACGATGTTGGAGGTCATGTACTCGATGATCGGCTCGGGGTGAAGGTGCACCGTGCAACCGGCGGCCGAGCGTTCGGCCGAGGCGTCGCTCAGCTCGAACGCCTGTTCCACCTTCAGGTCGGGCAGGCCCTCGATCTCGAGGATGCGGCCCGAGAACGCGTTGACCTTGCCCGCCTTGGCGACCGTGAGCAGGCCGCGCTTGATCGCGTACAGCGGGATCGCGTGCACGAGGTCGCGCAGCGTCACGCCCGGCTGCATCCGGCCCTTGAAGCGCACCAGCACGGACTCGGGCATGTCCAGCGGCATCACGCCGGTGGCCGCGCCGAAGGCCACGAGGCCGGAGCCGGCCGGGAAGCTGATGCCGATCGGGAAGCGGGTGTGGCTGTCGCCGCCGGTGCCCACGGTGTCGGGCAGCAGCAGGCGGTTGAGCCAGCTGTGGATGATGCCGTCGCCCGGACGCAGCGACACGCCGCCGCGGTTCGAGATGAACGCCGGCAGCTCGTGGTGCATCTTCACGTCGACCGGCTTCGGGTACGCCGCCGTGTGGCAGAACGACTGCATCACCATGTCGGCCGAGAAGCCCAGGCAGGCCAGGTCCTTCAGCTCGTCGCGGGTCATCGGGCCGGTGGTGTCCTGGCTGCCGACGGTGGTCATCTTCGGCTCGCAGTACGTGCCCGGGCGCACGCCCTGGCCTTCCGGCAGGCCGCAGGCGCGGCCGACCATCTTCTGCGCCAGCGTGAAGCCGGCCTTCGATTCGACCGGCGCGGTCGGCAGGCGGAACGCGGTCGACGCGGGCAGCTTCAGGAACTCGCGCGCCTTCGCGGTGAGCGAGCGGCCGATGATCAGGTTGATGCGGCCGCCGGCGCGCACCTCGTCGAACTGCACGTCGCTCTTCAACCTGAACTCGGCGACGGTGGCGCCGGCCTTCTCGATGCGGCCTGCGTACGGGTAGATGTCGATGACGTCGCCCATGTCGAGCTTCGAGACGTCGACCTCGATCGGCAGCGAGCCGGAGTCTTCCTGCGTGTTGAAGAAGATCGGGGCGATCTTGCCGCCGAGCGTGACGCCGCCGAAGCGCTTGTTC
>CAIMXF010000480.1 GCA_903845345.1 uncultured beta proteobacterium
GCGCTCTGGAACGCGATGCTCTCGAGCGCCGCGCGCGCGATGTGCGCCACCGTGCTGCCGCGCGTCAGGCCGACGATCGCGCCGCGCGCGTCGGCGTCCCAGTACGGCGCGCCGAGCCCGGTGAACGCCGGCACGAACTTCACGCCGCCGCTGTCGGGCACGCTCTCGGCCAGGCGCTGCACTTCGCCGCTGCCCTGGATCGCCTTGAGCCCGTCGCGCAGCCACTGCACGACCGCGCCGCCGATGAACACGCTGCCTTCGAGCGCGAATTCGGGCGTGGCGTCGAGCTGTGCTGCGCTGGTGGTGATCAGGCCGTTGCTGGAGCTCTGGAAGGTCGTGCCCGTGTGCATCAGCATGAAGCAGCCGGTGCCGTAGGTGTTCTTCGCCAGGCCCGGCTTGAAGCAGGCCTGGCCGAACAGCGCGCTCTGCTGGTCGCCGGCCACGCCGCCGATCGCAATCGGCGCGCCGAACAGTTCGGGCAGCGTCGCGCCGAAGTCGTGGCTGGACGGATGCACGTCGGGCAGCAGCGCGCGCGGCACGTCGAGGATGGCGAGCAGCCCGTCGTCCCAGGTGTTCGTGTGCACGTCCAGCAGCAGCGTGCGCGAGGCGTTGCTCACGTCGGTGGCGTGCACGCGGCCGCCGGTCAGGTGCCACATCAGCCAGGTGTCGACGGTGCCGAACGCGAGCTCGCCGCGCGTGGCCGCGGCGCGCGCGCCGTCCACGTTGTCCAGGATCCACCGGAGCTTGGTGCCCGAGAAATACGCATCGACGATGAGGCCGGTCTTCGCGCGGAAGGTCGCCTCGAGCCCGCGCTCGCGCAGCGCGGCGCAGATCGGCTCGGAGCGGCGATCCTGCCAGACGATCGCGTTGCAGACCGGCTCGCCCGTCGCGCGGTTCCACACCAGCGTGGTCTCGCGCTGGTTGGCGATGCCGATGGCGGCGATGTCCGCGGCGGTGAGCCCGGCCTTGGCCAGCGCCTCGCGCGCCGTCGCGAGCTGCGATTCGAGGATCTCCTTCGGATCGTGCTCGACCCAGCCGGGCTGTGGATAGATCTGGCGGAACTCGCGTTGGGCCATCGCCAGCAGGCGGCCGTGCGCGTCGAACACGATGCTGCGCGAGCTGGAGGTGCCCTGGTCGAGCGCGAGGAGGCATTGCGGGCGGGTGGTCAAGGGACGTCCTGTCTGCGAAGAGGGTTCGGTGGGACTCGTGCGACGCCCGGATAATACGGAAAACATGGATGCCAGCCGCCACCCACCCGACATCCCCGACGCCTGCGACGTGCTCGTCGTGGGCGCCGGCATCAACGGCGCGGGCATCGCGCGCGACCTCGCCGGCCGCGGCCTGAAGGTGGTGCTGTGCGAGCGCGACGACCTGGCGCAGGCCACGTCGTCGTCCAGCACCAAGCTGATCCACGGCGGGCTGCGCTACCTCGAGTACAACGAGTTCTCGCTGGTGCGCAAGGCGCTCGCCGAACGCGAGGTGCTGCTGCGCAGCGCGCCGCACATCATGTGGCCGCTGCGCTTCGTGATGCCGCACGATCCCGGCATGCGGCCGGTGTGGATGATCCGCGCCGGGCTGTTCCTCTACGACCACCTCGCCAGGCGCGAGGTGCTGCCGGCCTCGCGCACCGTCGACCTGCGCCGCCACGAAGCCGGCGCGCCGCTGCAGGCGCGCTTCACCAAGGGCTTCGTCTATTCCGACGGCTGGGTCGACGACGCGCGGCTCGTCACGCTCAACGCGATCGCCGCGGCCGAGCTCGGCGCCACGGTGCTCACGCGCTGGCGTTGCGCCGATGCGCAGCGCCAGGCCGACGCCTGGCGCGTGACGCTCGACAACCCGCTCGGCGAACGCCGCCAGCTGACCGCGCGCGCCCTGGTCAACGCCGCCGGCCCGTGGGCCGCGCAGTTCCTGGGCGAGCACGCGCACCTGCCGCACGACCGCCACCTGCGCCTCGTCAAGGGCAGCCACATCGTCGTGCCCAAGCTGTTCGAGCACTCGCACGCGTACATCTTCCAGAACCCCGACAAGCGCATCATCTTCGCGATCCCGTACGAGCACGACTTCACGCTGATCGGCACGACCGACGTCGAGCACTACGGCGAGATCGGCGGCGCGAAGATCGCCGAGTCCGAGATCGCCTACCTGTGCGAACAGGCCAGCCGCTACTTCGCCAGGCCCGTGGTGCCGGCCGACGTCGTCTGGACGTACTCCGGCGTGCGCCCGCTGCTCGACGACGAGTCGGGCGACCCGTCGGCCGTCACGCGCGACTACTCGCTGGAACTCGATACCTCGCAGGCGCCGCTGCTGACCGTCTGGGGCGGCAAGATCACCACGTTCCGCAAGCTCGCGGAGGACGCGTGCGCGCTGCTCGAGTCGCCCCTGCGCGTCGATGCGAAGCGCGGCGCCTGGACGCACGGCGCCTACCTGCCCGGCGGCGACCTGGGCCCCTGGATCGGACCGCCGACGCGTCCCGACACCGACTTCGAGCGCTTCGAGCAGGCCGCGCGCCGCCGCTTCCCGCAGTTCCCGGCCACCGTGCTGCACCGGCTCGCGCGCGCGTACGGCGCGCGGCTGGAGCGCGTGATCGGCGACGGCGAAGCGATCGGCGCCGAGATCGCGCCGGGCCTGTTCGAGTGCGAGCTGCGCTACCTGCACGACCACGAATGGGCGCGCAGCGCCGACGACGTCCTGTGGCGCCGCAGCAAGCTGGGGCTGCACTATTCGGCCGACGAGCGCGGCGCGGTCGCGGCGTGGTGCGCCGCGCACTGGGAC
>CAIMXF010000481.1 GCA_903845345.1 uncultured beta proteobacterium
GCCTGCGCGACGTGCGTCGACGGCTCGTCGAGGATCAGCGGCTGCTTCGCGAGCCACGCCGGCGTCACGGCGGCCGGCGCCTTCATGCCGGCCGGCAGGATCGCCATGAGCGGCGTGCGGCGCAGCGGCGCGAGCGTCAGCGTCGGATAGCCGGCCTGCGGCAGCGCCACCAGCGCGAGGTCGACGTCGTCGACGAACAATCTCGCCATCAGCGCGGCGGAGTTGCCGAGTGTCAGCTGCACGTCGATGTTCGGATGCGCCGCTTCCAGCGCGGCGATCACTGTCGGCAACAGGTAGGTCGTGGCGCCGGCCGTGCATGCGAGGCGCACGCGGCCGACCTGGCCGTCGCGATGGCGCTGCACGGCCGCGACGGCGTCGTCGGCCTCGCGCAGCAGGCGGCGCGCGCGGGCGACGAGGTCGGCGCCGGCGGCGGTGGGCGTCACGCGGCGATGGCCGCGCACCAGCAACGGCGCGTCGAGCCGCGCCTCGAGTTCGGCGATGTGCAGGCTGATCGTCGGCTGCGCGAGGTGCAGCGCGCGGCCGGCGGCCGAGAAGGTGCAGAGGTCGGCGATGGCGACGAGCGTGCGCAGTTGGTCGAGGTTCAGTTCTCTCATCAGCTTTCCTGATGGCTGGCGCCAGTATTCTCGACTTCCACGATACCGCATCCGGCGGCAGCATGGCGGCCCATGAGCTCTCGCGCCCCCCGCCCGCCGCTGCACGTCCACGCGATCGTCGCGTTGTGCGTGCTCAACCACGTTGCGCTGTCCGGCGGCCGCGTCGCCCTCGCGCTGCAGGCCTTGCGGCTGGGCGTGCCGTCCGTGGGACTCGCGCTGATGCTGGCGCCGTTCGCGCTGGCGTCGACGCTGGCGGCGCTGCCGGTGGGTCGCTGGGTCGACCGCGTGGGCGCGCGCGTGCCGGCGCTCGCGGGGATGGCGTCGACGTCGATCGCGCTGCTCGCCGCCGCGTGGCATCCGGACATCGCCGTGCTCACCATCGCCGCCGGGGCGATCGGCCTCGGCTACACGACGTCGCTGATCGCGTTGCAGAGCGAACTCGCTCGCGACCGCGGCGAGCGCGAGCGCAGCGCCGGCTTCGCGGCCTTCGCGATCGGCACAGCGGCGTCCGGGGGCTTCGGGCCGTTCCTCGCCGGCCAGTGCATCGAACTCACCGGCGTGCGCGGGGCGTTCGGCGTGCTGGGGTGGGTGTCGTTCGCTTCGTGGTGTGGCGGCGCGGCGAACGCAGGTCGCCTGCTCGCGTCGCGTGGAAACGTGTCGAGCATGCGGCCGGCGCTGCTCTCGCGCGCCGCGTTGGCAGGCCTGGGCGGACTGCGCCGCCTGATGCTGGCCGACCTGCTGATGGCCTTCGCGTGGAACGCCAATGGCTTCGTCGTGCCGCTGGTCGGCCAGCGCCACGGCTGGCCGGCCGACACCGTGGGCAAGCTGCTCGGCTGCTTCGGCGTCGCGGTGCTGCTCGTGCGCGCGCTGCCGGGCGCGTCACGCGCGCGCGGGGGCGACTGGCGCGTGATCGCGCGCGCCCTGCTCGCCAGCGGCGCGGTGCTGGCCCTGCTGCCGCTGGCCACCGCGATGCCCGGGCCCTACGTGCTGGAGACGCTGCTCGGCTGCGGCCTGGGCAGCTCGCTGCCGTCGGTGCTGGCGCTGTTCGAGGCGCGTACGCCCGCGGGCCGGCGTGCCGAGGTGCTGGGCCTGCGCCAGGCCGTGCTGGGATTCGGCGCGGCGACGCTGCCGACCGCGCTCGGCGCGCTGGTCGCGGCGACGGGGCTGGTGATCGCGCTGGCCGGCTTCGGCGGCGCGCTGCTGGGCGCGGGGGCGGCGATCGCGCCGCGCCATCGGCGACCCGTCATCACCGCTCGAACGTGAGCGTCTGCACGCCCGACGACGTTCCCAGCAGGCACACGTTCGCGCGATGGCGCGCGAAGATGCCCACGCTGACGACGCCGGGCCACTGGTTGATCTCGCGCTCGAGGGCCTCGGGCTCGGTGATGGACAGCCCGCGCACGTCGATGATCGGATGGCCGTTGTCGGTCAGCACGCCCGCGCGCACGCTCGGCTGGCCGCCCATCGCGACGAAACGGCGCGTGATCTGCGCGACGGCGATGTCGATGACTTCGACCGGCAACGGGAAGCGCCCCAGCACGTCGACCTTCTTCGATTCGTCGGCGATGCAGATGAACTTCCCGGCCAGGTCGGCGACGATCTTCTCGCGCGTCAGCGCCGCGCCGCCGCCCTTGATCATGCAGCCGCGCCCGTCGATCTCGTCGGCGCCGTCGACGTACACGCCGAGCGACGTGACGTCGTTGGCCTCGAGCACCGGAATGCCGTGGCCTTTCAACCGCTCCGTGCTCTGCACCGAGCTCGACACGGCGCCGGCCACGCGCACCGGCATCCTGGCCAGCGCCTCGATGAACTGGTTCACGGTGGAGCCGGTGCCCACGCCGACGATGCTGCCGGGTTGCACGTACGCGATGGCGGCCTGGCCGACGAGGGCCTTGAGTTCGTCTTGGGTCATGCGGCAATTATCCCTTCGCAAGCCGTTCGCGCGTCCCGTCGCGTGAATTTTTGAGACCTCGCTCGATAGCTTCGCGATGGGGACGGGCGGCCTTCGCCGACAATACGGCACCGCTTCCCGCCGCCGCCTCCATGTCGCTCGTCCCCTACGCCCTGACCCGCCCGTTCCTGTTCGGCCTCGACGCGGAACACGCCCACGAGCTGACGCTGGACGCGATCGCGCGGCTGCAGAACACGCCGCTGCAATGCCTGTGGGCCGAGGCGCGCATCGACGACCCGGTGACGATCGCCGGCCTGAAGTTCCCGAACCGCGTCGGCCTGGCCGCCGGCCTCGACAAGAACGGCCGCTGCATCGACGGGCTCGGCGCGATGGGCTTCGGCTTCATCGAGGTGGGCACGGTCACGCCGAAGGCGCAGCCGGGCAATCCGAAGCCGCGCATGTTCCGCCTGCCCGAAGCCAACGCGCTGATCAACCGCCTCGGCTTCAACAACCTCGGCCTGCCCGCGTTCCTGGCCAACGTCAAGCGCGCGCGCAGCTTCCGCGCGGCCGGCGGCATCCTGGGCCTGAACATCGGCAAGAACGCGGCGACGCCCATCGAGAACGCGACCGACGACTACCTGATCGGCCTGTCCGGCGTCTATCCGCACGCCGACTACGTGACGGTCAACATCTCCAGCCCGAACACCAGGAACCTGCGCGCGCTGCAGAGCGACGAGGCCCTCGACGCGCTGCTGGCCGCGCTGACCGAACGCCGCGCCGCGCTTGCCAGGGAACACGGCCGCAACGTGCCGATGTTCCTCAAGATCGCGCCCGACCTCGACGAAGGCCAGGTCCACGTGATCGCCGCGACGCTGGGCCGCCACGGCATGGACGGCGTCATCGCCACCAACACGACGATCTCGCGCGACGCGGTCAAGGGCATGAGGCACGCGGAAGAGGCCGGCGGCTTGTCGGGCAAGCCGGTGCTCGAAGCCAGCAACAACGTCATCCGCCAGCTGCGCGGCGAACTGGGCAGGGACTTCCCCATCATCGGCGTGGGCGGCGTGATGTCGGGCGCGGATGCGACATCGAAGATCGCGGCGGGCGCGGATCTGGTGCAGATCTACACCGGGCTGATCTACCATGGCGCGCCGCTGGTGCGCGACGTGGCGTTGGCGATCAAGCGGTAACGATTGAGGCGCCGCGCTCCGGAAGGGGTCTGGCATCTCCTCGGTTCGCGTCGGGGTTTCGATCGAAGCCTGCGCATCTGTCGCGGACGGAGGCAAGGCCCGACCCCGCGTCGTGAGCTGCGAACCGGGGTCAGGCATTGCCTCGAATCGCGTGAATGACCCTGCCTTCGCTCGATCGATCGGCGCGAGCCGAGGCGATGCCAGACCCCTCGTGTCCCGGCGCGACAAGGCAGGAAAGACAAACGGGCCGCCAGGGCCCGCTTCTTGTCGGCTCGTCAAACGACTCAGTGCAACGAAGCGCCCGTCTTCGCCTGCACGTCTTCCTTCGTCACGCCCGGCGCCAGCTCGACCAGCTTCAGGCCGTCGGCCGTGACGTCCAGCACGCACAGGTCGGTGATGATGCGGTTGACCACGCCCACGCCCGTCAGCGGCAGCGTGCACTTGGGGATGATCTTCAGGTCGGTCGAGCCGTCCTTCTTGGTGGCGACGTGCTCCATCAGCACCACGACGCGGCCGACGCC
>CAIMXF010000482.1 GCA_903845345.1 uncultured beta proteobacterium
CACCTGCAATTTTGCCGGCATCGAAATTCGCGGCTGACAAAAGCAGCAACTGCACTTGATCCGATAGTGCACCTCGAAGCTCGCCTGGAGTCCGCTTGACGACTTGTCGCCTCAGGAATTGTAGAGAATTGACCCGAATTGTAGAAAAGCCCCGGACAGCAGAACTGTACGGGGCTTCCTATGAAATCGGGTGGTGGCCTGGGGCGGAATCGAACCACCGACACGCGGATTTTCAATCCGCTGCTCTACCAACTGAGCTACCAGGCCGTCTTCTTCAGACTTGCTTCGCGCGTCTGCTCGTTTCCGAGCGATCAGCGAAGCCCATCATCATAGCAGAGTTCGAAACGTCAAAACCACCAATTTTGACGTGGCGAGTGGGTGGGCGTCAGCCGCCGGCACCGCGCTTGCCGCGCGAGAGGTCCACGCCCAGCTGCTTGAGCTTGCGATAGAGGTGGGTGCGCTCGAGGCCGGTCTTTTCGGCGACGCGGGTCATGGAACCGTTCTCGCGCGCCAGGTGGAACTCGAAATAGCTCTTCTCGAACGCGTCGCGGGCTTCGCGCAGCGGGCGGTCGAGATCGAAGCTCTGTTCGGGCTGAGGGCCGAGGTTGAGCGGGACGGACGGTTGCAGGCCGAGGCCGCCGGTCATCGCCGCTTCGACGGTCATCGCATCGGGGCGGTAGCCGCCGTTGCCCTGCATCATCGCGGCCTGCACGTCGGCGGCGGCCGGGCGCGAGCTCGGGCGCGCGAGGCCCTGCTCGACGGCGCGCAGCAGCTTCTGCAGCGTGATGGGCTTCTCGAGGAAGGCGATGGCACCGTACTTGGTGGCCTCGACGGCAGTGTCGATGGTGCCGTGGCCGCTCATCATGATGACCGGCATGTTGAGCTGGGCCGTGGCGCCCCATTCCTTCAACAGCGTGATGCCGTCGACGTCGGGCATCCAGATGTCCAGCAGCACGAGGTCGGGACGCAGGCGTTCGCGCACGAGGCGTGCGTTCGCGGCGTTTTCAGCGACCTCCACCGTGTGACCCTCGTCGGTGAGGATCTCGGACAGCAGGGCGCGGATGCCCATTTCGTCGTCAACTACAAGAATCGTGGCCATGAATTTGGGAACGTTGCGGGGCTGCTCGGCTGAGTGCGTGCCGCAAAAGAGGCTTTATACAGGGGTTTCGCGCGACGACTCTGGGGGGGTCGGCTCGACGAAGCGAGAAAATGATATCGAAACTTGGGCTCCGGCAGCGCCGGTCGCGCCGTCTTCGCCACTGCCCAGGTTCGCGATGCGGACGCGGGCCCGGTGTTCGTCGACGATCTTCTTGACCACCGCCAGCCCGAGACCCGTGCCCTTGGACTTGGTGGTGACGTAGGGCTCGAACGCGCGCTGGAGAACATTCTCCGGGAATCCGGGCCCATTGTCCTCCACCTTGAGGCGCACGGCCCGCACGCGTCCGTCGTCGTTGCGGGCGGCCTCGGTGCGCACGTGCACGAGGGCATCCGGCCAGATCGAGGCGGCGTCGAGCGCGTTCTGCACGAGGTTGTGCACGACCTGGCGCAGTTGCGTGGTGTCGCCCATGATCTGCGGCAGGCCGGCCTCCAGCTTGGAGACGAGATGGCCCTTCTCGTGCGCGTCGCCGTACAGCGCGAGCACGTCCGCGACGAGCCCGTTGAGGTCGATCGGCTGCAGGTTGGCGTTGGGCAGTCGCGCGTAGTCGCGGAACTCGTTGACCAGCTGCTTCATCGACTGCACCTGGGCGACGATGGTGCCGACGCTGCGCGACAGCATCGCCTGGTCGGCGGCGTCGGCGAGCTTGCTTTCGAGCTTGAACTGCAGGCGCTCGGCCGACAGCTGGATCGGCGTGAGCGGGTTCTTGATCTCGTGCGCCAGCCGACGCGCCACCTCGCTCCAGGCGGCCGAACGCTGGGCCGACACGACTTCGGTGATGTCGTCGAACACCATCAGGCGCGCGTCGCCGGGCAGCAGCGCGCCGCGCACCAGCAGCGTCAGCTCCTGGCCCTTGTCGCCCACCTTCAGGTCGAACTGGTCCTGCCACAGCACGCGCTCGCCGGCCTCGGGACTGGCCAGGTGCAGCTCGAAGCGCTGTTCGACGGCCTGCGCGAAGCCGGCCAGCAGCGGGATGTCCTCCAGCTTGCGGCCCTGGTACGCCGACAGCGGAACGCGCAGGATGCGCGTCGCGCCGGGATTGACGGTGTCGATGCGCCACTGCGTGTCGAACAGGATCACGCCGGCGCTGAGGTTGTCGAGGATGGTCTGCAGGCGCGTGCGGGCACCCTCCACCGCCTTCACGCTGCGGTCGACGTCGGAGCGCGCCTGTCCCAGCTGCTCGGTCATCTGGGCGAACGAGCGCGTGAGGCCGCCGATCTCGTCGCGCGATTCGTAGACCGGCTTGGCGCCGAGGTCGCCCGCGGCGACCGCGCGCATGCCGTCGGCCAGCAGCAGCAGCGGGCGCGCCAGCTGGTTGCCGAACGTGATCGCGATCAGCACCGAGCCGAACACGGCCAGCACCACGGTGAGCGTCAACGTGCCCACGTACATGCGGCGCAGGCCCTCGCGCGCGAGAGCGCGCTGCTGGTAGTCGCGGTAGGCGCCCTGCACGGCCAGCGCGTTGGTGACGACGACGATGGGCAGCGGCTGCACCGCCAGCAGGAAGCGCTCGCTGTTGTCCAGCGACAGGCTGCTGGAAGGCACCGTCACCAGCGCGCGTACCCGCGCGGCGACGCCGGTGCCGGGCACGGCTTCGTCCTCGAGCCCTTCGACCTGGCTCGCCGTGCCCGTGGCGCGCGCCTGGCGGATGAGCGAGGCCGACGGCCGGTCGGGCAGCAGCGACGGCCGCGAGCTGGCCGCCAGCAGGATCTGGCCGGTACCGGCCACCAGCGCGAGATCCTGCGCGCCGATCTGGTCGCGCATGCGCTCGAGCGCCAGCGCGGCGCCGGGCGCGTGCGGATCGCCCAGGCGCATCGCGACGTTGCTGGCCTTGGCCACCAGGTCGGCCGACAGCGCGTCCAGCGTGCCCTTGCCGAGGTTCAGGCCGGCGACGAGCGCGTTGTCGACCTTGGTATCGAACCAGGCGTCGATGCTGCGCGTGACGAACTGCAGCGACACCGTGTAGATCAACGCGCCCGGCACGACGCCCACCAGCGCGAAGATGGCCGCGAGCTTGAGCAGCAGCCGGCTGCCGAACTTGCCGCTGCGCCAGCGCAGGCCCAGGCGGATGGTGGCGCCCACCAGCACGACGAGCAGCGCCAGCGCGACGACCGCGTTGATCCAGAACAGCCAGACGAAGTTGCGCTCGTACAGCGCGGTCTCGCCCGAGGCGAGCGCCACGACGAAGCCCAGCACCAGCGCCACCCCGAGGAACGCGAGCAGCGCGACGGCCCACAGGAAGCGCACGGAGCGCTGGCCCATCTTGAACGACGGGCGCTTGCGGAGCGTCCGCGAGGCTTCGCCGACGACGACGGGGTCGGTCACGATGCTGCCTCGGGCCTAGTCGACCGGAAGCGTGCGTTCGACGCCCAGCTTCCATTCCGACTGCGCGCTGATGTCCAGCCGCATCGCGGGCGGCAACTGGGACGAGTCGAGGTAGAACTGGAAGTCGACGTAATAGCGGTCGCCGGGATCGATGCCGGACTCGGCGATGCGCCAGTGGGCGATGCGCGTGATCGTGGTGAGCGCCTCTTCCAGCGACGGATACGACTGGCTGAACGCGCCCAGGCTCACGCGCCAGGCCGAGGTGAGCGGCTGGTACGACAGCCGCCAGCTGCGCGACACGCGCGCGATGCGTTCATCGCGCCAGTACCAGCGCGGCCGCTTGAGGGTGGCCTCGGCCACGAAATAGACCGGCACGCCGTGGCGCAGGCCTTCCTCGACCGCCTTGCTGAGCGTGAGGTTGGCGACGAAGTCGAGCACGACGCCGCCGTCCTGCCGCTTGGCAACGATGGACGGCAGCTCGACGCCCTGGGCGCGCGCCGCCGGCGCGAACCCGGCGCTGCCCAGCAGGCACGCGACAGCGAGGAACGCCGCGGCCATGACGCGGCGGGCGTCGTGGACGAGGGCAATCCAGCGGTGATGCGGTCTGGCCAGGGACAGGTGCACGTTGGCGATGCGAAATTGAGTCCGTCGGACGCGGAGTTGCGTTGTTCGATACGACATGGGGGCCTCAGTGCCCGCCGGCAGCCGACTCCTTGCGCAACAGCGCGTAGAAGAAGCCGTCGGCGACGCCTTGGGAACCCAGGGCGGTGCCGCTGTCGGGCGATGACGCCCCCGCTGAACCATTGTCCGGCAGCGGCAGCAGGTGGCCGGGCGAGCGGCCGTCCAAATGCGCGTCGGAGGCACCGCGGCGTTGCAAAAATGCGTCGATCTGGTGCTCTCCCTCCGCCCGGAATACCGAACAGGTGGCGTAGAGCAGCCAGCCGCCGGGCTTCAGCGTGGGCCACAGCGCGTCCAGCAGCTCGGCCTGGACGCGGCCCAGCGCGGCGATGTCCTCGGGCCG
>CAIMXF010000483.1 GCA_903845345.1 uncultured beta proteobacterium
AACTACTCGCAGCCGCAGCTGGCGGGCGGCATCTACACCAGCGCCACGGCGTACGGCAGCTTCCTGCAGAGCATCGTCGGCGGACAGCTGAAGATCGGCGCGCTGCTCGGCACGCATCCCGTCTGCACGCAGCCATCGACCTGCGCGACGGCTGTCAACACGCCGATCCCGTACGAGGCCGATCACTACTCGATCGGCCATTGGGTGGAGGATGCCCCGTCCGTGGGCGACGGCGCGTTCAGCAGTCCCGGTGCGTTCGGCTTCTATCCCTGGGTGTCGCACGACAAGACGCTGTGGGGCGTGCTCGCGCGCAGCGCGAAGGTGAGCGGCGAGCAGGAGGGCGTCGCGTCGATGCTGTGCGGGCGGCAGATCCGCGCGGCGTGGGTATCCGGCCAATATCCGTGAGGCGTCGAACGGCGAGGCGCGCCGGGCCCGGCCGCGGATGCGCGCTCGCCGCACGGCTGCGCGGCTGGTTCTCGACATCGGTGCCCGCGCGCTGAAGGTCCGTCGCGCGCGGACTCTCGCGTCGGCGGCTGAGCCTCAGCCGCGGCGGCGGTGCTTGGCGAGGACGACCGTCTCGAACAGCTCGTAGTCCGGCGTCGGCACCTTGTCGGCGCCCGGCGCGTGGTAGTAGCTGATCGTGATGGACGTCTTGCCGCCGTGCTCGCCCGGATCGACGTCGAAGACGGCGATACCGTAGCCCGTACCTGTATCGCGCTGGGCGGACCAGACGGCGTCCTCCAGCGCGTCGGCCGCATGTCGCACGTAGACGCCCGCCGTCGCGCCGGGGACGGGGTTGTTCGGCTTCGTGAAGACCTTGGCCTGCGGCAGGCCGTCGGCCGGATCGACGCCGTAGACGTCCAGCGGCGCGCTGGTGCCGCCGCCGCCCAGGATCAGGTGGACGGTGCCGTGGGTGGTGTCGAAGGTGCCGTCGGCCGACGGCGAGGTCACCACCGGCTTCGGCTGCGAGGTGTCGACCGGCGCGCCGGTGACCGCATCGCGGCCGACGCCGTGGGTGCAGCCGCGCACCGGCCAGCTGCGCTCGTAGTCGTGGTCGTGGCCGCACAGCACCAGGTCGACGCCGTAGCGGTCGAACAGCGGCAGCCAGGCGTCGCGCAGGCCCTTGTCCGAGCCGTTGCCGGTGGACGACGACGTGAGCGCGTCCTGGTGCATCTGCACGACGATCCAGTCGACGCTCTCGTCGCATCGCGCGCGCGCCAGCGTTTCCTCGAGCCAGCGCGTCTGCACGCCGCGGCTGTAGCCGCGCACGTAGAACGAGGTGCCCGGCGGGATCGCGGCGTGGCCGGTGCTGGCGGCCGGCTGCAGCGGCGCCGGGCCGCCGACGAAGGCCGCGCCGTCCTGCCAGATCACGTCGTCGGCCGACAGCGACACGAAGACCACGCTGCCCACGCGGAAGCTGTACCAGCGGCCATGGAACTCGGTGCCGTTGCCCGGCAGCGCGAAGCGCGTCAGGTACGCGTCGAGTCCTTGCGGGCCGTTGTTGAACTCGATCTCGTGGTTGCCGGGACACGGCATCCACGGACGCAGCGACGCCGAGGCCTGGATGTTGTTGCCGAAGTCGGCCCAGACCGCCGGCTGCGAGGCCGGATTGAGGTTGGCGTAGCAGAGATCGCCGTTGAGCAGGTGGAACAGCGGCTGGAAGCGCTCGACGGCCTGCACCGCGTAACGGCTCTGCACCGACGACAGCACCCAGCTCGTGTTCGGCGTCGCGAGGTCGCCGTAGCTGGTGAATCGGAAGGCGTGACGATCGCGGCGCGCGGTGCGGAACGTCGCGGCGAACGGCTTGGCGGCGTTGCTGTCGTTGCTGGCCGTGACGGCGTAGTGGACGACCGTGTCGGGCGCCAGCCCTTCGAGCTTCGCGTGGTACGTGAAGACGGTCTGGCCGTTGAGGCCGTCGGTGTACGTGCGCTGGACCGCGGCCAGCGTTCGTTCGCGTCCGGCCGAATTGCCGTAGCGGACATGCGGATCGACCGCCTGGGCCTGCGAGACCCACGAGATGGTCGCCGTGCTCGCCGGATCCTCGCCCCACGTGATGTGGATCTGCTCGGGCGTGCCGTCGGCCGCGCTGTCGGCGGCGTCGCGGGCCAGCGCGAACGGCGAGAAGGCCGTCGCCAGGCCGGCGGCGCCGGCGCCGCGGAAGAAGCTGCGGCGCGAGACCGCGCCGCCTGGAACGTCGGCGTCGGTCGTGGGGTCGTCCTGGCGGGGTTTCGTCATCGGTCGCTCCTGGGTGGCTGCCGCGCCGGACATCCGGCGCGCCGCGAAGGTTGCGGGCGCAAGATGGCGATGGCGTGACAAAACCCCCCGATGTATGCGCGCTCCCACGTTCGTCGGAGTTGTCGCAAGATGTGCATCATCGCTTCTTCAAGGGCACCTCGCCTGACCCGACCATGACCCGCACCCGCCTCGCCCCGTCGTTCGACGTCCTGCTCCTCGCCGCCGCGTTCGCCTGCAGCGGCTCCGCGCGCGCCGACGACGCGTCGGACTGCGCCGCTGCCGCCGGCAGCTACCTGACCGGCGTCGTGCAGGGCGCGCCCACGTTCGCCAGCGGCTCGCGCCTGCACGGCATCGAGCTGTCCCACACGCACGTCAAGCTGACCGGCGACGCCGACGGCAAGACCTACGACATCGCGATCGACGACGTCTTCGCGAGCGGCTACCGCCCGCGCCAGGAGGCCGTGCCGGCGCCGCTCGACCAGATCCATGCGGGCGACCACCTGTCGCTGTGCGGCATCCCCTACAGCGGCGGCATGCACTGGGTGCACGACAACTGCGGCGACACCCCGTCCAGCCGCGATCCGGACGGCTGGCTCAAGCAGATCGCCGCCGACGGCACGACCGGGCCCAACCTCGAGTCGAGCACGAAGTACTGCTATCTGTGGCCGCGCAAGTGAGGGCCGCCACCGCCGAGGCGGGCGGCTTCGCGCCGTCGCTCAAGGCGTGAGCATGCCCTTGCTGCAGCGCTTGTCCGGCGTCGCCGCGGACACCGGCTCGAGTTGCTGCAGCGTCACCCGGCCCGCTCGGGACGTCGTCGAGTTCCAGCGTGGCCGCCGCCTGTTCGCGGCCCTTCGGCAGTACGAGCGCCTGCTCGCCCTTGAAGGCGAACCAGAGATTGCGCAGGGCGGGGCTTCGCTGCGGATTGTCCGGGTCGGCCGCGCGGCCAGCCTGTCGTCCGTGGCTTCGGCCTGGACGCGGTAGTGGACGGCGTCGGCCTGCGCGTTCGCCGCACCGGCCAGCGCGAACGCGAGCGCGATCGCCACCGGAAGCGACGCGAGCCTGGAAAGTCCTGTCATCGAAGTCTCCCTGGGGCGCCCGTATCGCGTCGCCGCGGGCGCGGCTTCCGGGATCCTGAAGATGCCGCCCCGCTTCCAACGGCGTGGACTCCACGGCGCCGCCGGTTCCTTATGCATTCCTGATGCCGGGACGGCAATACTGTCGGCTCCGAAGCTCTCGCATGCCGACATGAAAGACACGACTCCTCGCCATCCTCTTCGTGGGCCATCGGCACTGCTGATGCTCGTCCTGGCCGGCGCCCTCGTCGGCTGTGCCCGCGTGCCGACCGGCTCGGTGGGCATCGTGAAGCACTGGTCCGGCGAGATTGCCACCGAGCCCGTCACCGGATTCAAGACGGCCATCCTCGACTCCGTGATCCAGGTCGACACGACGGAGACGCGCGTCCCCCTCAACGGCCTTCGGCCGACCGATGCCAACGGCGTGCTGCTCGACGCCCTGGACGTCGTCGTCTCGTTCAGGCTGGTGCCGGACAAGGTGCCGTCGTTCTACATCCAGACGAAGGAACTCGACTCGTACACGGACGAATCCGGACGGCTCATCACGACCGTCGGCCTGCATGTGATGCAGAACATCATCCAGCACAGCATCCAGGAGATCACCAAGAAGGAGGTGACGACCGAGCTCGCGGCCAACCTCGGTGGCTACGAGCAGTCGATCCTGCAGCAGGCGCAGTCCGAACTCGATCGCGGCTATCCGGGGGTCTTCAAGCTCATCCGGATCAACGTCAATCATTTCACGCCGCCGTCGGCGATTCGCGACCAGGTCAACGCGATCGCGGCGCTCAAGGTGGAATCCCAGCGCATCGACCAGGCGCAGACGCTGATCCGCAAGCAGAGCGAACTCGAGTCGGCCAAGGCGGTGCTGGAGGCCAACGCGCTGCGCGCGGCCATCGACACGTCGCACCTGAGCGCGGAACAGCTGATCGCCTGGAAGAATGCGCGAGCCTACGAGACCCAGGCGCGCGCCATCGGGGAGTCTGCGACCCGCACGATCGATGCCGCGCGCCAGCCCACGGCGAAGTAGGTCTTCTCGCACCCCGTCGTCACCGAAACCTGGCAGTCGCGAGGTCCCGCACCGGGCGGCCGGAAGCCGGCGTCCGCGAGATGACGGACACAGCCCCTGGCGGAGGCTCATCGGCGTGGTTCGCGCATCGGCGCGTCGTCGCGCCGGATGACTTAGCATCGAGGGTCCGTGCTCATTCAGCCAACGATCTGGAGCTTGCAAATGGAAATTCAGCGACGTGCCTTTCTCGGAACCGTCGGAGTCGGCGCATTGGCGGCCTCGCTCGAGGCGCAGGCCTCGGCGGCCCCGGCCCCGGCGGCCGGCAGCAAGTGGGACGTGTCTTGGACCGATCGCCTCACCCGCAAGCATCGGGCGGTGTTCGACTCGATCAAGTTCGCAAACGGCGCGGGCCTGTTCCGGGCCGTCATCTGGAAGCACGAGAACAAGGATGTCTACGGCACGCCGCCCGAAGACATGAATGCCGTCCTCGTGGTGCGCGCCGAAGCCATCTGGCTCGCGATGAACGACGTCTTCTGGAAGACCTACAACGTCGGCGAGGCGCAGGAATTCAAGGCCAAGGAGCCGGGAAAGTTCCGCGTCACCAACCCGGTCGCGAGCACTTCCCCCAATGCGCCGCCGGAGTTCGCGGACATGAACATCCCGAAGTTCCTGGCCGGCGGCGACATCGTCCTCGCGTGCCATCGCGCCTTCGGCGAGGTGGTCTCTCTCGTCAAGAAGGTCGACAAGCTGGCCACCGACGAGGAGGCCGAGGCGAAGGCGCTGACCTTCGTGCTGCCGGGCGTGATCCTGCAGCCGTCCGGCGTCTTCGCCACGTTGCGCGCCCAGGAAGCCGGCTGCCAGTACATCCTGGCGAGCAGCTGACGCTCCGGGTCCTGGCGAGCTGACGCGCGCGCCGCGGCCTCAGGCCGCCAGCGGCGTCGGCGGCGCGACCTGGTCGCGCACTTTCGTCGAGCCCAGCGGTTCGCCGAACAGCGCGCGGAATCGGCGCGCCCTTGAAATCGTCCACGAACGAGCCCTGCAGGCGAGCCCCCGCCTGCGCGAAAGCGTGGTGTCGAGCGGATCCATGTGAATCTGCGCAGGTGTCCGATGTTGCGCGTGATTCGGCATGTCGTGCTGCGCCGGGTCGGCGGCGGCCCCGCGTGGCCGCGCTCTTGCCGTGTATATTGGAAGTTAAACTTGCAAGATCAGCTTCTAATCTCTAGACTGGCGGCATGCCGTCCCGACGTTCGCTGCTCGCCTCCGAGGCCCAGGCCGCCGACCTGATGCAGGCCGTGGGCGTCCTGCTGCGGCGCGTGCGCGGCGAGGCGGGCAGCGTCGGCCTGGGCTGGTCGCTGGCCGCGGTGCTGGGCCGCCTCGACAGGACAGGTCCCATGACCACCGCCGAGCTCGCGCGCGCCGAGCTGGTCAAGCCGCAGTCGATGGGCAGCTTCCTGGCCGAGCTGGAGCAGGACGGCCTCGTGCGGCGCGATCCGCATCCGACCGACGGCCGCCAGATCCTCTTCTCGCTCACCGAGGCCGGCATCCAGGCGCGCCGCCAGCGCCAGGCGGCCAAGCTGGCGTGGCTCAGCACGGCCATCGCAGGTTGCGACGCCGACGAGCGGCGCACGCTCGCCGACGCCATCGCCCTCATCCAGCGGCTCGGACAGAGCCAGGAGTCTCCAAGGTGAATGTCGCCCACGACGTCGCCCTGTTCTTCGGCGGCATGTTCCTGTTCAACGCGATCCCGCACCTTTGCGCCGGCGTGATGGGCCGGCCGTTCCAGAGCCCGTTCGCGACGCCGCGGGGCGAGGGGCTGTCGTCGTCCACCGTCAACGTGCTGTGGGGCTTCTTCAATCTCTTCATGGCCTGGGCGCTGCTGGCGCGCGTCGGCCATCTCGACCTGCAGGATGGGACACGCATGCTGGCGACGGGCGCCGGCGGCATGCTGATCTCGTTGTTCGCCGCGCGCCACTTCGGCCGCTTCCACGGAGGCAACACGCCGACATGAGCGAGGGCACCTTCCGGTCGCTGCGCAACCCGAGCTACCGCACCTGGTTTGCCGGCTCGCTGGTGTCCAACATCGGCACCTGGGTGCAGCGCACCGCGCAGGACTGGCTGGTGCTCACGCAGCTGACGCCTCACAACGCGACCTCGCTGGGCGTGGTGATGGCGCTGCAGTTCGGGCCGCACATCGTGCTGCTGCCGTTCACCGGCTCGGCGGCCGACCGCTTCGACCGCCGCCGCATCCTGGTCGCGACGCAGTCGGCGATGTTCGTGCTGGCGCTGGCGCTGGGCGCGCTGACGCTGTCCGGCGTCGTCGCGCTGTGGCACGTCTACGCGTTCGCGCTGCTGCTCGGATGCGTGACCGCGTTCGATGCCCCGGCCAGCCAGACCTTCGTGTCGGAACTGGTGGGCGACACGGACCTGTCGAACGCGGTCGGCCTCAATTCGACGTCGTTCAACGCCGCCCGCATGGTGGGGCCGGCGATCGCGGGCGTGCTGCTGTCGTCGGTCGGCACCGGCTGGGCGTTCATGGTCAACGCGGGCTCCTACCTCGCGGTGCTCGTCGCGCTGTGGGCCCTGCGCGCGCACGCGCGTCACCCCAGCGCGGGCGCGACGCCCGAGGGGCAGGGCTTTCTCGAGGGCCTGCGCTATGTGCGGCAGCGGCCCGACCTGCGGGCGATCTTCTGGATGCTGTTCCTGATCGGCACCTTCGGCCTGAACTTCACGATCTTCATCTCCACGATGGCCGTCAGCGTGTTCCACGAGGGTGCGAGCCGCTACGGGCTGCTGATGTCCATCATGGCGATCGGAACGATCTCGGGATCGCTGCTGGCGGCGCGGCGGCGGCATCCGCGCATCGAGATCCTGCTGACGTCGGCGACGGTGTTCGGCGCCGGCTGCGCGCTCGCGGCGGTGATGCCCGGCTACTGGCTGTTCGGTGCGGCGCTGATGGTGATCGGGGTATCGGCGCTGACGTTCGCCAATTCCACCAACAGCCTGCTGCAGCTGGGTACCGAGCCGGCGATGCGCGGACGGGTGATGGCGATGCGGCTGGCGATCGCGCTGGGCGGCACGCCCATCGGGGCGCCCATCGTCGGCTGGGTGGCCGACACCGCCGGCCCGCGCTGGGCGCTGGGCGTCGGCGCCGCCTCCGGCTTCTCGGCGGCGGTCGTGCTGCTGCACTACCTGGCGCGGCATCGCCGCCTGCGCGTGCACCTGGACGCCGGCCGGCTGCGCATCCGGCTCGATCCGGCCTGAGGCTGCCGCGCGCGGCTCGGCGCGAAGAAATCCCCGGGGACGAGGATTAGTGCCGGCTCCCGCATCATCTTCGGCCCGGCCCGGCCGATGAGTCCAGTGATGCGCGGCGACGCCGTGGCGGCAACGGAACTTGAGCGAGACCTCCGCTCCCAACACCCCGTTCTTCCACCGATTCGCCGTCCGAGTTCGCTGGCAATCTTGCGGGCGAACTGCCAAACAACGCGCCCCGGAGTGCCATGTCTGCCCTGACCGAAGAACAAGCCCGCACCTACATGCACAAGCTGCTCGCCGCGATGTCGGCGGCCGGCGGATCCGACCTGTTCATCGCCAACGACTTCCCGCCCAGCATGAAGGTGGACGGCGGCATGAAGCCGATGACCACGCAGAAGCTCACGGGCGACGTCACGCGCGCCCTGGCGCACGCGATGATGACCGAGCGCCAGCGCGAGGAGTTCGCCAGGGAGCTCGAGTGCAACTTCGCGGTGTCGATCCCCGGCACCGGCCGCTTCCGCATCAACATCCTGGTTCAGCAGCAGAGCGTGAGCCTGGTCTGCCGCACGATCGCCGCCGAGATCCCGAACTTCGAGAAGCTGAAGCTGCCCGAGGTGCTCAAGGAGGTGGTCATGGCCAAGCGCGGGCTGGTGCTGGTCGTCGGCGCCACCGGTTCGGGCAAGTCGACCTCGCTGGCCGCGATGATCGACCACCGCAACCGCACGTCGTCGGGCCACATCATCACCGTGGAAGATCCGGTGGAGTACGTGCACCAGTCTCAGAAGTCGCTGGTCACGCACCGCGAAGTGGGCGTCGACACCCACAGCTGGCACCATGCGCTGAAGAACACGCTGCGCCAGGCGCCCGACGTGATCCTGATCGGCGAGATCCGCGACGCCGAGACCATGGAGCACGCGATCGCCTTCGCCGAGACCGGCCATTTGTGCCTGGGCACGCTGCACGCCAACTCGGCCAGCCAGACCATCGAGCGCGTGATCAACTTCTTCCCGGAAGAACGCCGCGCGCAACTGCTGATGGACCTGTCGGCCAACCTGCGCGCGATCGTCTCGCAACGCCTGGTGCGCCGCGAGGACGGCAAGGGCCGCGCGGCGGCGATCGAGATCCTGCTGAACACGCCGACCATCGCCGAGAAGATCTTCACCGGCCACTTCAACGAGATCAAGGACATCATGGCGCGCTCGCGCGAGCTGGGCATGGCCACCTTCGACGGGGCCTTGTTCGAGCTCTACGAGCAACGCCTGATCGGCTTCGAGGAGGCGATCCGCAACGCGGACTCGGCCAACGAGCTGCGCCTGAACATCAAGCTCAACAGCACCCGCGAAACCCCGGCGCTGTCACTGAAGGAGTCGCCCGCGGCCGCCTCGGCCTAAGCCTAGTTGCAGCCCGGACCGGCCGTGCAGGTCTTGATGGCCTCACCGCCCGTG
>CAIMXF010000484.1 GCA_903845345.1 uncultured beta proteobacterium
AGGAAGACGACCGAGATGAAGCTGGTGTCGGGATCGTCGGTGCCCATCAGGAAGCCGGCCAGGCCCTCGTCGAAGATGCGCGGCTGGTGATCCTGGCACGAGTAGTACAGCTCGCGCACCGACCACGGCCTGCCGGCGTTGTCCTTGAGCGCGACGGCCTCGTGCGAGTAGCGCACGTCCAGGCGCCGCAGGTCGAGGCCGGAGCGCGCGATCAGCGCGACCTGCTGGTGCGACGCCGCGAGCTCGTCGCGCACGATGGCGCCGAAGCGCAGCATCACGTCGCGCTGGTCGGCGCTCGGATCCTTCGGACGGTCGCAGACCTCGAACGAGATCGCCTGCGCCGCCGCGGACACCACCATCAGCAGCGCGGCCAGCGCCGCGCGGCACGCCCGGCGCATCAAAGCGCCAAGGGCGCCATCTTCATGTCGCGGACGACGTCGTCGGCGAGCGCCAGGAAGAACGCGGCGCGCGGCTGGTTGGCGGCGAACTCGATGCCATACGGACGCTGCAGCGCCGTGACGGTCGCGCCGGCCCCGACGTGGCCCTGGTCGGCGGCCGCGCGCGGCAGCGTGAGGTACATCTCGGCGCCTGCGGTGTTGGTGGCCACGGGCTGCAGGTGCAGCTCGACGAAGCCGGGACGGTCGGTCACTTCCGCCACGTCGGTGACGGTGAAATCGCCCTTGGCCTGCTTGTTGTCCGGCGAGCTCGAGTGGCTGGAGCCCTTGAGCGAATCGGAGATGCTGCCCGACGCCTGCGAGATGCTGTCCGAGATCGACGAGGCGGCCGAGCTTTCCGCCAGGCAGGTCAGCGGCGCGGCGCAGGCCAGCAGCGCGAGGGTGGCGAGGCTCTTCTTGAGGTGACGCATCGTGGCTCCGGCTTGGTAGGAAAGGATGAGCCATTTTGCGTCATCGATGCGGCGCGAGGAAGTCCATTACCTCGCGTAACTACGAGCCCCGTCGCTGCCCCCGAGGGGGAGCCCGGATCGGCTCGGATGTGATCCTCGCTGCCCGGGGCTGCCGCGGCTACTTGCGTTTGGCGCGCGGATGCGCCGCGTCGTAGACCTTGGCCAGGTGCTGGAAGTCCAGCCGCGTGTAGACCTGCGTGGTGGCGATGCTGGCGTGGCCCAGCAGTTCCTGCACGCCGCGCAGGTCGCCGCTGGACTGCAGCAGGTGCGACGCGTAGCTGTGGCGCAGCATGTGCGGGTGCACGGGCGTGGCGACGCCGGCGCGGTCGCCCTGCGCCTTCAGCCGCGAACGCAGTTGATTCGGCGAGAGCCGCTTGCCCAGGCGGCTGACGAACAGCGCGCCGCCGTCGGGCGTGCCGGCCAGCAGCGGCCGGTGCAGCAGCCAGTCGTCCAGCGCCTGCAAGGCCGGGCCGCCGACGGGCACGCTGCGCCGCTTCGAGCCCTTGCCGAACACGTGCGCCGTGGCGTCGTCGATGTCGATCCAGCCGGCCGACCCGGCGCCGGCGGCGACATCGAGCCCCAGCAACTCGCCCAGTCGCAGGCCGCAGCCGTAGAGCAGCTCGGCGATCGCGTGGTCGCGCGCGGCCAGCGCCGCTCCCTCCTCGGAGGCGGGTTCCGCGGCGTCGCCGGCGGGCGTCTCGTGCATCGCGAGCGCCACCGCCTCGTCGACCGCCAGCGCCTTGGGCAGCGGCCGCGCGGCGCGCGGCGCGCGGATGCCGTCGACCGGGTTGTTGGCCAGTCCCGCGGCGTCGGACTGCAGGCTCCACCAGCGGTAGAAGCCGCGCCAGCCCGACAGCGTCAACGCGATCGAGCGCGCGCCCAGGCCGGCTCCGTGCAGCTGCGCGGCGAAGCGCTGGATGTGCGCGCCCTGCAGCGCCCTCAGCGGACGCTGTGCCTCGTCGGCGAGCTTCTCGAGCCGCGCCAGCGCGTCGCCGTAGGCCGCGAGCGTGTGCGGCGACACGCGGCGCTCGACGCGCAGGTGTTCGAGGTAGCGCTGGATGGCTGGATTGCTCGTCACGTGAATGCCCCGTTCGAAGTCACTCGCGGCCGCCGCGCTCGGCCGCTCCGGAGCAAGGCCGCGGCCCCCGCGGGGGGCTGTCCGCGGTACCCCGCGGACGGGGACTGTCATGACTGCGGCGCTCGACGCGCAGGTGTTCGAGGGCGCGCTGGATGGCCGGGTGGGTCATCGCAGCGGCATCGTCACTGTTGAACCAGCAGGCGCGTCAGCGCCGCGCCGGCGATATCGCCCACCTGCGACAGGAACTCGATGCCCATGTCCGGCGTGTAGCGCGTCGGGTCGGGCGAGCCCAGCGCGAGCAGGCCGAACGCGGTGTGCTGGCGATCCGGGCGCAGCGGGATCAGCGCGATCGACAGCACCGAGTCGGCGTTGTCGAACCAGCTCGCGGCCTCGAAGCCCGAGTTGGCGCCGCAGTAGGGCGCGACCAGGCTGGTGGCGAAGATCTTGACGTCGTCGCTCACCTCGACCGCGCACGGCAGGTGCGAGAGCTCGGGCGCCACGCCCCACACGCGCACCGCGGCCTGCGGGATCATGAACTGGTGCTGCAGGTCGTGCACGAGTACCGGCGCGAGGCGCTCGGGGTCGTGCGTGAGCATCACGGAACGCGTCCAGCGATGCAGGCGATCGGCGATGGCCATGTTGTCCTGGCCGTAGCGGATCATCTCCATGATCTTGCGCTCCAGGTTCTTGATGCGCTCGCGCAGCATCTCCATCTGGCGTTCCTGCAGCGACACGGCGCGCGTGCCGTGCGGGCTGCTCAGCTGCACGGTGGCGAGCAGCTCGGCGTGGCGCTCGAAGAACCCGGGGGTGTTGGCGAGATAGCCCGCGATGTCGTCCTCGGTGATGCCGTCGGTGCCGCTGTTGTTGTTCACAGTTCGATTTCTCCTTCGAAGACGGTGGTGGCCGGACCGGTGAGGAACACGCTGTCGTCCGCGCCGCCGGCCCATTCGACGGTGAGCCGGCCGCCGTGCATGTCGACGTCGACGCAGGCGGCTAGCCAGCCCAGGCGGATGCCGGCCACGACCGCGGCGCAGGCGCCGGTGCCGCAGGCGAGTGTCTCGCCGGCGTCGCGCTCGTGCACGCGCAGGCGGATGTGCGTGCGCGAGACCACTTCCATGAAGCCGGCGTTGACGCGGCGCACGAAGCGCGGATGGTGTTCGACCAGCGGGCCGATCAGCGCGACCGGGTGGTGTTCGACGTCGTCCACGCGCATGACCGCATGCGGGTTGCCCATCGACAGCACCGCCACCTCGACGCTGCGCCCTTCGCCGAGGCCCAGCGGCCACGTCTCGAAGTCGCCCACGCGCGCGGGCGCGAGGCCGGCCGAATCGAACGGCAGGTCGGCGTGCTCGAAGCGCGGCGCGTTCATGTCGACGCGCACGCGGCCGTCGGCCTGGATGTGCAGCTCAAGCTGGTTGTTGACGGTCTGCACGCGGATCGTGTCGCGCGTGGTCATGCCGCGATCGCGCACGTAGCGGGCGAAGCAGCGCGCGCCGTTGCCGCAGTGCTCCACCTCGTCGCCGGTGTTGTTGAAGATGCGGTAGCTGAAGTCCACGCCCGGCCTGGTGGGACGCTCGACGACCAGGATCTGGTCCGCGCCGACCCCGAAACGGCGGTCGCCCAGGCGGCGCATCTCGTCGGCGCCCAGCGCCAGCGGCTCGCGCGTGGCGTCGAGCACCACGAAGTCGTTGCCGGCGCCTTGCATCTTGGTGAAGCGAACGCGGGTCGGGGAGGGCAGCATCGCGCAATTATCGCCGCTGCAGGAAGTCACGTCTCGGCTTGCCTCGTGCAGTGCCTCGGCCGGCGAGCGCCCGGCCGCTCCGGAGAGCGCCGGCCTGAGCCCCTCGGGGGCGGGGAGCGGAGCGAGCCGGGTCGTCATGGCTGTGGCGGGGGAACGACGTTGCGCACATGGCGATGCCGCCGCGCGCAGGCGCAGGAAGGCCGCGGCGACGTCCGGATGGGCCGCGAAGCGCGGCGCGTCGCATTGGACGACGTGCGTGCGCGCGCGGCCGGTGACCTCGAGCTCGTCGAACATGGCCTGCACGTTGGCGCAGGCCGCCGTCCTGCGCTCGTCAGGCGCCGTTCTCGATGATGTGGATCGCGCGGTCGGTCGCCTGGATCGCGAGGTCGATGTGGCTGATCACGCGGTTGCGCAGGTCGACGGCGACGCCGTTGGACTCTCCCTGGGCGACGTCGTTGCGCGCCTTGTGCAGCAGTTCGCTGGCATGGTGCAGGCGGCCGCGGCGGTCGATCTTCGCGTCTTCCGGCGGATGCTCGTAGACGTTCTTGCCGTCTTCCATCGCCGCCGTCTTGGCGTCGCCGATGGCGCGGTCGATCTCGACGATCGCCACGTCTTCCTGCGCGCTGACGGCAGCGTCGCCGGCGCGGTGCTCCAGGTTCCAGCGGGCGTCGCGCAGGTCGGTCAGCGCGTGCAGGTAGGCCGGATGGTGCGGCGGCGGGGGCGGCGGGGCGACGACGCAGCCGGTCGCGGCGAGGACGAGCGGCGCCGCGACGAGTGTCGCGAGCCAGCGAGAGGTCAGTTTCATGAGGGGGACTCCGATTGTTGTCGTGGGTGTGTGAACAACGGCTTTGTAGCGCGCCAAGCTGACCGCGAACTCAACGATTCGACGGGAGGAAACCCGGTCAACCGCCGACGGTCGGCCGATGCAGCAGGCCCCACACCATGCGGAACAGCGCCTCCTCGAAGCGCGGGTCGTCCAGCATCGCGCTCTCTTCCACCGCGGCCGCGCGCACCGCGCCGATCACCGCGCGGGTCAGCATGTACAGCGTCGGCGCGTCGGGCACCGGCAGCTCGGGGTCGTCCAGCCGGGCCAGCGCGGCGCGGATGCGCTCGGCGCCGTCGTCCATCGCCGCGACGATGGCCGCCGGCGCGTCGAGCTGCCAGCCCAGCCGCGCGAGCAGCCGCTGCGCCTTCTGGCCGCGGCCGAAGGCGTCGACGATGTGGCGCAGGTAGAGGCGCAGCGCGTGCTCGGTGCCGTACTCGCCGGCCACGCAGCGCTCCAGCATCACGTCGAGCTCGCGCAGCACCCGGTCGCGCTGGCGCCGCACCAGCGCGACGACGATCGCCTCCTTGCTCGGGAAATACTGGTAGAGCGTGCCGATGGAAAAGCCGGCGCGCTCGGCGATGCGGTTGGTGGTGAAGCCGGCCTCGCCCTCGCTGGCCAGGATGCGGGTGGCGGCCTCGAACAGCGTGTCGACGGTGCGCATCGCGCGCGTCTGCGACGGCGTCTTGCGCAACGGGTTGTCGACGGTTTCGCGGGGAGCGGCCATGGCGCCACTCTACCGGCTTCGCATCGACCCGCCGAAGAACCGAGCGCGTGCCGCCGCCGGGCGCCTCGCGCCGGGAGGCGCAAAAGCGAGTAGACCCGTGCGGCGCGAGCGCTTACGCTCTCCGGCAGGGACAACTCCAGCCGATATCCAGACATGAACGCTCCGCACGACCTGCCCGAAGCCCCGCGCCGCCTGCCTGTCCGCAAGCTGCGCGTCGACCTGTCCAAGGGTTTCCCGACGCTGTGGAACGGCGGCGAGGCGTTCCGCACGCACTACCTGAACGCGCTGTCGATGAGCTTCCCGATCGGCGAGCAGTTCTTCATCGACGCGGTGACGAAGGGCGTCACGATGCTGCCGGCCGACCAGCAGGCCGCGTGGGCGGACGAGGTGCGCGGCTTCGTCGGCCAGGAGGCCACGCACCGTTTCCTGCACGGCCAGTTCAACGCCGAGCTCGATCGGCAAGGCCTGAAGAACCACTGGCAGGGCTGGGCCGCGTGGCGCATCGAGAACGGCAAGAACATGCACCCGATCAACCACGTGGCCGTGACCGCCGCCTACGAGCACTTCACGGCCGTGATGGCCACCGGCCTGCTGACGCATCCGAACTGGCTCGAAGGCGCGACGCCCGAGCTCGCGCTGCTGTGGCGCTGGCACGCGGTGGAAGAAAGCGAGCACAAGACCGTCGCCTTCGACCTGTACCGCGCGATGGGCGGCAGCGAGCGCCGGCGCCGGTTGTGGTTCGTCTACATCGCCGTGCAGTTCTTCTTCGAGTCCAGCCTGCAGACCTTCATCAACCTGTGGCGCGCCGGGCTGTGGTGGCAGCCGCGCACCTGGTGGCAGGCGGCACGCTACCTGTTCGGGCCGCGCGGCGTGTGGGCCGCGAGCTTCTTCCCGCTGCTGCGCTACCTCCGGCGCGGCTTCCATCCGAACGACCTCGCCGATCCCGAGCAGATGGCGCAATGGCTGCAGGCGCAGCGCGACCAGTACGCGATCGTCGGCGCGTAGCATCCGCCCGACGC
>CAIMXF010000485.1 GCA_903845345.1 uncultured beta proteobacterium
GAAGTCCGCGCTGGTCACGCTGGCTGCGGAAGATCCCGTCGATCAGACAGGCGGCGGCAGCGCGAGCGAGCGGATGCCTCAACTGGTCGCCCGAGTCGACAAGACATTCTCCTGGGGCGCGCTCAACCTTCGCGCCATGACGCATGAAAAGAGATCGGATACGGAGACCAAGCGCGGCTACGGATTCGCCACCGGCGGAAGCATCAAGCTCAGCAACAAGGACTCCCTCATGGGGCAGTACACGTACGTCGATGGCGATGTGGACGCGCTCTATGGCTCCAACGGGTACGCCATCAACGCGCAGACCGGCTCGATCGGGTTCGACAAGAACCAGGGCTTGGTGGTCGGCTACGCACACATCTTCAGCGACAAGCTGCGCGGCAACATATCGACCGGCTTCAACCGGGGCAAGACTGCAGAAGCCGTAGACAATCGAACGCTCGAGGAAGCGTTCTTCAACTTGATCTACTCGCCGGTGAAGGAGGTCGATCTCGGAGGCGAGTGGATCTACGGATCGCGTCGGACGTTCTCGGACGGGGCAGGGACACTTTCAAGGTTCGATTTGATGGCCCGCTACAGCTTCTGAAGAGGGGACACGCGACACCATGACCTCTCCCTTGCCCACCGTTGCGTCCCGCCGGCCCCGCCGCACGCCCTTGCCAGCAGAGGGATCGCCGGCTGTGCCGAGGACGTCGACCCAGTCCGAGAACATCGGCGTTGTCACGGCCGTTCGCGGCAGCGTCGTCGACGTCCTCTTCGATGCCCACCTGCCGGCCATCGAGACGGTTCTGCGCGCAGGTGCCGATGAACGGATCGTGATCGAGGTGCTGACGCAGCGCGACGAGCGCCATGTGCGCGGCATCGCCCTGACCACCACCGAGGGACTGGCGCGCGGCACCCGGGTACGCGACACCGGAGGCCCGTTGCGCGCGCCGGTCGGTCAATCCATCGTGTCGCGAATGTTCGACGTTTTCGGCAACACGATCGACCTCGGCGAGCCATTGCGCGACGTCGCCTGGCGTTCGGTGCATCGAGCGCCGCCGGCGCTCGTCAAGCGTTCCACCCAATCCGAAGTCTTCGAGACGGGTATCAAGGTGATCGACGTCCTCACGCCGCTCGAGCGCGGTGGCAAGGCCGGATTGTTCGGCGGCGCCGGTGTCGGCAAGACGGTGCTGTTGACGGAGATGATCCACAACATGATCGATCACCAGGATGGCGTCAGCATCTTCTGCGGCATCGGTGAGCGCTGCCGAGAGGGCGCCGAACTCTACGACGCGATGAGGGACGCCGGCGTGCTGCCCAAGATGGTGATGATCTTCGCGCAGATGAACGAGCCTGCAGGCGCCCGGTTTCGCGTCGGCAATGCCGCGCTCACCATGGCCGAATATTTCCGCGACGACGAGCACCGCGATGTCCTGCTGCTCGTCGACAATATCTTCCGCTTCATCCAGGCCGGCATGGAAGTGTCCAGCCTGATGGGCCAGATGCCGTCGCGGCTTGGCTACCAGCCCACCATGGGCACCGAGCTCGCCGGCCTGGAGGAGCGCATCGCCAACACCGACAGCGGCGCCATCACGTCGATCCAGGCCGTCTACGTTCCGGCCGACGATTTCACCGACCCGGCAGCTGTCCACACCTTCTCGCACCTGTCCGCCTCGATCGTCCTGTCGAGGCAACGGGCCAGCGAAGGGCTCTACCCGTCGATCGACCCGCTGCAATCGAGTTCGAGGATGGCCACGCCCGGCATCGTCGGCGACAGGCACTATGGCCTGGCGCAGGAGATCCGCAGCACGCTTGCGCAATACGCCAAGCTCAAGGACATCATCGCCATGCTGGGGCTTGAGCAGCTGTCCCCGCCTGATCGCACGGTGGTCGCGCGAGCGCGGCGGCTGGAGAGGTTCCTGACCCAGCCGTTCTTCACCACCGAGCAGTTCACCGGCCTGAAAGGCAGGCTGGTCAGCCTGGCGGACTCTCTTGACGGGTGCGAGCGCATTCTTCGCGACGAGTTCAACGACCGCCCGGAGAGCGCCCTTTACATGATCGGCCCGATCTCCGAGGCCAAAGGCAAGGGCAAGCCCGCCACCCCGGCCGCAGCGCCCAAGCCGCAGGAGAGCGCTCATGCAGCCGCCGTACATGCACCTTAGGATCCTGTTGCCGTTCCAGGTGTTCGCGGATGAACCGGCTGTCTCGCGCATCGTCGCGGAGACACCGGAAGGCTCGTTCGGCTTGCTGCCGCATCGGCTGGACTGCGTCGCCGCACTCGCGCCCGGCATCCTGGTCTACCAATGCGCCGGCCACGACGAGGTCTTCGTCGCAGTGGACGAGGGCGTGCTCGTCAAGACAGGCGCCGACGTGCTCGTCTCCGTTCGCCGTGCGCTGCATGGCCAGGATCTCGGCCAATTGCGTGAAGCCGTGGTGCAGGACTTCCTCACCCGCAACGCACAGGAGAAAGATCTGCAAGCGGTGCTCGCACGGCTGGAAGCGGGATTCATGCGGCAATTCGCGGGATTCGAACATGGCTGACGATTCCCCGACGCCCGGCCCGGCGCCGCGAACGCCGGATTCCGCCCTGGCCGATCGGATCGGCGCCCAGGCGGCCCGGAAGATCAAGGCGCGTCGCAACGGAACGCCGGGGGTCTGGTACGGACTTGGAACGATGGGGCTGGTCGGCTGGTCCATCGCGATTCCGACGCTTCTCGGTGCGGCACTCGGACTCTGGCTGGACCACCACCACCCCGGCGCCCATGCCTGGACGCTCGCGCTGCTGGTCGCCGGGCTCACGCTCGGTTGTCTCAACGCCTGGCGATGGGTGGCCGGCGAGGACCGGGCGATGCACGCAGACGACGGAGACGGCCATGCCTGAACTGCACGATGCCCGGATCGTCGCGCTCCTGATGGACGCACTGGCTCTGCTGGTCGGCATCGCGCTCGGCAGCTTCTTCTACGGCGGCCTCTGGTGGACGGTTCGCCGTCTCGCCACCTGGCGCCACCCCGCGCTGGTCGTTGGCGGCAGCATGCTGTTGCGCACCTCCGTCGCGCTGGGCGGACTGTATGTCGCGGGACGCGACGACTGGCGGCGCCTGCTGGCCTGCCTGCTCGGGTTCGTGCTGGCGCGCGTGGCGGTGACGTGGATCACCCGGCGCCGGGAATCCGCATGCGTCGCGCCAGGAACCGGACTTCGACATGCGCCTTAGCCCCGACCAATGGATCTTCTGGCAGTCCGGCTTCGTCAAGCTCAATGCCACTATCGTCTTCACCTGGGCGCTGATGATCGCGTTGTCGCTGATCTCCGCCCTCGTCACGCGCCGCCTGGGGTCCGGCCTCAAGCTGTCGCGCTGGCAGTGCCTGCTCGAAATCCTGGTCACCGCGATCCTGACCCAGGTGGAGGAAGTCGGCCTGACGCAGCCGAAGAAATACATCGCCTTTCTCGGCACGCTTTTTCTGTTCGTTGCAGCGTCGAGCCTGTGTACCGTTATTCCCGGCTTCGACCCGCCCACGGGGTCGTTGTCGACCACCGTGGCGCTCGCGGGCTGCGTCTTCGTCGCCGTGCCGGTCTTCGGCATCGCCGGCCAGGGCATCGGCGGCTACCTGAAGACCTACGTGCAGCCCACCGTCGTGATGCTGCCCTTCAACCTCATCAGCCAGGTGTCCCGCACCCTGGCGCTGGCGGTTCGCCTGTTCGGCAACATGATGAGCGGATCGATGATCGTCGCCATCCTGCTCACGATCACGCCCTTCGTCTTCCCCATCGTGATGACCCTGCTGGGGCTGCTCACGGGCATGGTTCAGGCCTACATCTTCAGCATCCTGGCCGCTGTCTACATCGCTGCGGCCACGCGTGCCGCCCACCCCAAAGAAGCGACGGCTGCCGCGGCGGTCACCGCACCGGCGCCGCCGGCCTGAGCCCTTCCTTCGAAAGCCCTCCATGGACAGCTTGACACTTATCGCGGTGGCCTCCATCGTCATCGCCGGCCTGACCACCGGCTTCGGCACGATGGGGCCGGCCTTGGCCGAGGGCCGTGCCGTCGCGACCGCGCTCACGGCCCTCGCGCAGCAGCCCGACGCCTCTGCGACCATCACCCGCACGCTGTTCGTCGGGCTGGCCATGATCGAGTCGACCGCGATCTATTGCTTCGTCGTGTCGATGATCCTGATTTTCTCCAACCCGTTCTGGAACGCCGCGCTCGCCACCGCCGCCAAGGCCGCGGGGAAGTAGGCCATGCTGATCGACTGGTTCACCGTCGGCGCGCAGGCGCTCAACTTCATCATCCTCGTGATGCTGATGAAGCACTTCCTCTACAAGCCGGTGCTCGATGCCATCGATGCGCGCGAGAAACGCATCGCGGACGAACTGGCCGACGCCGACCGCAAGAAGGCCGATGCCGTCAAGGACGGTGACGACTTCCGTCGCAAGAGCGCCGAGTTCGACAAGCAACGGGCCGATCTGCTGAGCAAGGCGACGGCGGATGCGCAGGCCCAACGCGACGTGCTGCTCGCGGCCGCCCACAAGGCTGCCGACGACGTC
>CAIMXF010000486.1 GCA_903845345.1 uncultured beta proteobacterium
AATGTCTCGATCAGCGCCTGGATTACGGCGGGCACTTCCTCGGCCGCGAACGACGGGCCGATCACCTTGCCCGGCACGGAGGCGCCACTGAGGGTGCTGCCGTCGGAGCCGCCGACGCTGACCTGGTACCACTCGGCCCCGTCCTTGTCGATGCCGAGGATGCCGATGTGGCCGGTGTGGTGGTGGCCGCAGGAGTTCATGCAGCCGCTGATGTGCAGGTCGATGTCGCCGAGGTCCAGCAGGGCGTCGAGGTCGTCGAACTGCTCGGTGATGGCGGCCGCGATCGGCAGCGAGCGGGCGTTGGCCAGCGCGCACAGGTCGCCGCCGGGGCAGGCGATCATGTCGGTCAGCAGGCCGATGTTGGGCGTGGCGAAGCCCGCTTCCTGCGCGGCGTGCCAGACGGCGCGCAGGTCGGCCTCGCGCACCCACGGCAGGATCAGGTTCTGGTCGTGCGACACGCGCAGCTCGCCCAGCGAGTAGCGGTCGGACATCGTCGCCGCCGCCTCCATCTGCCCGGAAGTGACGTCGCCGGGCGGCAGGCCCGGGCGCTTGAGCGACAGCGTGACGGCACGATAGCCCTCGACCTGGTGCGCGTGCACGTTGCGGTCCAGCCAGCGCAGGAAAGGCACGGGCGCGGCACCGGTGCGGTTCGGGTCGAAGCCGCCGATGGCCGGGCGCACCTTCCCGGGACGCGTGAAGAACGCGGCCACGCGGTCGAACTCGGCCTGCGGGATGATGTGCGCGGTGCCGCCGACGTCGTCGGCCAGGATCTTGCGGAATTCCTCGTTGACCTGGTCGAAGAACTTCTGGCCTTCGGCCTTCACGAGGATCTTGATGCGCGCCTTGTACGCGTTGTCGCGGCGGCCGAAGCGGTTGTACACGCGCACCACCGCCTCGATGTAGACCAGGATCTGGTTCCACGGCAGGAACTCGGTGGCCACCGAGCCGATGACCGGCGTGCGTCCCATGCCGCCGCCCACCAGCACCTTGAAGCCGACCTCGCCGGCCGCGTTCTTCTTCAGCTGCAGGCCGATGTCGTGCCATGCGATGGCCGCGCGGTCTTCCACCGAGCCGCTGACGGCGATCTTGAACTTGCGCGGCAGGAACGCAAATTCCGGCTGCAGCGTGCTCCACTGGCGCAGCAGTTCGCAATACGGGCGCGGATCGACGATCTCGTCGGGGGCGATGCCGGCGAACACGTCGGAGGTGATGTTGCGGATGCAGTTGCCCGAGGTCTGGATGCCGTGCATGTCGACATCTGCCAGCAAGTCCATCGCATCTGCGGCCTTCGGCAGCGGAATCCAGTTGAACTGCGCGTTCTGGCGCGTGGTGAAGTGCAGGAAGTCGCGGTCGAGTTCCCTGGCCATGCGGGCCAGTTGGCGCAGCTGGCGGCTGGCGAGCTCGCCATAGGGGATGGCCACGCGCAGCATCGGCGCGTGGCGCTGCACGTACCAGCCGTTCTGCAGGCGCAGCGGGCGGAAATCGTCGTCGGCCAGTTCGCCGGCCAGGTTGCGCTCCAGCTGGTCGCGGAACTGTCCCGCGCGGGCGCGTACAAACTGGCGATCGAATTCGGTGTACTGGTACATCGTTGTCTTTTCGTGGCTAGCCGGGAGGCGGACGCTCCGGCCCTGATTGAAGGGACAATGTAGCGAGGCTTCTTCATAACTGGAACTACACTTTTTCTATGGGATCATGCTTGTGAGGAATATGGAAATTCGTTTTCCGTTCATCCGCACCGTCGGGGCGGGCTTCGCCGTCGTTGCGGCGGCGCTGCTGGCGGGCTGCGGCATCAATCCAGTGAGCCGGCCGTCGACCGAGCAGGC
>CAIMXF010000487.1 GCA_903845345.1 uncultured beta proteobacterium
CTTCACGCGGCTGGGGGGCAATCAATACGTGAATTCGGCCGCAGTGGGCCGCTGGGACGATTTCCTGCGCATGGAAGCCGTTCCGTTCGTCGAAGCCGCCTTCGGCTGCGGCGGCGCGGGCCGGCGCGGCATCTTCGGCAAGTCCAGCGGAGGCTACGGCGCGATGGTCCATGCCCTGCTGCATCCGGACTTCTGGAGCGCCGCCGCAGTGCACTCCGGCGACATGGGTTTCGAGCTGCTCTACCGGCACGAATTCGTGCCGGTGCTGCGGGCGCTCGCCAGCAAGCCCGGGATCGGCGCGTGGGTCGATGCGTTCTGGCAAGCCAGGAAGGTCAAGGACAGCGATGTGCACATCCTGATGATGCTGGCGCAGGCCGCGAGCTTCGACCCCGACCCTTCGGCGCCCTATGGCATCCGCCTGCCGGTGACCCTCGATACCTGCGAGCTGATCCCCGAGCGCTGGGCGAACTGGCTGGCCTGGGATCCGTTGAGCCTCGTCGAAGCGCACGGGCCGGGACTGGCGGCGCTGAAGGCCCTGTACATCGATTGCGGCGACGTCGACCAGTACAACCTGGTCTATGGCGCGCGGCGCATGCACCAGCGGCTGCTCGACATGCAGGTGCCCCATGTCTACGAGGAATTCGACGACGACCACACGGCCGTCGACTATCGGATGGACGTCAGCCTGCCGATCCTGGCCAGGGCGCTCACCTGACAAGAAGGAAAGTGGGAGACCTTGCATGAATGCCCTGCGTGGACTGGCCGTGCTCCTCGTCCTGCAGGCGATCGGCGAGGCGCTGGCACATGCGCTCGCGTTGCCGTTTCCCGGGCCCGTCGTGGGCATGATCCTGCTCATCCCGGCGCTCACGCTTGCGCCGTTGCGCGAGCCCGTCCAGGCGGCCGCCGAGGTGCTGCTGGGACACCTGTCGCTGCTGTTCATTCCCGTGGGCGTCGGCGTGATCACGCACCTGGACATGATTTCCCGCTACGGCGTTCGCCTGCTGGTGGTCATCGTCGTCTCGACCTGGATCGGAATGGCGGTCACCGCCTTGCTGTTGAACGTCCTGCTGCGCAGGGAGCAAGCGGGTGAATGACTTCGTGCAGCTGTGGGTCTACCTCGCGTCGACGCCGCTGTTCGGCCTCACGGCGACCCTGGTCGTCTATGCCATCACCAGCGCCGCCTATGAGCGTCTCGGGCGCGCGCCGTGGGCCAATCCGGTGCTCTGGTCGGTCGTCATCCTCGGCGTGGTGCTGTCGGCCACGCACACGGCATACCCCGTCTATTTCGCGGGGGCACAGTTCATCCACGTGCTGCTCGGGCCGGCGGTCGTCGCGCTCGCGTGGCCCCTCTGGCTGCGTCGCGCGGAACTGCGCCGGCGCGGCGTGGCCCTGACCGTCGCGGCACTCGTCGGTGGAGCGAGCGCGGCAGGCGGTTCAGTCGCGCTCGGATGGGCGCTCGGCCTGCCGGGCGAGGTCCTGAGATCCCTCGCGCCCAAGTCCGTGACCTCCCCCGTTGCCATGGGCATCGCCGAGCGCATCGGCGGCGTGCCCGCGCTGGCGGCGGTCTTCGCGATCGTGACCGGCATCGTCGGCGCCTTGTCGGCGAAGTACCTCTTCAATGTCCTGGGCGTGAAATCGTGGGCCGTCCGAGGCTTCGCCCTCGGCACGTGCTCGCACGGCATCGGCGCCGCGCGCGCACTGCAGGTCGACGCCGAGGCGGGGGCCTATGCAGGCATTGCGCTCGGACTGCAGGTGCTGCTGGCGTCACTCCTGCTGCCGCTGGCCTTCCTGCTCGGCTCATAGCGTTGGTATGGTTCGGCAGGTCGGCGATGTCCGGCTCCCGATTCGCTCGCGGCTTGAAATAGTCGTTCGGCCAGAGGCGACGCTTCGGGCGGCCCGAGTTGGTTTTATCATCGAATGCGGCAGTGTCGTGGTCATTGGCTTGCAACCGCCGACACAGAGTCATTGCCGCGTCGATACGTCATCGTGGGTTGTTCGACAACAAATTCCTGGGGAGGAAATTCGGAATGTCCAGCGCAGATCGCAAGCAGCGTTCCATTCGGAATGCGTCCGTCGTCACCGTGCTCCTGGTGGGCCTGGGAATCGTCGGATTCCTGGTGGTGAGAAACGGCAGGGGCGTTCAGGAGGGCGCGGAGCTGTCGGGTGCCGGGCCCCTGACTGCGTCGCAGGCGCCGCGGCCAACGGCGGCGCCCAGCGCGCCGGCGAATGTCGCGTCGATCGCGGTGGCCGCCGTGCCGGCCTCGAGCGGGGCGGCGGGTGCCGCGCCGCCCTGGCACGCGACCCTGCAACCCGCGGTCGTGGCCGCCACCCGCGTCGAGTCGCTGGCGCCCTTGCAGGTGCAGATGGAGCGCTGGACGTGCGAAGGCCAGCAATGCGTCGGGAACTTCCGAATCCCGCCGACGGTCGCGGCGAGCCACAACATCGCGTCCGCGGCGCAGATCTTCGACAGCCTGAAGCAGGAGATGGCCAAGGAAGACGTCAACGTCGCGCTGAGCTCGATGCAGCCCGGCCCC
Source organism: uncultured beta proteobacterium (assembly GCA_903845345.1). GTDB lineage: Bacteria > Pseudomonadota > Gammaproteobacteria > Burkholderiales > Burkholderiaceae_C > Scleromatobacter. The sequence continues at coordinate 2,535 of CAIMXF010000487.1, forward strand.
CAGGGACTGGCCGTCTCCTTCCAGTTCATGCCGAACGCGGCTGTTCCGCGTCGCACCTACACGGACACGGAGATCACGGCCATTCGAGCCGAATCGTTCGACCAAGGACTCAAGGCGGC
>CAIMXF010000488.1 GCA_903845345.1 uncultured beta proteobacterium
CATCACGTTCTCGGCGACGAACACGTATTTCTCGACCAACGAGAACATGACGCTGCGCGAGATCCTGCAGGCGCTGCGCGAAACCTACTGCGGCACCATCGGCTGCGAGTTCATGCACATCACCGATCCGGGTGAGAAGCGCTGGTGGCAGGAACGCGTCGAGGCGATCCGCAGCAAGCCGACGTTCAACGCTGAGCAGAAGAAGCACATCCTCGACCGCCTGACCGCGTCCGAAGGCCTCGAGCGCTACCTGCACACCAAGTTCGTCGGCCAGAAGCGCTTCTCGCTCGAAGGCGGCGAGAGCTTCATCGTGTCGATGGACGAACTGGTGCAGCGCGCCGGCGTCAAGGGCGTGCAGGAAGTCGTCATCGGCATGGCCCACCGCGGCCGCCTGAACGTGCTCGTCAACACCCTGGGCAAGATGCCCAAGGACCTGTTCGCCGAGTTCGACCACACCGCGCCGGAAGACCTGCCCTCGGGCGACGTCAAGTACCACCAGGGCTTCTCCAGCGACATCAGCACGGCCGGCGGCCCGGTGCACCTGTCGCTCGCGTTCAACCCCTCGCACCTGGAGATCGTCAATCCCGTGGCCGAAGGCTCGGTCAAGGCGCGCATGGATCGCCGCGGCGACCACAAGGGCGTGCAGGTGCTGCCGGTCATCGTCCACGGCGACGCGGCCTTCGCGGGCCAGGGCGTCGTGATGGAGACGCTGGCGCTGGCGCAGACGCGCGGCTACTACACGGGCGGCACCGTCCACCTGGTCATCAACAACCAGATCGGCTTCACCACCTCCGATCCGCGCGACACGCGTTCCACGCTGTACTGCACCGACGTCGTCAAGATGATCGAGGCGCCGGTGCTGCACGTCAACGGCGACGATCCGGAAGCCGTCGTGCTGTGCACGCAGTGGGCGCTCGACTACCGCCAGCACTTCAACAAGGACGTCGTCGTCGACATCGTCTGCTTCCGCAAGCTGGGCCACAACGAGCAGGACACGCCCAGCCTGACGCAGCCGCTGATGTACAAGAAGATCGCCGTGCACCCGGGCACGCGCAAGCTGTACGGCGACAAGCTCGTCGCGCAAGGCGTGCTGGGCGCCACCGGGCCGGACGACATGGTCAAGGAGTTCCGCGCCGCGATGGACGCCGGCCGCCACACGCGCGACCCCGTCCTGACCAATTTCAAGGGCAAGTACGCCGTCGACTGGTCGCCGTTCCTGAACAAGAAGTGGACGGACGCCGCCGACACCGCGCTGCCGGTGGCCGAGTTCAAGCGCCTGGCCGAGCGCATCACCACGATCCCGTCGAACTTCAAGCTGCACCCGCTGGTCGAGAAGGTCGTCGCCGACCGCGCCGCCATGGGCCGCGGCGAGATCAACGTCGACTGGGGCATGGGCGAGCACATGGCGTTCGCGTCGCTGGTGGCCAGCGGCTATCCGATCCGCCTGTCGGGCGAGGATTCCGGCCGCGGCACGTTCACGCACCGCCATGCGGTGCTGCACGACCAGAACCGCGAGAAGTTCGACACCGGCACCTACACGCCGCTGCAGAACGTCGCCGACAACCAGGCCCCGTTCGTCGTCATCGACTCGCTGCTGTCGGAAGAGGCCGTGCTGGCCTTCGAATTCGGCTACGCCTCGTCCGACCCGAACACGCTGGTGATCTGGGAAGCGCAGTTCGGCGACTTCGTCAACGGCGCCCAGGTCGTGATCGACCAGTTCATCGCGTCGGGCGAAGTGAAGTGGGGTCGCGCCAACGGCCTGACGCTGATGCTGCCGCACGGCTACGAAGGCCAGGGGCCGGAGCACAGTTCGGCGCGCCTGGAGCGCTTCATGCAGCTCGCTGCGGACACCAACATGCAGATCGTGCAACCGACCACGGCCGCCCAGATCTTCCACCTGCTGCGCCGCCAGATGGTGCGCGCGTTCCGCAAGCCGCTGGTCATCATGACCCCGAAGTCGCTGCTGCGCAACAAGGACGCCACGTCCCCGATGTCGGAGTTCACCAAGGGCGAGTTCCGCACCGTGATCCCCGAGCTCGACTCGAATGTCGACGGCGCCAAGGTCAAGCGCGTGATCGCATGCTCCGGCAAGGTCTACTACGACCTGGTCAAGAAGCGCGCCGAGCGCAAGTCGCAGGACGTCGCGATCATCCGCGTGGAACAGCTCTATCCGTTCCCGCACAAGGCCTTCCAGGCCGAGATGAAGAAGTACCCGCAGGCGACGGAGATCGTGTGGTGCCAGGACGAGCCGCAGAACCAGGGCGCCTGGTTCTTCGTGCAGCACTACATCCACGAGAACATGGCCGACGGGCAGAAGCTTGGTTACGCCGGGCGTCCGGCCTCCGCTTCGCCGGCGGTCGGCTATGCGCACCTGCACCAGGAGCAGCAG
>CAIMXF010000489.1 GCA_903845345.1 uncultured beta proteobacterium
ACTCGGACGCTCGTCGCCTCGCGCTGCCATTCTGGAACCACTTCTACAACTGGCACCGGCGTCATCACGGGATCGGCTGTCTGGCGCCAATGTCCAGGCTGCCTGGTTCACGCAAGAACCTCTTGACTCTTCACAGCTAGGCGGACGCGACGCGGCGGGCTGGACGCCCGCAAGGAGCGGCCAACGACGCCTGGGGCCTCGCAGGCCACCGGCCCTCCGGGTGGCCGAGCAGAAAGCCTGCCTTCGGCGTTGCGATCGCTTGTCGTGGGGCCACCACGACTGCGCGCTCGCGCCTTGAAGGCGGGCTTTCTGCTGGGCCACGCGGGCACGCATTTAGTGTGAACAGGCCCTAGTCGCCCGGCCGGTAGATCGGGTCGGGGACGTCGGCGATCGCGCCGGCCATGTCCAGCACCAGCTTGCCGGTCGTGTGGCCCTGCTCGAGGCTGCGCAAGGCCTCCTTCGCGTCGCCGTACGCATACCTGCGCGCGACATGCGGCTTCACCTTGCCGGCCTGGATCAGCGCGTCGATCTCGCGCAACTGGTCGGCGTCGGGCCGGGCCGTGTAGCGCAACGCGCGCACGCCGTGCGCCCGGGCCTTGTCCTGTGGCGGCTCCTGCACCGTGCACACCAGCGTGCCGCCCTTCTTCAGCAGCGGCCACGAGCGCTCCTGCGTCTCGCCGCCGATCAGGTCGTAGACGAGGTCGACGTCGCGCACGAGGTCGTCGAAGCGCTCCTTGTCGTGTGCGATCACCTGGTCGGCGCCGAGGCTGCGGACGAAATCGACGTCATGGCTCGAGACCGTCGTGATGACCGTCGCGCCGCGCGCCTTGGCGAACTGCACCGCGAGATGGCCGACACCGCCGGCGCCGGCATGGATCAGCACGCGCTGGCCCGCCTGCAGCTGGCCGTGGTCGAACAGCCCTTGCCACGCGGTGAGCCCGGCCAGCGGCACGGCCGCGGCGGTGATGCGGTCGAGCGCGCCCGGCACGCGCGCGAGCTCGTTGGCGTGCGCGAGCACGTATTGCGCGAAGCTGCCGTGACCGGTGGCCATCAGGCCGTGCACCAGCGTTCCCGGCGGCAGCCCGGCGTCGTTGGACGTGATGACGGTCGCGCACAGGTCGCGGCCCAGCACGAAGGGCAGCTGATCCTCCTTCACGGCCGGGTACTTGCCGCTGCGGATCTTCCAGTCGACCGGATTCAGGCTCGCGGCCTCGACCTTCAACAGCAGCTCGCCCTCACGCGGCTCGGGCACCGGCAGGTCGGCGAACTCGACCGCCTCCGGGCCGCCGAAATGGCGGATCAGCAAGGCGTGCATCGTCGGGGTGGACGTGGTCGTGGTGGACGTGGTCATGGCGAGCTTTCCCGGAACGTGGCAATGCTCCCGGGGCAGCAAGCGACACGCCCGCTCTCGGGCGCAACGCTTGCCGCACCCGGCTCAACCCAAGGAGTCTCCCGATGAGCCATTCGCCCGGACACGCATCGCATCCCCAACACCACGTCGACGAGACCCGCGTCGCCGAGGTCGTGAAGATCCGCCTCGAAGGCCTGACCATCGCCGAGTCGGAGGACGTCATCCGCGTCGACGAGGACGGCAACCCGCCGCGCTTCTACTTCCCGCGCTCGGACGTGCGCATGGAAACGCTGCAGCCGACCGACACGGTCACGCACTGCCCGTTCAAGGGCAAGGCGACGTACTTCGACGTCAACGCCGAGGGCAACCACCTGAAGGACGCGGTGTGGTCGTACGAGACCCCGTACGACGAGCACGCCGACCTGGCCCAGCGCGTCGCGTTCGATGCCGACAGGTTCCCGGTGCTGCACGTGCAGGTCGGCGACTGAGCTCGAGCCCCGCGCGGGCGCGCCGGACGCGCGCGTCAGCCCGCGGGCGCGGGCTACAGCGGCGATGCCGCCGCGCGCTTCGCTTCGGCCTGCATCGCCGCCGGCGACAGCAGGGTCCCGAACATCGAGCGCGCACCCAGCACCAGCACGCCGCCGACCGCGACGAGGATCGCGTGCAGCGCCCAGAAATCGCGGTTGGGCATGCTGTCCATGAAGCCGGCCAGCCAGCCGACCAACGAGTTGGCGGCGAACAGGTGCAGGTAGTAGACGCCGATCACGAGGCCGACGATCTGCTTGGGCGCGACCCGCGAATACAGCGCGAGCCCGACAGCCAGCACGTTGGCGAAGCCGATGTCGTTGACGATCGTGTAGGCCAGCGTCCAGATCGGGCCGACCTTGCCGTGCGTCGTGTCGACGATCTGGCCGGCGATGGCCATCAGCGCCGGGCCGCCGGCCGCGATCAACGATCCGATCGCGATCTTCACCAGCTCGTCGGGTTCGTCGCGGCGCTTGCTGTACCAGCTCCAGAACCCGATCGACAGCAGCATCGTGGCGCTGCTCACGAACGCGTCGACGCCCTGCAGCCAGGTGACGGGCACCTGCCAGCCGAACATCATCAGGTCCATGTGCTTGTCCGACCACAGCGTGAAGCCGAGGTTGAACTGCTGGTTGCCGACGAGCGTGAGCATCAGGATCGGCAGCAGCCCGACCAGCAACCACACGCGGCCCTTTTCGGCACGGGTCAGCGGCGGCTGCTCGACGGTGTCGTGGCCCTTGCTCAGGCCCGGATCGGGCGGCAGCCAGCCGCGGCCGGCCAGGTAGGTGAACAGGCCGATCACCATGCCCACGCCGGCGGCGCCGAAGCCCCAGTCGAAGCCCACCTTCTCCCCCAGCGTGCCGCAGATCAGCGGCGCGCCGATGACCGCGATCTGCACCGCCATCAGGAAGATTTGGAACGCCGTGGCGTTGCGCTTGTCGCCCGGCCGGTACAGCGCGCCGACCTGCGCCGCGATGTTGCCCTTGAAGCAGCCCACGCCCAGCAGCAGGCACAGGATGGCCAGCAGGAAGCTGGCCTCGAACGCCATCAGGAAGTGGCCGAACGCCATCAGCACGGCGCCGATCACGACGGTCCTGGTGCGCCCGAGCAGTCGGTCGGCCAAGAGTCCGCCGAACAGCGGCGTGAGATAGACGAGGCCGGAATAGAGTCCGGCGATCAGCGCGCCGAGTTGCAGCGGCGTGCGCGGACCGGTGACGGCCTCGATCGCATGCCGCACGACATCGATGCCCACCACATGGCCGATGTTCGCAGGCAGGAACAGGTACTTGGTGAGGTACAGCCCCAGCAGCACCTGCATGCCGTAGTACGAGAACCGCTCCCACAGCTCGCAGGCCGACAGCCACGCGAGGCCCAGCGGATGTCCCAGGAACGCGGTGTCGTCGCGCGAGAACGGTTGGTCGGCAGTTGGTGCGATCGAGGACACGATGCGGTGCTTGTAGAAAAGAGATGCGGGAATGTCGTTCAGCCGGCAGCAGGCCGCAAGGCGGAAAGCCCGGAGCCGGAGACGGACGGTGGAATGCGCGCCGCCAACGGCGACGCCGGTGCGGTCGGCGGCGGGATCAGCGCCGGACCAGCCGGACCTCGAACACCTTGGGCCAGAACTTGCCCGTGAGCCACAGCCGCTTCGTGGCCGGGTCCCAGGCGATGCCGTTGAGCACGTCGGTGTGGTCGGGCGTGAAGTCCTTCTTCGGCAGCAGCCCCTTGCAGTCGATCCAGCCGACCACCTCGCCCGTCTTGGGATCGATGCGCGCGATGCGGTCGGTCTGCCAGATGTTGGCGTAGATCTCGCCGTCCACCCACTCGAGCTCGTTCAACTGGTCGACCGGCTTGCCCTGCGCGGTGACGTGGATGCGGTGCGACTCGATCAAGGTGTTCGGGTTCAGGAAACGGATGTCGGCGGTGCCGTCGCTCATCACCAGTTCGGTGTCGTCGTGCGTGAGGCCCCAGCCTTCGCCGGTGTAGCCGAACGTGCCCTTGGTGTCGAAGCTGTCGAGGTCGAGCACGTAGCCGACCTGGCCCTTCCACGTGAGGCCGACCAGCTTGCCGTTCCACGGCGCGATGCCTTCGCCGAAGACGTCGGCCGGCAGCGTCGCGCGCTGCACCACCTGGCCCGTCTCGGGCTTGACCTTGCGCACCGTCGAATGCCCTTCCAGGCCCGTGCTCTCGTAGAAATACCCGTTGAGGTAGAACAAGCCCTCGGTGAACGCGTTGACGTCGTGCGGCGTCGCGCGCACCACCTGGACGCCGTAGACCGGAATCGGCATCGTGGAGGAAGCCGCGGGCGCGCTGGCCGGCGCCGCCTGCGTGACGGGCGCGAGGGCCGCGCACGCCGCGAGGATCGCGCTCGCGATCAGGAAAGAAGCCTTCATTCGTTCGGATCCAGGTCGTTCATTCATGGCGCGGCCGGGGCCGGATAGCTGACCGACAGCACCTCGATCGTCTCGACGCCCACCGGCGTGACAAGCTGCAGCGTGTCGCCCTCGCGCGCCTTCAGCAGCGTACGCGCGATCGGCGACACCCAGCTGACCTCACCCTGTAGCGACTCGACCTCGTCGATGCCCTTGATCGTGACGGTGCGCTCGTCGCCGGCGGCGTTGGCGTAGGTGACGGTCGCGCCGAAGAAGATCTGGTCGCTGCCGTGGTGGGCCGACGGGTCGGCCACGACGGCGATGTCGAGCCGCTTGATCAGGAAACGGATGCGGCGGTCGATCTCGCGCAGCCGCTTCTTGCCATAGATGTAGTCGCCGTTCTCGCTGCGGTCGCCGTTGGAAGCGGCCCAGTGCACGATCTCGACGATCCTGGGCCGCTCCTCGTCGATCAGCTGCAGCAGCTCGGCGCGCAGCCGGTCGTGGCCCGCGGGGGTGATGTAGTTCTTCCCGCCGGCGGGCAGCGCCGGCAGCGACGGGCCGTCGTCGTCCTCGTCGCTGTCGGATTCCTTGGTGAAGGCCTTGTTCATTCCGCGCCGGCCCTGGTGTCGTAGCCCCGCAGGGTCTGTTCGAGTTGGGTGCGGACTTCCTCGACGAGTTCCGGTGGCGCCAGCACGCGCACGTTGGGCCCATGGCGCAGCACGTCCATCACCAGCTCGGTAGGGTCGGAGTACGGGATGCGCATGCGCAGCGAGCCGTCGGCCTGCGGCCTGGCCTGCTGCTGCGGATGCCATTCTTCCTGCGCCACCCACTGCGCGGCCTCGGCGCTGAAATGCAGCGTCGCCCAGCGCAGTTGGGCGCCGCCGAAGATGCCGTAGCCCTGGTCGAGCGCCTTCTCCACGTCGGACATCGGCAGTTCGCGTGCCGGCTCGTCCAGCACCTTGGCCGAGCGCACGGCGTCGAGCGCGAAGCGGCGCAGGCCCTCGCTGGCGTGGCACCACGCGTCGAGATACCACGTATTGCGGTAGTGAAGCAGGCGCTGCGGCGACAGCACGCGCTCGGATTCGCTGCGCTTGCTGCGCGTGTAGTAGCCGATCGTCAGCCGGCGCCGGCTCAGCACCGCGCTGACGGATTCCTCGAACCAGCGGCTGGCCACGGCGCGCTTGGCCGGATTGACGATGCGCACGCGACGCATCAGCGACTGCGCCTCCTCGCCGCTGGCGCCCAGCATGCCGTGCAGCTTGTCCAGCAGCGGCTGCAGGTGGCGGCCCAGCACGCCGCCGTCGTCCAGGCCCGCGATGAGCTGGTGCATCGTCAAGAGCGCGTGAAGTTCCTTTTCGCTGAACCACACGCCCGGCAGCTCGTGCTTCCTGGCGACGACGGGACGCGTCGACGGGCCGCCGTCGGCCGTCGCGGCAGCGGCGTCGGCGAAGCGATAGACGTTCTCGTCGCGCGCGTAGACGATGGGCGCGTCCATCCGATCGCGCAGGTATTGCAGGTCGCGCTTGAGCGTCGCGGGCGAGACCTCGAGTTCCTCGAGCAGCTGCTCGAAGCTGACGCCCGACTGCCGCTTGATCAGCAATTCGATGCGGTAGAAGCGCTCTGTTCTGTCCATGGGCCTGCATTTTGCCGTACCAGCTCATCGTATGAGCTTGTGGAACGCCAAACTGCCTTCACTGTCTGATCAAACCGAGGACCGCACCATGAACCAGGCCACCTTCAACTTCGCCTCCAAGGGCAAGCGCGCCGACATCGCCGCGGCGCACGCCGCCGGCACCGTCGCGAAGGTTCCGGCACGTGGTCGGGCCCCGGCCAACGACGTCGACCCCGGCGACGCCATCGGCTTCGAATACGCCCGATACGGCATGGTGCCGCCGGCGCCCTGCCTGTGGCCGGGCCATCCGATCCGCGAAGGCTGGGAACGCGGCCGCCGCGCGATGGCGCGCCGCACGCGCCCGGCCACGCTGGCCGTCACGCGCTGGCTGGCGCTGCGCCTGGCCGCCTGGCAGCGCGGCGAGGCCTTCGACGACCACCAGATCACGCCGCAGGTGCTGCGCTCGCTCGAGGTCGCCACGCACTGCCCGGTCACCGGCCACGCGCTGCAGAACGACGCCTGCGTCGTCCCCATCGACCTGCAACGCGGCTGGGCCGCGGGCAACCTGGTGCTGCTGAGCCCGGCCATCGCCGAGCGCTGGACGACGATCGACTGGGCGATGGCGCAGGCCGCGCTCGAACGCGCCGAGGCCGTGCCGGAGACCCTGGTCGACGGCCTGCCGCTGCGCCACTGGCGCCGCATCGTCGCGTTGAAGTCGCTCGCGACCGCGCTGCCCCACGAGGTGGCCGCCCGCATCCCGCTGCACGTGCTGCCGCCCAATCGCATCCGCCTCGTCAATCCGATCCAGGAATTGCAGGCCGTGCTGACGCTGCAGCTGGCCGTGCCGGGTTGGGGCCAGCGCGCGCGCGGCATCGCCGACTCGCTGCCGGCCGCGCTGCGCAACGAGTTCAACCTGTTCTTCAACTCGCTGCTGGCTCAGGCGCTGCGCCAGGGCCACGGCTCGGCCCGGGCCGAGATGCGCGACGCGCTGGCCACCGCCTGGGGCGACGCGGTGGTGATGCGCCGCTGGCTGCGCTTCACGGCGCGGGTGGATGCCGAACTGGCCGGGACGCTGGTCGAGCGCCTCACGCGCGAGCCGATGCCCGGGCTGTACGTGGTGCGGCACGGCGAAGTGGAAGCAAAGCAGACGCTGGCCGCCTGACCGACCGGTCAGCCGCGGGACTCGCGCGTCATCGCCAGCTCGAGATCCTCGAGCTGTTCCTTCGCGTCGCCGACACCGTCGCGCGCGGCCAGCGTCATCAGGCGCATCGCCTCGCGCAGGTCGCGCTCCAGGCCGCGGCCGTCGGCGGTCATCTGGCCGAGGTGGTACCAGGCGGCGGGGATCTTCTTGTCGGCCGCCTGGCGGTACAGCGCGACGGCCTTGGCGAGATCCTGCGGCACGCCGCGGCCGCGCTCGTACTTGCCGGCCAGCATGATCATCGCCTCGCCGTGATCGCCCTGCACCGCGCGCTCGAGCCAGTAGCTGGCGCGCTCGTCGTCCTGCTGCACGCCGTCGCCGGTGCTGCAGTGCATCGCCAGCTCGTATTGCGCCTGGGCGTAGCCGCCGGCGGCGGCCTGGGCGATCAGCGCGATGCAGCGCGCGATGTCGTGCCGCACGCCCTTGCCGATGCGGTGCATCCAGGCCAGTCGATAGGTGCCGTGCGCATTGCCGGCCTCCGACGCTCGCGTGAGCAGGCTCACGGCCTGCGCCGTGTCGCCGGGCACGCGCAGGCCAGTCTCGAGCTCCTGGCCCAGGCGCGCGAGCGCAGGCGCATGATCGCGCGCCACCGCGCTGCGCAGCAGTGCCATGCCCTTGGCGACATCGGCCTTGACGCCGTCGCCCTCGAGATGGATCGTCGCCAGCGCCAGTTCGGCCGCGGGATGGCCTGCCTTGGCCGCCGCCTGCCACAGCGGCAGCGCACCGGCGCGGTCCTTGGGCATGGCCAGGCCCAGCCACATCAGGTTGCCGAGCGCGAAGCAGGCGTGCGACGGGCTCGTGAAGGCGGTCGGGTCGGCCTGGCCGCGCACCGGTTGCAAGGCCTGCGCCTGCAGCCAGGCGATGCAGGCGCCGAGGTGATCGGCCGGGCTGCGCGAGACGAGCACGACGCTGTCGCGCCATTGCAGCGACGAGGCCGTGCGGCGCCTGCCGAGCGCGTCCTTGAACACGCAGGCCATGTGGCCGTCGCTGCCCGGCGCCAGCTGGACGACGCGGCCCGGGTACAGGCCGCCGTCGGTCAGCACCGCGTCGCCCACGCGTACCTGCTCGCCGCTCGCATAGACCGGCGGCACGTTGACGGCAGCCGGCAGCAGCGACGGCACCTCGCGGCGTCCCTCGTAGAACTCGGGCCAGGACTTGCCCGAGGGCCAGCGCACGCTGTGCAGCCCGCGCTTGACGGCCGTGTTCAGCCGCAGGAAGGTTTCCTCGGGGATGTTGAACTCCCAGACCGAGGGGTCGAGGATGCCGAATGCCTTGCCGTCGGCCGCCGGCCGGTAGCGGAAGGCCATGCGCAGCCGCAGCGGCGACGCGCCATAGGTCTGCACCGTCACCGAGATCGCCCGCACGCGCGTGCCCGACACGTTGATCCAGGTGTCGTGCGCGAAGGTCTTCCAGGCCGCGTTCTCGCGGTTGTCGGCCAGCGCGGCCTCGCCGCGCGCCACCGCGTCCTCGCCGTCGAACGCCAGCGTCGTGCTGTTGACGCGCTGGCCGCGCGGATGCTGCCAGCCGATCTGCGGCATCGGCGTGCGCCCCTCGGACGCCACCGACATCAGCGTCGAGGCCGCGATGCCCAGCACGCGCGCCGCGTTCCACCAGGCCATCGGCAGGTCGTATTCGAGCTCGTTGGCGACGCTGTGCAGGTAGCCGGACGCCGTGTCGACCTGGCCCAGCCCCAGCGTGAACAGGCGGTCGTGCAGCCAGACCAGCGGCAGGAACAGCAGGCCCTGGTCGGGCGCCAGCGCCACGAGGCGGGTGAACGGGGTCTCGGCGATGTTGGCCCAGTCGGCCACGGCCTTGCGCGCGGAGCGGGTGTCGTGCCACTCGATCTCGGCGCCGGTGCGGCGCGACAGCATCGCCATCAGGTAGAACGCCAGCAGCGAGAGGAAGTTGCGGCCCTCGGCTTCGGCGATGAACTCGTCGTGCAGCGGTTTGGCGCGCTCGCGGATGGCCTTGAGCAGCAGGTCGATGCGCTCCAGGCTTTCTTCCGAATAGTCCAGCTGGGCCTGTTGCAGGGCCTTGCCGAACTTCCAGCCGCCCTCCACCTCGCCACCGCGCGCGTAGGCTTCCAGGAATTGTCGTGCGACGTCTTTCAAGCGGCCTCCCAGCCGTCACTATTTTCTTCTGTCCTCGAGGGAACGGGTGACTGTAGCGGGCTTCGCTTGCGGTTGGTTACAACAGCCGTGCGAAAGTGCCTTGTTGCGCAACTGTTCGGCGAAGGATTTGGGGGGCCCCCCGAAAAAAAGGCCGCACGTGGCGGCCTTTCGGATGAGCGAAGCCTGACTTCAGTCGATGCGCGCCATCGTGTGGAACGGCAGGCGCGGGCCGCGCGGCCAGTTGCCGGTGGCGTCGCCGTAGCCCAGGTTGATCAGGAAGTTCGACTTCCACTTGCCCTCGGGGAAGAAGGCGGCATCGACGGTCGCGTTGTTGAAGCCGCTCATCGCGCCCGAGTCGATGCCCAGGGCGCGGGCGGCCAGGATCAGGTAGGCGCCCTGCAGGCTGGAGTTGCGCAGGCCCGTGGTCTCGATCAGGCTGGCGTTGCCGTGGAACATGTCGCGCGCGCCGGGCATCGCCGGAAACTGCGTGGGCAGGTGCTCGTGGAACTCGGTGTCGTAGGCGACGATCGCGGTGACCGGCGCGGCCATCGTCTTGTCGACGTTGCCGCCCATCAGCGCACCCTTGAGCTTTTCCTTGGCCTCGGCGCTGCGCACGAACACGATGCGGCCCGGCTGGGCGTTCATCGAGGTCGGGCCCCACTTCATCAGGTCGACCAGCGCATGCAGCGTCGCGTCGTCGATCGGGCGCGATTGGAATTTGTTGAACGTGCGGGCGTCGAAGAACAGTTGCTTCAGAGCGGCGTCGTTGAGGGCTTCGGACATGTCTGGTTCCTGGTGCGTTGGAAAATGGCGCGACGCCAAGGCGACGCGGACAACGCATCTTCGCGGGTCCGGCGCCCGATTCCATGCAACAGCGTCGAAGGCCCCATTCAAATTCGGTCAACGCCCCGGGCCCGACGGCCACCCGGTCCCGCGGCGAGAATCGGCTGCATGCGCCAATCCGTCCCGCTCGATCGCTGCACCCGACTCCTGAACCACGGCCCCACGGTGCTGGTGAGCGCCGAACACGGCGGCCGCCGCAACGTGATGGCGGCGGCGTGGTCGATGCCGCTCGACTTCACGCCGCCCAAGGTGGCGGTCGTCCTCGACAAGCAGACCTTCACCCGCACGCTGATCGAGGCGAGCGGCCACTTCGTGCTGGCGGTGCCGCCGGTGGCGCTCGCGGCGCTGACCGAACGCGTGGGCAACGCGAGCGGTCGCGACATCGAGAAGTTCACCGACGCCCTCGCCTCCGCCGGACCCGGCCCGGCCACCGGCGCGCCGCTGGTCGACGGCTGCATCGCCTGGCTGGAATGCCGGCGCCTGCCCGAGCCGCACATCGAGCAGGCCTACGACCTGTTCCTCGGCGAGGTGGTGGCCGCCTGGGCCGACGACCGCGTGTTCCGCGACGGGCGCTGGCATTTCGACGGCGTGGACGCATCGCTGCGTTCGCTGCACCACATCGCCGGCGGGCATTTCCTGGCCATCGGCGACGAGGTGACCTACACGCCGATCAGCGAAGGCTGACCGTCACGCGCTTCCAGGCCGGATCCTGGAACTTGTAGAACGCCTTCAGCGAGGACGGCGCGTCGGCCGCCTTCTCGGTGGCGAGCGTCCGGCCATCGAGCAGTTCGTAGGTGCGCGCCAGCTTGTTGCCGTGCAGCGCATCGCGCACCTCGCGCGCGGCCAGCACCTGGCCGGTGCCCGGCACCCAGCCCGCAAATTCGACGTAGCCGACGCCGCTCGCGTCGGTGGAAGGGGGCAGCACCTGCAGCGTCCAGCCCTGCGCCGTCGCGCGGAACATCCA
>CAIMXF010000490.1 GCA_903845345.1 uncultured beta proteobacterium
ACAGCGCGTCGTCGGGGCGGGCGGCGCGGAAGGCGACCGCGTCTGGTGGGGAAATGGTCATCGGGTCTCCATGGTAGGTCGTCGTGATCGAAAGGGCGGCGGCTTGCCGTTCCGGCGCGCAGCATAGCCTGACCGCGGGGGCCGCCCCGATGGCAGCGCGCGCCGGCGCGACCTAAACTGCCGCGCATGAACCCCGTGATCACCGACGACGGCCTCGCCCTCCACCTGCGCGTCTGGCCCGCAGGCCACCCGCTTCGCGGCCTGGTCGTGCTGGTGCACGGCCTGGGCGAGCACATCGATCGCTACGACCATGTCGCCGCGCGCCTGAACGCGCTGGGCTTCGACGTGGTGGGCTACGACCACCGCGGCCACGGCCGCTCGCCCGGCCAGCGCGGCGGCATGCCGGCCGACGACTCGCTGTGCGCCGACCTCGGCCGGGTGCTCGACGCGGCGCGCGCGCGCTTTCCCGGACCGGCGGTGCTGGTCGGACACAGCCTGGGCGGCCTGGTCGCCGGCCGCTTCGTCGCCGAAGGCCTGCAGCCCGGCCCGGCCGCGTGGTGGCGTCCGGTCGACGCACTGGTGATGTCGTCGCCGGCCCTCGATCCCGGCACGAACGCCGTGCAGAAGCTGCTGCTCGCGGTCGTCGCGCCGCTGCTGCCCGACCTGGCGGTGAGCAACGGGTTGAAGGTGGACTGGGTGTCGCGCAACGCGCAGGTCGTGAAGGCCTATGCCAGCGACACGCTGGTGCACGACCGCATCACCGGCCGGGTTGGCCTGTTCGTCGCGCGCCAGGGCCCGGCGGTGATCGCCGCCGCGCCGCGCTGGACCACGCCCACGCTGCTGATGTGGGCCGGCGCCGACCGCTGCGTCGCGCCGGCGGGCAGCGCCGCGTTCGCGGCCGCGGCGCCGCGCGACGTCGTCGCCACGCGCGAATGGCCGGGGCTGTTCCACGAGATCTTCAACGAGCCTGAACGCGAGGCCGTGCTGGCCGCGATGGGCGACTGGCTCGCCGCGCGCGTGCCCGAGCCGGTTCACGCGTAGACGTTGCGCTCCGCGGGCACCGCGCTGTCGTAGGCCACCAGCTCGATCTGCAGGCGCTCGGGCTCGATCACCACGTAGGCGCTGCGCCGGTGTTCGGTGCTGCCGCCGATGTGGTCGAGCGCGATGCCTTCGGCGCGCAGGCGCGCGAGCGCGGCGTCGAGGTCGTCCACGACCAGCGCCAGGTGGTTGAACGCCACGCCCGGACCGGCGGCGCGCAGCGCGTGGCCGGGCGGCGTCCCGTACAGCGACAGGTACTGGAAGTCGTCGCCGACGTGGCGCCACGGCAGCAGGTGGCCCTGGCCGTCGTCCCAGGTGCCGGCGCCGCGCACCGACCATTGCGGAACGATCGCCCGCAGCGCGCGCGTGGCGCGGTCGAGGTCGGTCAGCGTGACGTTGAGGTGTTCGAGACGGTTCGGGTTCATGGCAGGCTCCTGTGTGGTTGCGACAAGGCCAGTCTCCGCACACGAGGCCCCGCGCGCGACACGCGTGCGCGCCCGGCCGCCCGATGGTTGGTTTGACGGACACGCCGCCGCCGCCACAATCGCCGCATGCCCACGCCCTCGACCACGGCCGACGCCACGACCCATCTCGCCCGCAACGTCGCCGCGCTGCGCCACACGCGCGGACTCACGCAGCAGGATCTCGCGACGGCCGCCGGCGTGCCGCGGTCGACGATCACGAGCCTGGAATCGGGCACCGGCAATCCGTCGCTGCAGTCGCTGCTGAAGGTCGCGCACGCCCTCGCCGCGCCGCTCGACGAGCTGCTGGCCGCCCCGCGCGCAGCCGTGCGGCTATGGCGCGCGGCGGAGTTCACCGCGCAGCACAAGGGTCGCGACGTCGTCGTGCGCTCGCTGGTGCCCGAACCCGTGCCCAACGAGCAGATGGAGCTGATGGCGCTGGGCGTCGGCGCGGTGATGGCCGGCACGCCGCACCTGCCGGCCACGCGCGAGTACTTCACCTGCCTCGAAGGCTGCGTCACGCTGGTGGTGGCCGGCGAACTCCACGTGCTCGAGACGGGCGACACGCTGGCTTTCCCCGGCCACCTGCCCCATTCGTACCTGAACCGGGCGGACGCGCCGGCGCGCGGCGTGTCGCTGGTCGTGTGGGCAGGCGCCGGATCGCGGCCCATGGCGGCCGGCGGCTGAACGCCGCCGCCGGCGAAATCCTGCATTTCGACGCGGTCAGGCGCCGGGCATTCGCGGCCCGAAAGGCGCAAAATGCCGGTCTGCCCTGAACCACGCCGCCCGGCCCGCAACGCCCGACCCGCCACCCGCGCGTCCTGTCGCTGCCGTCCGCCGAGGTCGCCTCCACGGAGTCCGCCATGAACGCCCCCGAACGCCTGCCCGTCCCCGCCGAACCCGACCACCAGGCGCTGGCCGCCTTCGCCGAGACGGCCTGGAACGAGCGCATCCTGCCCCAGCTGAAGGACTACGTCGCCATCCCGGCCAAGAGCCCGATGTTCGACGCCGACTGGGAACAGCACGGCCTGCTCGACAAGGTGGTGCGCGACGCCGCGCTGTGGATCGACAGCCGCAAGGTGCCGGGCCTCACGCTGGAGGTGATCCGCGAGCCGGGCCGCACGCCGGTGATCTTCTTCGAGGTCGAGTCCACGCGCCCGGCGCCGGGCTTCGGCACGCCGCCCACCATCGTCATGTACGGCCACCTCGACAAGCAGCCCGAGTTCAGCGGCTGGCGCAACGACCTCGGTCCATGGACGCCCAAGGTCGAGGACGGCAAGCTCTACGGCCGCGGCGGCGCGGACGACGGCTACGCGGTCTACGCGGCGGTCAGCGCCGTCGAGGCGCTGAAGGCGCAGGGGGTCGCGCATCCGCGCATCGTCGGCCTGATCGAGAGCTGCGAGGAATCGGGCTCGGGCGACCTGCCGGTCTACCTCGATGCGCTGAAGGATCGCCTGGGCGATGTCACGCTCGTCGTCTGCCTGGATTCGGGCGCCGGCAACTACGACCAGCTGTGGCTCACCACCAGCCTGCGCGGCGCCGTCACCGGCACGCTGAAGGTGGAGATCCTCACCGAAGGCATCCACTCCGGCGACGCCAGCGGCCTGGTGCCGTCCAGCTTCCGCATCCTGCGCCATGTGCTCGATCGCCTGGAAGATTCGGGCACCGGCCGCCTGCTGCCCGAGAGCTTCCATTGCCAGATCCCCAGCGACCGCGTCGAGCAGGTGAAGGCGGCCGCGGTGATCCTGGGCGACGAGGTGTGGAAGCGCATGCCCTGGGCCTGCGGCGCCGACGGCGGCCCGACGCTGCCCACCACCACCGATCCCGCCGAGGCGCTGCTGAACCGCACGTGGCGGCCGACGCTGTCGGTCACCGGCGTCGACGGCTTCCCCGAGCTGCGCAACGCCGGCAACGTTCTGCGCCCGTTCAGCGCGTTCAAGCTGAGCCTGCGCCTGCCGCCGCTGGTCGACGCCAACGAGGCCGCCTCCCGCCTGAAGACGCTGCTGGAGGACAACGCGCCGTACAACGCGAAGGTCACCTTCCAGCCCGACGGCCGCATGGGGGCCTACGGTGCCACCGGCTGGAACGCGCCGTCGCTCGACCCGTGGATGGAGAACGCGCTGAACGCCGCCAGCCAGGCGCAATGGGGCGCGCCGCTGGGCTACATCGGCCAGGGCGGCACCATCCCGCTGATGAACCTGCTGCAGCAGGGCTTCCCGAAGGCCCAGATGATGGTCTGCGGCGTGCTCGGCCCGAAGAGCAACGCGCACGGGCCCAACGAGTTCCTGCACCTGCCGTACGCCAAGCGCCTCACGGCCGCGGTGGCGCAGGTGGTGGCGGCGCATCCCTGAGGCGGCGCGGCGCCCGCGGTCGTCCGATGGCCCCGGCGCCGCGTCGACGTCAGCGCAACGACGTCACGGCGCCGCCATGGCCAGCGCCACGAACTCGCCGATCAGGCGAGCCGCCACCTGGCCGTCGGCGTGCAGTTCGGCCGTCACGCGCAGGCGCGCGCGGCCCATCCGCGCGAACGTGCGCAGGAAGCGCGGCCACTGATCCGGCTCGGCCAGCGCCGAGCGCGCGGTGAAGTCGCCGGCGATCGGCAGCAGGTAGTGCATCGCGTTGCTCTGGATGACCAACCGCGCCGCGACGCCTTCGGCGCCCAGGCGCGCGTGCAGCAGCGACCACGCGGCCAGGATCGCGACGGCCGAGGCGCTGCCGCCGAACACCGTGTCGCGGTGATTGATGTTGGGCGCCAGCGGCGCGGCCAGCGTCACGCCGGCCGCGTCCACGGCGACGGCCGACACCTGCATCGCCGCCGACAGCGGGATGTGGGCGTGCAGGTAGGCCTCGAGCTCGCGGGCGTCCATCCGGGCGAGCGGTCGCGCCTCAGCGCCTGTTGCCCATCACGAGCAGCGCGCCGCCGACGACGATGCCCGCGATCCCGGCCCACAGCGGGATCGGCACGCTCTTGGTTTCCTTGACGTTCAGCTCGATCGGGCCGATCTTGGCCGCGGTGTGGTCCTGCGTGTAGCTGAACCCGCCGTAGATCAGCGCGAGTGCGCCGAGGGCGATCAGGAGGATGGCGATGAGGCGCATGGTGTCGTTCGTGCGTGAAGGCGGGCGGGCCGCGGTGACGCCAGCTTAGCTTGCGTCGCGCTGAGGGTCTGTAGGCGCTCGCCGCACAAGGTCGAGCAGGACGCTCGATGCCAGATCGGGAGGTGACGCCGGCTTGCCTGCTGACGCGCCGCACCGACTCGTGCCGGAAACGAGCGTTGCAGGCATCGACGATGGCGCTGATCGCCGTCTCCGACTTCGCGTCCGGCCGATGCACGACGCCGATCACCCACGACGCCTCGCGCACCGCCGCGCCATGGGCCGGAAGCCCAAGCGTGCATGCAGGCGCACCGACGCCTCGTCGGGCGGGGCGATGCCCGCCACGGGCCGGTGCAGGTTCTCGCCCGCCAGCGCCGCGAACAGCCGCTGGTACGGCGCCGAGCCGATGCCCGCGCCGGCGGCGTCCGGCGCCACGCAGACGCTGGTCTCGATCGTGCGCGCGAAGGCCGGATGCGCGCGGCAGGGCTGGCTGCTGCGCAAGCCCCGCAGGCGGTCGCCGTCGCGCGCGACGGGCAGGCGAGGCGCGCCGGTCGCGGGCGAGCACGACCCTGGTGATCGGCACAACCGCAAAGCAGGGCCAACGACGCTCCAGCGAAGGTCTTCATGGAGTGGGTGCTCCGCTGCGCCGCGGCGTCGGTGCGCAAATGCGCAGCGCTGGGCCATCACAGTCGGCGCCAGCGAGCCCGGCTCGTCCGCCGCGGGTGCAGCCTGTCCCCCCAAACGCAACGCCAATCGCTTCGCCCTGACAGCAGGCGGGCGGCCACGTAGAGTGCGAGCATCGACAAGGTTTCGTTGGGCACTCGAAAAAAATGGCTACCTCCTACAACTCGCCGACACCGCAGGAACGCTGGCAACAGTTCAGCGCCGCGGCCGTGCGCGCGTTCCATCGCTACGCGACCTGGCTGGTCACGCTCAGCTGGTGGCGTTTCGGCTGGTATGCGCTGCTGCTGATCATCGTCACGGGCATGCTGCAGAAGCTGCCTCCGTTCAGCACGACCTACTACGAGACCATCGTCGACTCGGTGGAGCATCGAAAGCCCAAGGCGCCCAAGGCGCCGCCGGCCGCGCCCTCGGCAACCACGGCGCCGTCCGCGGTGCAGCCGGGCCAGCCGGAGCGGCCCGAGAAGGCCGAACAGCCCGAGAAGCCGGAGCAACCGGAAAAGGCGGAGAAGCCGCCGGCGAACGACAAGGCGGCGAAGTCGGTCGACATCCAGTTGCCCGGCATCATCGTCAACACCCAGGACCGCACGATCAAGAAAAAGGGCGTGAACATCACGTTCACCGGCGACGGCATCCACATCTCGGACGACGACGGCCCGGGCGCGCCAGCCACGGCCGCCTCGCAGGCCCAGGCCGGTGCTTCGGCGACGAAGTCGGGCGCCGCGACGGCCAAGGAACGCGCGGAGGCCGCCCGCTACGACGCGGCAGCCAGGCGCGACGCCGCCCTGGCCCAGGCCATCACGGCCAAGGCCGCCGCCGAGCAGGCGCACGCACAGGCCCTGGTCGGCGCCGGCGCCGGCGCGGCCTCCGCGGCGGCGCAGCCCGCCTCCGCCGCCGCATCGGCGGCCGACGACGCTGCCGTCGAGATGGTGGTCGGCGGCCAGCACATCCGCATCGCCGTGCCCGCGCACGCCACCGCCGAGGACGTGCGTTCGGCCATCGACGACGCGAAGTCCACGATCGTCGATCAACTCAAGGACGCCGAGGAGGCCAGGAAGGCGGCCGACCAGGAAGCCGCGGACAACGCCAAGGAATCGGCCGATTCGGCCAAGGCGAACAAGCACGACGACAGCGGCGATGACGACGACGACAGCTCGTCCAGCGACTCCGAGGGCCGCCACACCCGCGAGCACACGGTGCACAACGGCAACCTGCCGATGCTGGCGGTGTGGTGGATCCTGGGCTCGATGCTGATCAAGATCACCTACAAGGGCAAGATGCAGGCGGAGGTGAAGGCCGCCGAGGCGACCGAGACGGCCGAGGCCGAATCGCTGCGCCGCCAGGTGCTCGAGGCGCGGATGGCGATGATGCAGGCGCAGGTCGAGCCGCACTTCCTGTTCAACACGCTGGCGTCGATCGACCACCTGATCGAGTTCGACCCGAAGCGCGCGAGCCAGATGCAGCGCAACCTGATCTCGCTGCTGCGCGCCAGCATGCCGTCGATGCGCTCGACCGATTCCGGGCTGCGTCCGCTGGACCTCGAGCTGGCCGTGGTCCGGCCCTACCTCGAGATCCTCAAGGTGCGGATGGAGGAGCGCCTGACGACCGAGATCGACGTGCCGGACGGCCTGCTGTCGGCCGAGTTCCCGCCGATGATGATCCAGACGCTGGTCGAGAACTCGATCAAGCACGGCCTGGAGCCCAAGGCCGAAGGCGGCCACCTGTCGGTCAAGGCCGAGATCCGCCACGGCAAGCTGGCCGTCACGGTCTGCGACACCGGCCTCGGCTTCGAGGCCGCCGCCAGCGGCACGACGCACGGCACCGGCGTCGGCCTCGCCAACATCCGCGAACGGCTGGCGCTGCTGTATGGCGCCAAGTCCTCGCTGACGATCGCCAACAACCCGGCGGGCGGCACGATCGTGACGATCACCGTGCCGTACACCGCCCACACCGAAACCGCCAGCGACGAAGGAGCCAAGGCATGACCGCCTCATCATTCGATCCCGTTCCCGAACCCGACGACCGCCCCGCGACGGTGGCAGCCGCCGCCCCCGAAGCGCCGACCTCCACGACGCTGGTGCCCTGGCGCCCGCGGCGCAGCCGCTGGGCCACCGCGTTCCGCTGGTGGCTGGGCCTGAGCGTGGCGACGCTCGTCGGCGTCGCGCTGTTCGCGTTCGTCGGCTACGGCCTGATGGACTTCGCACCGCTGCACATCGTCGTGAGCGGCGACGACCCGTCCAGCGGAATCACGATCGCCGGCCTGCCCGACGGCGCCGGCGCGGCGCTGGCGGTGGCCCTGCTGTTCCTCACGCTGCTGGTGCTGCTGCTGGTCCCCGTCATCGTGCTGCTGGTCGTCGGCTCGGTGGCCATCGCGCTGGTCTTCGGCATCGGCATCCCGCTCGTCGTGCTGGCGCTGACGCTCTGCGCCGTCACCTCGCCGATCTGGCTGGTCGGGCTGCTGATCTGGCTGCTCGCGCGGCGGCGCGATTCGCATCGCCACGTCGGCTCGGCTAGGATGGCCGCATGAGCAATTCCAACACTCCTGAGGCCGCGGCTCCGGTGCGCGGCGTGATCGCCGACGACGAGCGGCTGATGCGCGACCAGCTGAAGGCCCGCCTCGCCGAGGTCTGGCCCGAGCTGCAGATCGTCGGCGAGGCCAAGAACGGCCTCGAGGCGGTCGAGCTGGTGGCCCAGCATCATCCCGACGTCATCTTCCTGGACATCCGCATGCCGGGACTGTCGGGCGTCGACGCGGCGCGCCGCATCGCCCAGCTGCCGCCGTCCGACGGCGACGAGGAGGAGTGGTCGCTGCCCGAGATCGTCTTCATCACCGCGTACGACCAGTACGCGATCGAGGCGTTCGAGCAGGGCGTGGCCGACTACGTGCTCAAGCCCGCCGAGCGCGAGCGCCTGGGCGTGACCGTCTCGCGCATCCAGCAGCGCCTCGCGCTGCGCGGCACCGACGACGAGCCGCCCGCGCCGCACCTGCAGCAGCTGCTGCACAAGCTGTCGGCCAAGCTCAACCCGGGCGGCACGCCGCCGGCGCTGAAGTGGATCCAGGCCACGGTCGGCCAGGCGATCCAGATGATCCCGATCGAGGACGTGCTGTTCTTCATCTCCGACGAGAAGTACACGCGCGTGCAGACCGCGACCATCGAGGCGCTGATCCGCAAGCCGATCAAGGAGCTGGTCGACGAGATCGATCCCGACCTGTTCTGGCAGATCCATCGCTCGACGCTGGTCAACACGCACTGCATCGCGGGCGTGACGCGCGACCTGCGCGGGCGCCAGATCGTCAGCATCAAGGGCAGCAACGAGAAGCTGGAAGTCAGCCGCTCCTACACGCACCTGTTCAAGGGCATGTGAGCGAGTCGGGGCGACGCGCCGGCTCGCCGATCAACGACGGATCAGTCCGGCGTGCATCGCCCAGGCGGCGCCTGCGGCGATCGCCAGCACCAGCACGACGACGATGACCGGCCCCATGCGGCGCGGCGGGCTGGCGTCGCCATCGACGGCCAGCGCCTCCGGCGCGACTTCGCTTTCCACGGCACCGATGTCCATGGATCCCGTCGGCGCGAAGCCGGTGACGAAGGTCGTGTCGGCGGCGTCGTCGCCCGCGCCGCGGCGCAGCAGCTCGGCCTGCGCGGTGACGCGCTCGGCGTCGCTGAGCGGACCGTCGAGGCGCGCGCGGATCTCGCGCTCGCTGAGGTTGCGGTAGCTGCGGACCAGCGTGGCGCGGCCGTCGTTGTTCATGGGTGAGCTCATGCGGTCTCTCGAGTGCGGACGGCTGCGCAGGCGATGAACCATTGACCGAGCCAGTAGGTGGAAAGATTCGACAAGGTCGGCATCGGGATGCCGCCCACGAACTTGTCGGTGGCGAGGATCGCGTCCGACAGCACGAACAACCCGCCGCCCACAGCGACGGCGCGCCAGCGCGCGGCGTCGGGCTGGCTGCGACGGGCCAGCCAGACCGACGTCGCCTGCGCGGCCATGCCCGAGAGCGCGCACACGTAGACGATCACCGGCGCGCGCAGCTCGGGCGGCACGCCGGTCCACAGGCGGGCCAGCACGCTGGCCGCGACGATCGCCCACACGCCGAACGCCGGCGGGCTGGCGAGGAACTTCACGCGCCGCGTCAACGCCACGAGATACGCCATGTGAGCCAGCAGGAACGCGACCAGGCCGACGAGAAAGCCCTGCACGGGCCACAGCAGCGCGACGTCGCCGGCCAGCGAGCACACGAGGCCGATGACGATCCAGCGCTTGACGAGACCGTCGTCGCTGCGGCCCAGCGCGGCCCACGCGATCACGCACAGCGTGGCGAGCGGCTTGAAGGCGACGTTGAGCCACGGCCGATCGAGCGCCCACGGCGCGGAGGCGATCGCCAGCAGCGCGGCGCCCGCGCCGACGACCGGCAGCAGACGTCGCAGGGCGGCGTTCGAGGAATCGGGAAACATGGGCGCGAGTGTCCCCGGGTCGTCTGGATGAGTTGCTCAGGGATTGCCCGTTGACACCCCGATATTGGGGATCCCTCACCAGTCGGCGTGCGCACTACTGCACGGAAGAGGCCGGGTCGCCACATGCCTAGGCAGGTATGTGCAAGCTTCGCGTGGGCTGCGCGCGACACGCGCGGCAGGCGTGTCAGGTCGCCGCGGTCGGCGGCGCGCTCGCGGTCCTGGCGGCGATCGACTCGCGCAGCTTGCGCAGGCGTTCGCGCGGGTCTTCCTGCGACTTCGCCTCGTTCAGCTTCATCTCGGCGATGAAGCGGCTGGGAACGCCGGCGACCGTCTCGCGGCCCTTCTTGCGGCGCCGCAGCGTGCTCACCGCGAGCGTCTGGCGCGCGCGCGTGATGCCCACGTACATCAGGCGGCGCTCTTCCTCGATGTGGTCGGCGGACTGCTCCTCGGTGTCGGAGCGGAACGGCAGCAGCCCTTCGTTGACGCCCGCGAGCACCACGTGCGGCCACTCGAGGCCCTTGGACGCGTGCAGCGTGGACAGCGTGACCACCTCCTGCTCGTCGCCGCGCTCGGCCAGGCTCAGGATCACGCTGATCGACTGAGCGATCTCGAGCACGCTCTTCTTCTCGCTCTCGAACGTGCCGCCGTCCTCGGTGATCTCGCCGCCGCAGCGCTTGGCGACCCAGTCGACGAAGTCGAGCACGTTGCTCCAGCGCGTCTGCGCGGCCTTCTCGGAGTCCTCGTTGTCATACAGGTGTTTCTCGTAGTCGAGATCCTTCAGCCACTCCAGCAGCATCGGCCTGGCGGCCTCGGCGCCGATCGTCGTCTTCGCCTTGTGCTGGAACTCGTTCACATAGCGGCCGAACTCGTGCAGCCCGTCGATGGCCTTGGACTTCAGCGCCACGCCCAGCGACTCGGCGAACAGCGCCTCGAACATGCTGACCTTCCACTTGCTGGCGAACTCGCTCAGCGCGCCGAGCGTCGTGTGGCCGATGCCGCGCTTGGGCGTGGTGACGGCGCGCAGGAAGGCCGGGTCGTCGTCCTCGTTGACGATCAGCCGCAGCCAAGCGCACAGGTCCTTGATCTCGGCGCGGTCGAAGAAGCTCTGGCCGCCCGACACCTTGTAGGGTATCTGCGCGGCGCGCAGTTTCTGCTCGAACACGCGCGACTGGTGGTTGGCGCGGTACAGCACGGCGAAGTCGGAGAACTTGATGCGCGCGTCGTTGCCGCGCAGCGCCTGGATGCGCGCGACCGCGCGCTCGGCCTCGTGCTCCTCGCCGTCGCACTGCACCACCTGCACGGGTTCGCCGTCGCCGAGATCGCTCCACAGCTTCTTCGGGAAGATCTTCGGGTTCAGCGCGATGACCTCGTTTGCGGCGCGCAGGATCGCGCCGGTGGAGCGGTAGTTCTGCTCGAGCGCGATCACCTTGAGCGTCGGATATTCGGCCGGCAGGCGCTTGAGGTTGTCGATGGTGGCGCCGCGCCAGCCGTAGATGCTCTGGTCGTCGTCGCCCACGGC